>JAEYZK010000248.1 GCA_023428085.1 Pseudomonadota bacterium
ATCGTGGCCTTGTCGGACTCGAGGGTGGCGAGCGCGTCGTTCGCCTGCACCGCGTCCCCGGGCTTCACGAGGACGTCGATGACCGGCACGTCCTTGTAGTCGCCGATCGCGGGGATCTTCACCTCGACGCGGCCGCCGCCCGCGGGCGCGGGCGCGGCGGGGGCGGCTGCGACCGCCGGCGCCGGCGGAGGTGCGGCCGGCTCCGGGGTCTTCTTCGCGCCCGGGGCCTTCGCGGGAGGGGAGGCGCTCGCCGCGGCCGGGGCCTTCGAGGCGGCGCCCGCGGGCGCCTTGGCGCCGTCGGCCGCCTCGAGGATGGCGACCACGGCCCCCTCTCCGACCCGGTCGCCGACCTTGATCCGGATCTCGCGGACGGTGCCCGCGGCCGGCGCGGGGACGTCCATGGTGGCCTTGTCGGACTCGAGGGTGGCGAGCGCGTCGTTGGCGCTCACGGTGTCGCCGGGCTTCACGAGGACGTCGATGACGGGCACGTCCTCGTAGTCGCCCAGGGCCGGGATCTTCACGTCGATGGTGCTCATCTCTTGGCTCCCAGGTCCGGCGCTCAGACGGTCCACGGCGCGGCGGACTTCTTGATCCCGTACCGCTGGATGGCCTCGGCCACCTTGGCGGCCGGGACCGCGCCTTCCTGCGCGAGCGCGTGCAGGGCGGCCACGGTCACGTGGTGGCGATCGACCTCGAAGAAGCGACGCAGCTTCTCGCGCGTGTCCGAGCGGCCGAAGCCGTCGGTGCCGAGCGTCACGTACCGGCGCGAGAGGTACGGGCGGATCTGCTCGGGGAAGGCGCGGATGTAGTCGGTCGCGGCCACGGCCGGGCCCTGCGACTCGGCGAGGGCCGCCTCGACGTACGGGCGGCGCGGCGCGGCGGTCGGGTCGAGCATGTTCTCGCGCGCGACCGCCATGCCGTCGCGGGCGAGCTCGGTGAAGCTCGGGCAGCTCCAGAGGTCGCTCTCGACGCCCCAGTGGTTGCGGAGCAGGTCGGCGGCGGCGATCACCTCGCGGAAGATCGCGCCCGAGCCCAGGAGCTGCACGCGCGGCGTCTTCTTGTCCGGCTTCGCCCCGCCCTTGAAGAGGTACATGCCGCGGAGGATGCCCGGAGCGGCGCCCTCGGGCATGCCGGGGTGCGTGTAGTTCTCGTTGAGCGTCGTCAGGTAGTAGTAGACGTCCTCCTGCTCCGCGTACATGCGGCGCAGGCCGTCCTGGACGATGACCGCGAGCTCGTAGGCGAACGTCGGGTCGTACGACCGGACGTTCGGGATCACCGACGAGAAGACGTGCGAGTGGCCGTCCTCGTGCTGGAGCCCCTCGCCGTTGAGCGTCGTGCGGCCGGAGGTGCCGCCGACGAGGAACCCGCGGCAGCGCATGTCCGCGGCCGCCCAGGCGAGGTCGCCGATCCGCTGGAACCCGAACATCGAGTAGTAGATGTAGAACGGGATGAGCGGGCAGTTGTGGACCGAGTACGCCGACGCCGCGGCGATCCACTCGGCCATGGCGCCGGCCTCGGTGATGCCCTCCTGGATGACCTGGCCGTCCTTCGCCTCCCGGTAGTACGCGAGCTGCTCGGCGTCCTCGGGCGTGTAGAGCTGGCCGACGTGGCTCCAGATCCCCGCCTGCCGGTACATGCCCTCCATGCCGAAGGTGCGCCCCTCGTCCGGCACGATCGGCACGACGCGCTTGCCGACGTTCTTGTCGCGCATCAGGAGCTGGAGGATCTGCACCAGCGCCATCGTGGTGGAGATCTCGCGATCCTCGGTGGACTTGAGGAGCCGGTCGAACGTCTCGAGCGGCGGGATCACCAGCGCCTCCGAGCGGCGGCGGCGCTTGGGCCGGTCGCCGCCGAGCTCGCGCCGGCGGGCCTTCATGTACTCGTGCTCCTTCGAGCCCTCCGCGAGCTTCACGTACGGCACCTCGGCCAGCTTGTCGTCCGGCACGGGCACCTCGAAGCGGTCGCGGAACCGGCGGACCGCCTCGGTCGGCATCTTCTTGAGCTGGTGGGTGATGTTCATCGCCTCGCCGGCCTCGCCGAGGCCGTAGCCCTTGATCGTCTTGGCGAGGATGACCGTCGGCTGGCCCTTGTGCTTCGACGCCGCGTCGAAGGCGGCGTAGACCTTGAACGGATCGTGGCCGCCCCGGTTCAGGCGCCAGACGTCCTCGTCGGAGAGGTCGGCCACGAGGTCCCGCAGCTCCGGCGTGTTGAAGAAGTGCTCGCGCACGTAGGCGCCGTTCCGGGAGCGGTAGACCTGGTACTCGCCGTCCACGACCTCCATCATCCGCCGCCGGAGGTGGCCGTCCTTGTCCTTCGCGAGCAGCGGGTCCCAGTGGCGTCCCCAGATCACCTTGATGACGTTCCAGCCCGCGCCGCGGAACGTGCCCTCGAGCTCCTGGATGATCTTCCCGTTGCCCCGCACCGGGCCGTCGAGCCGCTGCAGGTTGCAGTTCACGACGTAGACGAGGTTGTCGAGCTTCTCGCGGCCCGCCATGCCGATCGCGCCCATCGACTCGGGCTCGTCCATCTCGCCGTCGCCGAGCAGCGCCCAGACCTTGCGCCCCTCGGTGTCGGAGAGCCCGCGGTCCGCCAGGTAGCGCATGAACCGGGCCTGGTAGATGGCCATGAGCGGCCCGAGGCCCATGGAGACGGTCGGGAACTGCCAGAAGTCCGGCATGAGCCAGGGGTGCGGGTACGACGACAGGCCCTTGCCGTCCACCTCCTGGCGGAAGTTGTCGAGCTGCTCCTCGCTCAGCAGGCCGAGCAGGAAGGCGCGCGCATAGATGCCGGGCGCGGAGTGGCCCTGGATGAAGACGAGGTCGCCGGGCTTCTCCTCGGTCCAGGCCCGCCAGAAGTGGTTGTACCCGACGTCGTAGAGCGTCGCGGCCGAGGAGAAGCTGGCGATGTGGCCGCCGACGTTGGTGTGCTTGTTCGCCCGCACCACCATCGCCATCGCGTTCCAGCGGATGTAGTGACGGATCGTCTGCTCGAGCGCGAAGTCGCCCGGGAAGCGCGCCTGCCGCTCGACGGGGATGGTGTTCAGGTACTCGGTGGTGGCCGAGAAGGGCAGGTAGCCGCCGGATCGGCGGGAGCGATCGATGAGCGTCTGGATGAGGTGCTGCGCCCGCTCCGGACCCTCGCGTTCCAGCACGCCCTCCAGGGCCTCGAGCCACTCTCTGGTCTCCTGGGGGTCGACGTCGGGAAGCTGGGCCATTTCGCGCGCTCGCTCGGTGAGTGGTGGACAGGGAAGTGCCGGACGTTTAATCGCGCCGGAGCCGGCGGGCAAACGATCGTTCCCCGGAATCGTTGCGCCTTTCGCCCGCTGCGGCAGAACGCCCGAGCTTGACGGAGTGTACGCCCACCTCGCGTTCACGCCACCTTGCGGCCGTTGCGGATCGGCGCGGCGCGCAGCGCGCGCAGGTGCTCGTCGGCGCGCTGGGCGTCGCGGCTGCCGCCCCAGATCGGCGCCTGGGTGCCGTCGGGGCGGAGCTCCCAGGCGTTCACGTCGTCGGCGAGCTGGGCGCGGAGCTCGGCGAGCACCGCGCCGCGGGCGTGCGGGTCGAGGATGGGGAAGAAGAGCTCGTACCGCCGGTCGAAGCTCCGCGGCATGAAGTCGAGGCTCCCCGCCCAGACGTCCCAGGCGCCGCCGCGCTTGAAGGCGGCCGCGCGGGCGTGCTCGAGGAAGCGGCCGACGAGGCTCCGCGCGTGCATCTCCGGGTAGACCTGCGTGAGCGTCGTGCGGACGAGCAGGTCCACCCGCGCCCCGGCCGCGGAGGCGTCCCGGAGGGCGCGCAGCACGGCGCCGTCGGTCAGGTGGTTGCACTTGAGGATCACGTGCCCGCCGGGCCGCGCCTCGTCGCGGATGCGCGCGACGAGCAGCTCGCGGACGCGCTTGCCGGTCCGCATGAGCCGGGGGTTCGGGGCGCGCCCCGCCTCGAGCCCGGCGAAGAACGCGGCGGCGTCGGCGGTGAGGCGCCGGTCGGCCGTGAACAGCGAGAAGTCGGTGTAGAGCCGGCCGTTGAGCGTGTTGTAGTTGCCGGTCCCGAGGTGGATGTACGCCTTCGCGCCGCGCCGGACGAGGATCACCTTCGCGTGGACCTTCTTCTGCGGGAGCCGCAGCACGCGGACGCCGGAGTTCTGGAACCGCAGCGCCCACTCGAGGTTGGTCAGCTCGTCGAAGCGGGCGCGGGCCTCGAGCAGCACCGCCACGTCCTTGCCGGCGCGCGCGGCGTGGATGAGCGACTCGGCGAGCACGTTGTCCTCGCCGATGCGGTACAGCGTGGCGCGGATGGCGGTGACGGCGGGGTCGGACGCCATCGCCCGGGCGAAGTCCTCGACCGCCTCGTAGCTCTGGTACGGGTGGTAGAGCAGGAGGTCGCCCTTCTCGATGCGGGCGAACGGGTCCTTCTCGAACCCGGGCGCGCGGTACGGCCGGTGCGGCACGAACCGGTGCCCGGCCGGCCCGTGGTTCACGACCCGTGAGAGGAAGCGGAGGTCGAGCGGGGGCATGACCCGCACCACCTCCTCCGGCTCCAGCCCGAACGCCTGGCGGATCGCCTCCGCCCAGTGCGGGGGGAAGTCGCGCTCGACCTCGAGGTGGCTCACCTGGCCCTCGAGCCGGCTCTCCAGCGCGGCCGGGAGCTCGTCCCAGTCGATGTGGAGCTGGTCGATCGCGGCGAGGCGGACGACGCGCAGCTCGTGCACCTTCGCGGTCCGGCCGGAGAGGAAGAGGTCCGGACGGAGCCGGAGCAGCTCTCCCAGCCGGACGTAGGTGTTGTCGCGGCCGGGGATCTCGATCAGGCGCGGCACGCTGTCGGGAACGCGGAGCAGGTGCTCGAGCACGCCGTCGCCGCTCGCGAAGTAGAGCGCGCGGCTGCGCACCTCGCGGAGCGCCTCGACGCGCAGCACGTCCGTCCGGGGCGCGACCTCCTCGGCGAGGAACGCGCCGAAGTAGGCGCGCTCCGCGCGCGTGAGCGTGCGGGCGGCCACGATCTTGATCCCCAGCCCCTCGAGCGCGGGGAGGAAGGAGCGATAGGTCGCCTCGGCGCGCTGGATCTGGGCGCGCGCCTCCTCGACGAGCGCGCGGTACTCCTCGGTCCGGCGCCCCTGGACGAACGGCCGCCAGATGCGCGCGGCGAAGAACTCGTCCATGTTCGACGCCCAGATCGCGAGGAACCGCAGCCGCTCGAGGGTGGGGAAGTCGGTTCGACGCGTCTGCTCCAGCACGCGCCGGTTGAACTGCAGCCACGAGAGCTCCTGAGGCATCTCCATCGAGGTGCTAGATACCAGGCCGCCGGGGAGGCTGCCTGCGCGAAGCGGAGCGCCCCGGCTTTGTCACGCAGGGGATCTCCGCGCGCGGGCCGGGCTTGACAGCGCCGCGCCGGGTCGGGCCTACTTCGTACGCTGTCCGAACAAACGGGGAGGAACGATGCGGGGGCGCCGAGGTCGTGTCGCGAATCTCCAGATGGCGCCGCCCGGCCCCCGGCGCCCGCACGCGCGGGGGCTGCTCCGGCTCATCTGGTCCGAGCGAACGATCTCGCGCGCGGAGATCGCGCGCCGCACGGACCTCTCGCGGTCCACGGTGTCGGAGACGGTGTCGGAGCTCCTCGCGACGGGCCTCGTGGTCGAGGCCGGACCGGGGCAGTCCAGCGGCGGGCGACGGCCCATCGTGCTCCAGTTCCAGGACGATGCGTTCGGCCTCGTGGGCGTGGACCTCGGCTCGAGCCACGTGGGGGTCGCGCTCACCGACCTCCGCGGCAAGGTGCTGGTCTGGCAGGAGCGGGCCCACCCCGTGAGCACCGATCCGGACGGGACGCGCGCGCTGATGGGGGCGCTCATCGACGAGTGCCTGGCGCGCTGGGGGCGCGGGCCGGACCGGCTCGTGGGCATCGGCGTCGCGGTGCCGAGCCCCGTCGATCCACGCCACCCCGAGCAGCTGTCCGAGGTCGCCCTGCCGGCCTGGAAGGGCCGCGCGGGGCTCGGGTTCCTCTCCGACCGCTTCGGCGTGCCGGTGCTCATGGACAACAACGCGAACCTCGGCGCGCTCGCGGAGCACTGGTGGGGCGCGGGGCAGGGCGTGGACGACGTCACCTACGTGAAGATCGGGACCGGCATCGGCTCGGGGCACATCGTGGGCGGGCGGCTGTATCGCGGCTCGACGGGCGCCGCCGGCGAGATCGGGCACATCGCCATCGACCCGCAGGGCGCGCCGTGCTCGTGCGGGCTCCGCGGCTGCCTCTGCACGCTCGTGGGGGCGCAGCCGCTCGTGCTCCGGGCCGCGGCCCTCCGCGCGGAGCACCCGGAGAGCCGGCTGGCGGGCGGCGAGATCTCGCTCGCGGCCATCGAGGACGCGGCGCTCGCGGGGGACCCGCTCGCCGACCAGCTCGTCCGGGAGGCGGCGGGCCACCTCGCGGTGGCGATCGCCAACATGCTGAACGTGCTCAACCCGGCGATGGTGATCATCGGCGGCGGGCTCGCGCGCGTGGGCGAGCTGCTCCTCGCCCCGCTCCGCACGGCGGTGCGCAGCCGCGCCCTCCTCTGGAGCGCGGCGTCGGCGCAGATCGTGACCAGCCCGCTCGGGTCTCGCGCCGTGGCGCTGGGCGCAGCTACCCTGGCCTTGGAGTCGGCGCTCGCCGACCTGAAGCGCTTCCCGTTCGCACGCGCGCGCGGGGCGTGAGGCGACGCGGGCGGGTCGCGGGTGGCCGTCGGGCGCGGGCCCGGGTGCGGCTCGTTCACGGGAGGGCTCATGCGCGTCGGATGCCCGAAGGAGATCAAGAACAACGAGAACCGCGTGGGGCTCACGCCGGGCGGGGCGCGCTCGTTCGTCGCCGCGGGGCACGCGGTCACGGTCGAGCGCGGCGCGGGCGAGCGCAGCGGGTTCACCGACGCGGAGTACGAGGCGGTCGGGGCGCGGCTCGTCCCGACCGCGGCCGAGGTCTTCGGCGAGGCGGAGCTCGTCCTCAAGGTGAAGGAGCCCCAGGCGGCCGAGCTGGAGCTCCTCCGGCCCGGGCAGATCCTCTTCACGTACCTGCACCTCGCCCCTGACCCGGAGCAGGCGCGCGGGCTCCTGCGCCGCAAGGTGACGGCCATCGCGTACGAGACGATCCACGACGGCACGGGGCGCCTGCCGCTGCTCACCCCGATGTCCGAGGTCGCCGGGCGGATGGCGGCGCACGTCGGCGCGTTCTACCTGCAGCAGCCGAACGGCGGGCGCGGCATGCTGCTCGGCGGCGTGCCCGGGGTTCCGCCCGCGCACGTGGTGGTGCTCGGCGCGGGCGTCGTCGGCATGAACGCCATCAAGGTCGCGGTGGGGATGGGGGCGCGGGTGACCGCGCTCGACCGGGGCCTCCCCACGCTCCGCTACGTGGACGACATCCTCGGCAACAAGGTCGAGACGCTCTGGAGCAACGAGCAGCACGTCGAGGAGGCGGTCGCGCAGGCGGACCTCGTCATCGGCGCGGTCCTCATCCCGGGCGCGGCAGCGCCGAAGCTGGTCCGGCGGCAGATGCTCCGGGGCATGAAGCCGGGCTCGGTGATCGTGGACGTGGCGGTCGACCAGGGCGGCTGCGTCGAGACCACGCACCCGACCACCCACGCCGACCCGGTCTACTTCGTGGACGGCGTCCTCCACTACGCCGTCGCCAACATGCCCGGCGCGTTGCCGCGGACCTCGACGATCGCCCTCACCAACGCCACGCTCCCGTACGCGCTGCGGCTCGCCGGCCGCGGCCTGCGCGAGGCGCTCCGCGCCGACGCGGGCTTCCGCGCCGGCCTCAACGCCTTCGACGGGCAGATCACCTGCGCGCCGGTGGCGGAGAGCCTTGGGCTGCCGTACGTCGAGCCGGGGGGGGTGCTGTAGGGCCGTGGGGCGTGGGCGTCAGCGCCCGAGCTGCTTCAGGATCCCGGACACGATCTCGGGCGGCGGCGGGGTGACGTCCACCGTGATCCCCGGCTCGCCGGGCGCCAGCGGCTCCAGGATCGCGAGCTGCGAGTCGAGCATCGAGGCCGCCATGAAGTGGCCGCGGCGGCCGCCGATGCGCGCGGAGAGGAGCTCGCGCGGGCCGGCCAGGTGGACGAAGCGGACGTCGGGCGAGGCGGCCCGGAGGACGTCGCGGTAGGCGCGCCTGAGGGCCGAGCAGGTGACGACCGCGGTCTCGCCCGCGGCGGTCCGGGCGCGGATCCACGCGGCGATGGCGTCGAGCCAGGGCCAGCGGTCCTCGTCGGAGAGCGGGATCCCGGCCGACATCTTGGCGACGTTCGCCGGCGGGTGGAAGTCGTCGGCGTCGGCGAACGGGCAGCCGAGCCGCTGGGCGAGCTCCCGGGCGACCGTGGTCTTGCCGGAGCCGGCGACGCCGATGACGACGAGGTGGAGCGGGGTCACGTTCGGCCTCCCGGGCGCCGGCTCGGGGTCGGGCGCGGGTTCACACGGCGAACCGGATGTTGAGGACGTCTCCGTCCTTCACGACGTACTCCTTCCCCTCGAGCCGCAGCTTCCCCTCCTGGCGCGCCTTGTGCTCGCTGCCGGCGGCGAGGAGGTCGTCGGAGTGCATCACCTCCGCGCGGATGAAGCCGCGCTCGAGGTCGGAGTGGATCCGCCCGGCGGCGCGCGGGGCCCTGTCGCCGCGGTGGATGGGCCAGGCGCGGACCTCGTCCTCTCCCACGGTGAAGTAGGAGATCAGGTCCAGCAGCCGGTACGCGGCGGCGAGGAACCGGGCGCGCGCCGGCTCCTTCAGCCCCAGCGACTCGAGGAAGGCGGGCTGCTCGGCCGGATCGAGCTGCGCGATGTCTGCCTCGACGGCGGCGCAGAGCGAGAGCACGTCGGCGGATCGGGCGTGCGCGGCGTCGAGGAAGGCGGCGGGCGCGGGCGCCGCGGCGTCCTCCTCCGCCACGTTCAGCACGGCGAGGAGCGGCCGGCGCGAGAGGAAGTCGTAGTGCGCGAGCTCCTTGGCCTCGGCGTCGCTCCAGGGCATCGCCCGGAGCGGGAGCCCCTGATCGAGCTGGCCGTGCAACCGCTCGAGCTCGTGGAACTCCCCCGTGCCCTTGCCGTGCTCCCTGCGCATCCGGTCGAGCCGCTTCTCGACGATCGCGAGGTCGTGCAGCACGAGCTCGGCGTCGAAGTCGGCGAGCTCGCGGGCGGGGTCGGCGGGCGTCCCTTCGAGGGCCGGGAAGCCGCGGACCACGAGGCAGAAGGCGTCCACCTCGGCGAGCGCGCGGAGCGCGTCGGCGTCGAGGCCGGAGCCCTTCGACCTGGGCCCCGGCACGTCCACGAACCGCATCTCCGCGTACGTCGTCTTCTTCGGCCTGAACAGCGCGGAGAGCGCGTCGATCCGCGGGTCGGGCACCTTGATGGCGCCGAGGTTCACCTGCGCCCGCGCGCCGGCGTGGAGGCCCGTGAGCGCCTTGAACAGCGTCGTCTTGCCGGACTGCGCGTAGCCGACCAGGCCTGCCTTCATGCTCCCTCCGTCGACGCGCCCGCGCCCGGGGCCGGATCGACAGGAGGATGATAGCGCCGGCGCGGGGGCCGGGGCGTCCGACGCGCTCCTCAGGCGAGGGAGCAGGGCTCCTCGCAGTCGGGCTCGTCCCAGTCGCGGTCGCCGCCGGCGAGGGCGACGAGCGCGAGGACCGGGACCGCGAGGACGAAGAGGGCGAGTGCGAAGGGTGCGGTGAGGCGGCTCATCCCCGCTCCCCTTGCAGCTCGGATGCCGTCGGGGGCGTCGAGGCAACCGCCCGTATTCGCGGGCGCTCGCCTCCGGGCACGGGTCGGGAGCGCGTGGTCCGTCGGCAACTCGTGGCCGGCGAGCCACGCATTTCCGACGGCCGGGAAGGCCCCGACGTCCCCGCGGGGATGGCGATCCGTCTTCCCGCCGGCGGGGAGTCTCTACCCGGCCCGCGGCGGGCCGGTCGTCCCGCGGACGACGAGCTTCACGGGGAGCAGCTCGGTCCGCGGCGGGCCCTGGTCGAAGATCATGCGCGCCGCGGTCTGCCCCTTCTCGAACGCGGGCTGGGCGACGGTGGTGAGGGGGGGATCGGAGTCCGCCGCCTCGGCGACGTCGTCGAAGCCGATGACGGAGAGGTCCGCGGGGACGCGCAGGCCGCGCGCGCGCGCCGCGTCCATGGCCGCGAACGCCAGGATGTCGGCCATCGCGAGCAGGGCGGTCAGGTCGGGGTGCGCGGCCAGGAACTCGCCGACGGCGGGCGCGTCCTGCTCGGCGTCGCCGCGCAGCTCGAGGATCGGGGCCTGCTCGAGCGTGAGCCCGTGCTCGGCCAGCGCCTC
The DNA here is from genome assembly GCA_023428085.1 of Pseudomonadota bacterium. Taxonomy (GTDB): domain Bacteria; phylum Myxococcota; class Myxococcia; order Myxococcales; family Anaeromyxobacteraceae; genus Anaeromyxobacter. The sequence goes on from JAEYZK010000248.1 coordinate 10,274, forward strand.
GCCGTAGCCGGCGAGCCGATCGCGGATGAACCGGAACGCGGACGCCTGGACGCGCCCGAGTCCGGTGGGGCTGTGGCGGTCGCCCTTCGTCGGGAGGGCGAGGATGCCGATCTTGCGGTGGCCGAGCTCGAGCAGGTGGCGGGCCGCGAGGGCGGCGCCGCGGCGGTCCTCGATGAGCACCGAGCTCGTCCCGGGGCCCGCGTCGAGATCGAGCGCCACGAACGGCAGCTTGCGCTCCTGCGCGAGGCCGACCACCGCGTCGTCCACCTTGTAGCAGGACACGATGAAGCCATCGACGAGGGCGGTCTGGATGCGCCAGGCGGACTCGCTCTGCTTCGTGGACACGAGCGCCAGGCCGGCGCCGCGGGCGTCGCACTCCTTGGCGATGCCCCGCATGACGAGCCGCGTGTACGGATCCCGGAACGCGTCGGCGGTGTCGTCGGAGGTCACCACGCCGATCGCGTTCACCTTCCCGGCGCGGAGGAGGCGACCCTTGGGATCGGGGCCGTTGTAGCCGAGCCGGCGGGCGGCGGCCTCGACGCGGCTCCGGACCTCGGGGCTCACGATCTCGGGCCGGTTGAAGACGTTCGACGCGGTGCCGGAGGAGACCCCGGCGGCCTTGGCGACGTCCGAAAGCTTGGCGCCCTTCATGGTGGTGGACCGAGCTTAATTCCGAATCGGTTCAAGTGTATATATCCCTTGAGCCACCGACGTCACATCAGGGCTCTTGAACCGTTTCAATGAAGCGATTCAAATTCCTCCCATCGAAAGGGAGGACGCCATGTTCCAGATCGTGGTCGCGAGCGAGTTCATTCGGGATCTCAAGCAGTCTACCGGAGCCGGCGGCCCTGGGCTCGAGGTTCCGTCGAGGGACCGCCTGCCCGACCCCGTCGCGGAAGTCCACGAGCTCCCCCGCGCCCGCCCCGGCCTCGTGGCGGTCGCGGCGGTCATCCTCGGGGCCGCGAACCGGCTGCTCGGAGCGCACTGAGATGCCGGCGCGTACCAGGGCCGGGGCGGGGCTGCCGCCCCGGCCGGAGGCGGGGCGCACACCTCATCCCGCCAGGTGCCCCTTCTCCACCGCCTCCTTCACCATCCGCACGGCGTAGTCCCAGACCGCGGGCGCACCCTGCGCGACGTGCTGGTTCCGCGCGACGACCTGGTCGTACGTCACGCCGTGCTCCCGCCAGGCGTGGCCCTCGGTCCGCGCGTTGAGGAGCATGGGCTGGAACCTGTCCACGGCGGCGGCGAAGCGAGCCTCCGGGGTCTCGCGGGCCTCGAACTCGTCCCAGAGCGCGCGGAAGGCGCGGGCCTGGTCCTCGGGCAGCAGCCCGAAGATCCGGTCGGCGGCGCGCGCCTCGCGCTCGTGCTGGCCGGCGAGGGCCGCGGTGTCGTAGGCGAAGGTGTCGCCGGCGTCGATCTCCACGAGGTCGTGGAGGATCACCATCTTCAGCGCGCGGAGGACGTCGAGGTCGGGCACGGCGGCGTGCTCGGCGAGGACGAGCACGCAGAGGCAGAGGTGCCACGAGTGCTCGGCGTCGTTCTCGCGCCGGCGGCTCCGGGTGAGCACGGTCCGGCGGAGGACCTCCTTCAGCCGGTCGGCCTCGACGAGGAAGCCGATCTGTCGCTCGAGGCGGGGGGAGGGTGCGGGGCTCGGATCCATGGGCTCCTTCCTACCAGGCCCGGCCCTGGCCGGCTCGGACCGCGCTGGACTCGACTCCGCGGCCGAGGTTCCCTGGCGCCCGACGACCACCTCGGCACGCGGTGGAGTTCGAGGTCCGCGACACGCAGCGCACGCTGCGCTGCTCCATCGAGGATGCGCACGTGGACGCGAGCGGCTGGGCCTACGGCGCCGCGCTCCGCCTCCGCTGGACGCTCACGGACACCGCGAGCGGGGAGGCGCGCTACACCGCCGAGAAGCGCGTCGTGGTCTCGGGCCGCGGGCGGAGCCTGACGGACGCCGCGGCGTTCGACGAGGCGATCCGGAGGAGCGCCGCCGACCTCGCCGACGACGCCGCGTTCCTGCGCGCGCTCGAGTGAGGGCGAGCGGCTACTGGACGACGGGCGCGCCCTCCGCGGCGGCGACCGTGTACGTGGGGCTCGCGAGGCGCGCGCGGAGCCGGCGCTCGGCGCGGCGGATGGCGCGGGGGTACGTCCAGAACCGCTCGGGCACGCCCTGCTCGGCCACGAGGTAGCGGGCGAGGCGGCCGGGGCCGGCGTTGTACGCGACGAGCGCGAGCTCGGGGTCGGAGAAGCGGCGCTGCATCTTCGCGTAGAACCGGATGCCGGCGCGGACGTTCACCACGGGGTCGTGCGCGTCCACCTCGGCGGGCGAGAGCTCCGCCTCCTCGGCGAGCGTCGGCACGAGGAGCTGCATGAGGCCGCGCGCGTCCTTGTTCGAGACAGCGCCGGGGTCCCAGCCGGACTCCACCTCGATGATCGCGAGCACGAGCACCGGGTCCAGGCCGGCGGCCAGCGCCTCCTCGGCGACGGTGTCGGCGACGGCGGAGCACGCCTCGCCGAGCTCGGGGCCGCGTTCGCAGACGGCGCGCGCGAGCCAGGCCGGCGCGGTCGCGGGCCGCGCGGGCAGGAGCGTCCCTCGCAGCGATCCCGTCGCCCTCGTCCCTCCTTCGCCCGACGGCTCCCGGGCCGGCAGCGCCGGCGCGAGCATCAGGGACAGGGCGAGGGCGGCGCGGAGGCTGAAGCGCATGCGGTGGGGATGAGCGAAGAGCGGGCCAAGCGGGGGCTCCGGGCGCAAGCAGCCGGGATACCGAGGGCTTTCCTACCCAGGCCCCCGGGGGGCCGGGGTTCTGCGGGCCCCAGTCGTCCGGGAGAACCGCCGCAAACCCACGGTGAGTGATCTCCCGCAGAGCGGGTCGCAGGTGCCCGCTGGGTCGCGCCGCGCTTCACGCGTTCACGGGCCAAGAAACCGAGCGTCCGCCCCACGCTCGAGGGCGCTCCCGGGCGAGACCTTTTCGATGGGGTGCGCATGAACGCCGAGGCGGTCCGTCACCGTCGGTGCTAAACGTCCGGCCATGATCCTCCCCGCCCCGAGACCCGTTGCCATGGGAGTGGACCCCGAGCGGCATGGGGGGACCCTCCTCACCCGCGCCGGCGCGACGACCCCGGAGCCCTGGCTGGGAGAGCAGGACCTGCACCTGTTCCATGAGGGCACGCACCTCCGGGCGTACCGGAAGCTGGGGGCCCACCGGACGGTGCGCGGAGGCACGGCCGGCGTCTCGTTCGCCGTCTGGGCGCCGAACGCCGCGGACGTGTCGGTCATCGGCGACTGGAACGGCTGGGAGAGGGGGCGCGATCGCCTCGAGCCGGTGGGCGCGTCCGGGCTGTGGCAGGGGTTCGTGCCCGGGGTGGCGCACGGCGCCTGCTACAAGTTCCACGTCGCCTCGAAGCTCCACGGGTATGCGGTGGACAAGGCCGATCCCTTCGGCGCCTACCACGAGCTGCCGCCGCGCACCGGATCGATGGTCTGGGAGCTCGACTACGCCTGGGGCGACGCGGCCTGGATGCGGGGGCGCGGCGCGCGGAACACCCTCACCGCGCCGATGTCCATCTACGAGGTCCACCTCGGCTCCTGGCGGCGCTCGCCCGACGCGCCGCAGACGTTCCTGGGCTACCGCGACCTCGCCCCGATGCTCGCCGACCACTGCGCGGACATGGGGTTCACGCACGTGGAGCTGATGCCGGTCATGGAGCACCCGTACTATCCGTCGTGGGGCTACCAGTGCACCGGCTTCTTCGCCCCCACGAGCCGCTTCGGCACGCCGCAGGACTTCATGTTCCTCGTGGACGCGCTCCACCAGCGCGGGATCGGCGTGATCCTGGACTGGGTCCCGGCCCACTTCCCCGCCGACGAGCACGGCCTCGTCTACTTCGACGGCACGCACCTGTTCGAGCACGCCGACCGCCGGCAGGGCCGCCACCCGGACTGGGGGAGCGAGATCTTCAACTACGGCCGGCACGAGGTCCGCAGCTTCCTGCTCTCGAGCGCGATGGTCTGGCTCGACCGCTACCACGTGGACGGGCTGCGGGTGGACGCGGTCGCGTCGATGCTCTACCTCGACTACTCGCGCAAGCCCGGCGAGTGGATCGCGAACGTCTACGGCGGGCGCGAGAACCTCGAGGCGATCTCGTTCCTCAAGCGGCTCAACGAGGAGGTCTACCGCGAGTACCCCGACGTCCAGACCTTCGCCGAGGAGTCCACGAGCTGGCCGCTGGTCTCGCGGCCGCTCTACCTCGGCGGGCTCGGGTTCGGGTTCAAGTGGGACATGGGGTGGATGCACGACACGCTCCACTACATGCAGAACGACCCCATCCACCGGAAGTTCCACCACAACGAGCTGACCTTCCGGACCATGTACGCCTCGAGCGAGAACTTCGTGCTGCCGCTCTCGCACGACGAGGTGGTGCACATGAAGGGCTCGCTCCTCGCCAAGATGCCGGGCCAGGATCACGACAAGTTCGCGAACCTCCGGCTGCTGTACGCCTGGCAGCACGCGCAGCCCGGGAAGAAGCTCCTCTTCATGGGCGGCGAGTTCGCGCAGGGCCGCGAGTGGAACCACGAGGTGAGCCTCGACTGGCACCTCCTGGGGATCGATCGGCACCAGGGCATCCAGCGCTGGGTCCGCGACCTGAACCACCTGCACCGCGAGGAGCGCGCGCTCCACGTGAAGGACTGCGCGCCCGACGCCTTCGAGTGGGTCGACTGCGGCGACGCGGAGAACAGCGTGGTCAGCCTCCTCCGCCGGGGCGGGGAGGGGGACCGGCCGGTCGTGGCGGTGTTCAACTTCACGCCGGTGCTCCGGACGAACTACCGGATCGGCCTGCCCGCGGGCGGGCTGTGGCTCGAGCGGCTCAACTCCGACGCCACGGCCTACGGCGGCACCGGGGCCGGCAACCTCGGCGGCGTGCGCGCCGAGGGTGCGCCGCTGCACGCGCGGCCGTTCTCGGTCTCGCTCACGCTCCCGCCGCTCTCCGCGCTGTTCCTCGTGCCCGAGTAGGGCCGAGCGATGCTCGCCCTCGGCCGGGCCGCCGCCCTCGCCGCCGCCCTCGTGCTCCCGGCCCGCGCCGCGGAGCGCTGCCCCGCCG
>JAEYZK010000439.1 GCA_023428085.1 Pseudomonadota bacterium
CGCCTCGCCGACGCGCTCGTCGGCCGCGCGGTCCGAAGGCGCCTCGGCGGCCACGTCCGCGGGCTCTTCGCCGGCGGCGCCCCCGCCGCGCCGGCGCTCTTCCGCTTCTTCGAGGCGCTCGGGCTCCCGTTCGTGGAGCTCTACGGGATGAGCGAGACCGCCGGGCTCATCTCCTCGAACCTGTTCGCCGGGCCGCGGCGCGCCGGGAGCGCCGGGTTCCCGACGCCCGATCACGAGCTGCGGGTCGCCGCGGACGGCGAGCTGCTCCTCCGCGGCCCGCTCCTCTGCGCGGGGTACCTCGACGAGGCCGACACGCGCGCCGCCTTCGACGCCGACGGCTTCTTCCACACGGGCGACGTCGTCCGCGTGGAGGACGACGGCGCGCTCCGCGTCGAGGGGAGGAAGAAGCACCTGCTCGTCCTCTCGACGGGCAAGAAGCTCTCGCCCGAGCCCATCGAGACGGCGATCGCCGCCGCCCGGCCCTTCGAGGGGGCGGTGCTCCTCGGCGAGGGGCGCCCGTTCGTCGCCGCCGCCGTCTTCGTCGCGAAGGAGGAGCTCGCGCGCCTCGCCGCGCAGGGCCTCGACGCCGCCGAGGCGCTCCTCCCGCGGGTGCGGGCGGCGCTCTCCGCGTTCAGCGAGTACGAGAAGCCGAAGCGGCTCGTGGTCCTCCCCGGCGCACCCCAGGATCACCCCGGCCTCGTCACGCCGACGCTCAAGCTCCGCCGCGAGCGGCTGCTCGAGCAGATCGCGGGCGCGGTCCGGGCCGTGTACGGGTGAGCGGGCGGCCGCCTACGGCGCGCCCTCGACCGCCGCGGCCGTCCAGGCGGTCCCGCCGCGGAGATCGCGCACCACCAGCCAGAGCACCGCCGGGCCCCGCGCCGGCGTGAACGGCGCGCCCTCGTCCCACGCGTAGGTGCGCGGGTCCTCCAGCGCGCCCGCGGTCGCGAACCACGAGTAGGCCCACTCCTCGTCGCGCGTGTCCACGTACCGCGCCTCCGTGTCGAACCGCTGGTAGCGCTGGCGGAGCGCGGAGAAGTCGCCGGGCAGGACGGGGAGGAGGTCGGCCTCGCGGCCGGGCGTGACGGCGGCCGGCGCGGCGCCGGGGAGGGGCAGCGCCTCGCCCGCGAACGACAGGCCCGAGACGGCCGGGTTCACGTTGGGCGCCGCGTCGGCCGGCATGTCCGGCCCGCGGACGTGGAGCCACTTGAGCCCGACCACGTGCGGGCGGGTCTCCCAGAGCGCCCCGAACCGCTCGAGCACCGCGGCGAGCGTGGTGCACGCGTCGGGCATCGCGACCGCCGGGGCGATCTCGGCGGGCGCGGCCTCGAGGACGAGCTGCAGATCGACGACGTCGAGGCCGAGCACCCGCTGGACGTGGCCCGCCGGGAGCGAGGAGAGCGCGAGCCCGTCGGGGAGGGTGTAGCCCGGCGGCTGGAGGGCGACCGCGGAGCCGGCGTCGTCGGGATCCCGGCGCACGGAGAAGGGGGCGCAGCCGGTCCGATCGCAGGCATCCAGGCCGGAGAAGGTGATGGCGTTCACGGCGCCGCGCCCGGGGGCGGCGCAGGCGCCCGCGGTGTCGATCCTGCCGACCAGCCCGGACGGATCCGTCAGCTCCGCGAACTGGGTGCAGAGCGGCGCCTGGAGATCTCCCGGGGCGGGCGTGCACGAGAGGTGGAGGACGATGGCGCGCGGGGGGCCGTCGGCGACGAAGTCCGGGTGGCCGACGAGCGCGCGGAGGGAGGCGGCCGCGGCGGGCCACCCGGCCCCCTCGCCGTCGGCGGCGGCCCCGAGCTCGGGCGGCTCGGCCCGGACGGCGAGCAGCCGGAGGCCCTTGATCTCCTCGGGCCCGTCGAAGGTGGGGGCGCAGGCGGCGAGGCCCAGCGAGAGGCCGAGGCCGAGGAGCGCGGGGAGCGTGGCGGTGGTGTGGGTTCTCATGGCGTGAAGTCCTCGTCAGTACTCGGCGCGCACGCCGAACGCGGGGAAGAACCCGACCCCGGACACCCAGTCCTGCTCCGAGTAGTCGTAGTTGTACGCGGGGAACTCGGGGTTCCGGCGGTTCGTCGCGTTCTGGACCTCGAGGTACGCGGCGAGGGTCCAGACGGGGAACGTCCACTTCTTGTCCACGCGCAGGTCGAGCTGGAAGAACGGCGGCGCGCGGCTGTCCATGCGGCCGGTGGAGACGGGCTGGTACTGGTCCGTGTCCGCGTCGTAGACCGCCGTGCGGTAGCGCTCGTACGGGTTGCCGCTCGTGAACCGGAGGCGGAACCCGGCGGAGAGGCCCTCCCAGACCTCGGGGAGCTCCACCGTGCCGACCGCCACGAGGTTGTGGGGCTGGTCGTACGCGCTGCCCTCCTCCTGCAGCGTGTCGCCCGAGGTGGTCTGGTCGCGCTTCGTGCGCGAGAGCGAGTAGGCGATCCAACCGAAGTACCGGCCGTCGGGGTCGTACCGGAGGAGGAGCTCGGCGCCGTAGGCCGTCCCCGCGCCGGCGCTGCGGAACTTCTCGGGGACCTCCTGGCCGTCGCGCTCGACCGTCGCCGCGGAGGGGATGGCGAGCTGGAAGAGGCGCTTCGCGTAGAGCTCCAGGTCGAGCGAGAGGTGCCCGCCGAGCTTGCGCTCGAGGCCGAGCGAGTACTGCCAGGCGCCCTCCTCGCGGAGCGCCGGGTTCCCCCACTCCTCCGTCAGGTACGCGATCGGCGGCGCCTGGTGGTAGAGCCCCACGCCGCCCTTCACCGCCGTGTTCGCGCCGAGCTCGACGCGCGCCGCGAAGCGCGGATCGACCCAGGACAGCGTGCGCAGCGAGTGGTGCACGTCGGCGCGGACGCCGGGGACGAGCCGGAGCCAGCGCGCCGGCTGGAGGGCGACCTCGGCGAACACCCCCGCCTCGTAGCCGGACATCGTCGCGCGGAAGCGGTTGGGGGTGAGCTGGTCGTTCGTGCCGTTGCCGACCTGGCCGGGGGCGTCGAGCGCGCCCGCGGTGACGCTCACCTCGGCCCGCGGATGCCACTCGGCGTCGCCGCCGGCGACGAGCTCCAGCCACGGCGCCAGGCGCTGCCGCAGCTCCGCGCGCCAGGTGGTGCTCCAGATCCGGTCGGTCTCGGTGAAGACGTCGCCCACGCGCGCCGTCACCTCCTGCCACCCGCCGCCCGCCGCGAGCAGGAGCCGGCTCTCCTCGGAGAAGCGGTGCTCGTGGCGCAGGTTGCCCTTGAAGAACGTGTTCCCGAACTTGAGCTCGTCGAACCGCGAGAGCTGCCCCGCGTCCACGTCGGTCAGGACCATCCGGTCGTCCGAGCCGAAGAGGTCGAACCGGAGCGTGTCCGCGCCGCCGAGCTTCCAGGCCGCCTTCGCCTGGAGGTCGTAGAAGCGCGGCGCGACGCTGATGTTCGGGGCGTCCTCCTGCTCCGGGGCGGCGGAGAGGATCGCGTCCACGTACGAGCGGCGCACCGCCACCGCGAGGCCGAGGTCGTCCCTGGGCCGCCCCTCCCAGAGCGCGGTGCCCTGGTAGAGGTTCAGGTCCGCGAGGGCGTGCGTCCGGTCGCCGGGATCGCGCGTGACGAGGTTCACGCGCCCGCCGATCGCGCGGCCGCTCGTGACGCCGAAGTTGCCGGCCTGGAACTCGACCTCCTTCACCAGCTCGGACGAGTAGATGCTGGTGAGCCCGCCGAAGTGGAAGATCGCGGGCACCTGGAGCCCGTCCACGTAGACGCGGGTGTCGCGCGGGTTGCCGCCCCGGACCACGAGCTGCCCCGAGCCGAACGGCGGGCGCGCGACGCCCGGCAGGTTCTGGACCACCTTGACGGTGTCGCCGGAGACGCCGGCGATCCGGCGGATCTCGCCGGCGGCGATCGCCTGGTGCGAGACCTCCCGGCGCTCCTTCTTGCCGGTGACCACCGTCTCGTTCTCCGCGAGGGCGGTGCGGCGGAGCCAGTAGGTCACCTCGGTGACCTGGCCGGCGTAGACCGCCTCGGTCGCCTCGAACCGCGCGTGCGCCGCGTCGCTCACCGCGATCTTCACGTCGCCGACCGGGACGGTCAGCGCGAACCGCCCTTCGCCGTCCGTGTACGTCGAACGGTCGCCGACCTGCACCAGCGCCGCCGCGATCGGCAGGCGGGTCCCGCGCTCCAGCACGCGCCCGCGCAGGTTCGGCGGCGGCGGCGCCGCGACCGCGGGGGGAGGCGCCTCGCGCAGGACGAAGTCGAAGCGGTACTCGATCCGGACCGCGGAGGGCTGCCCGTCGATCTCGGCCGGCGAGAAGCGGAGCTTCCGCGCCGCGGCGAGCGCCGCCTCGTCGAAGCCGTGGCCCGCGGGGCCGGTCACCACCGCGTCCGTGACCTCGCCCGTCGCCGAGATCTCGAGCTCCAGCGTGACCGAGCCGGTGCGCCCCTCGGCCTTGGCCTCGGGCGGATACTCCGGCTCGGCCGGCGCGACCACGGCCGGCGCCCGGGTGAGGACGCCCGGCGGCTCGTCGGCGGCGGCCGCGGACGCCGGGGGAGCGGTGGCGCAGAGGAGCGCGGCGAGGATGGGCGAGAGGCGGGCCATGGCTCACTCCACGAGGTCGAACGTGTAGGTGTACGGGAAGTCGGTGAGCTCGACGGGCTCGCCGTCGAGGAGGGCGGGGCTGAAGCGGAGCTGGAGCGCTCCGGCGCGGGCGGCCGCGCCGAGGCCGCCGCCGGGATCGACGAGGACGCGGGCGGAGACCACGCGGCCCCGGGCGTCGAGGTGGAGCAGGAGCTTCACCTGCCCCTCGATGCCGGCGCGCTTCGCCTCCTCCGGGTACGGGAGGTCGGGCTGCGAGAGGAGCCGCGGCCGCCGCGAGAGCTTCGGCGGCGCGGTGCCCTCGGCCGCGTAGGGCGTCACGTCCTTCGGGTCGGCGGCGACCTCGGGCGCCTTGCCGTAGAGCGTGTTGCCGACGCCCACCGCGAAGGAGCCGCCCTCGGCGGTCGAGGAGATCGACACGCCCACCCGCGGCGCGGCCTGCTTCGCGGGCGGCGCGTCCTTCGGCGGCGGCGCGTTGGGCGGCGGGGGCGGCGGGGGTTCGTCGCGCCGGGGCGGCGGGAGCTTCGCCGCCGCGACGCGCTTCGGGGC
>JAEYZK010000470.1 GCA_023428085.1 Pseudomonadota bacterium
ACGCCACGGCGGGCTTCGGCCGCGGCCGATCCTTCGGCGCCGCCTTGGCGGGGACGGCCGCAGGCGCGGTCGCAGCCGCTGGCGCAGGCGCAGGCGCAGTGGCGGTCGAAGGCGCAGCCTTCGGACGCGCGGGCGCGGCCTGCGGCGCGGCAGCGGTCTCCGACCCGGGCGGAGGCAGGCCCGCGTCGAGCGCCTTGAGCTCCATGTACTTCTTGATGAGCGCCACCGCGGTCGGCGCGGCGTTGGTGGAGCCGAACCCGGAGTGCTCGTTCAGCACCACGACCACGATCTCGGGGTCCTCGGCGGGGGCGAAGGCGGCGAACCACGCGTGGTCGCGCTGGAAGTACGGCACCTGGTGGGCCTTGAGGCGCCGCGCCCCGAGCTTCACCACCTGCGCGGTCCCGGTCTTGCCCGCGACGGTGTACTCCTTCACGCGCAGCGCGTACGCCGTCCCCGAGGGAGTGTTCACGGCGGCGAGCAGCCCCTTCATCACGGTGTCGCGCGTCGACTTCTTGATGGCGAGCGTGTCGCGCACCTCCGGCCCGAAGGTCTCGAGGACCGTCCCGTCCGTGTCCTCCACGCGGAGCACGACCTGCGGGCGCCAGACCTTCCCCGTCGCGATGGCGCCGTAGAAGACGAGCTGCTGCATCGGGGTGACGTTCACGTCGCCCTGGCCGATGGACAGGTTCACGGCCATGCCGCGCTGGTACCCGCCCTTGAGGTGCTTGTCGTGCCAGGCGACGTCGGGGATGACGCCGGGGATCTCCTTCGTGCCCACGTCGAACCCGGTGGGCGCGCCCATGCCGGACCGCTTCGCCCACTTCGCGATGCCGTCCGCGCCCAGCTTCGCCCCGGCCTCGTAGTAGAACACGTCGCAGCTCGCGCCGAGCGCGTGCTCGAAGTTCACCCAGCCGTGGCCGCTGTCCTTGTCGCACCGCCAGCGCGCCCGCCCCATGTGGAAGTAGCCCGGACAGAAGACGGTCGTGCCCGGATGGTAGAGCCCCTCCTCGAGCGCGGCGATGCTGGTGAGCGCCTTGAACGTCGAGCCCGGGTGGTAGTGCTGCTGGATGGCGCGGAAGAGCTCGGGCTGGAGCGGGTCGTTGTGGATCGCGTCGAGCTCGGCCTTGCTGATGCGGCCCGACATCTTGTTGGGATCGGGCGCGGGGCGATCGACGAGCGCGAGGAGGAACCCCGTTTTGAGGTCCATCGCCACGACGACGCCCGCCGTCGCCGGGAACGTCTTCTCGGCGAAGTCCTGGAGCCGCCAGTCGATCGAGAGGACCAGGTTCTTGCCCGGCACGCTCGGGACGACGCGCTGGTCCTCGGGGATGAGCGAGTCGGCCTCCTCCTTCCGGCGGCCCTTCGCGTCCACCGGGACGCGCTCCTTGCCCTCGATCCCGCGGAGCACGTTCTCCCACTTCCGCTCGAGGCCGCGCCGCCCGACGTAGTCGCCGAGCAGGTACCGCCGCTCCGGCTGGCCGGCCTGGGCGAGGGACTCGTTGAGCCGCTTGAGCTCCTCCGCCCCGACCTCGTTCATGTAGCCGATGAGGTGACCGCCCAGCGAGCCGTGCCGGTAGTGGCGGTGCGGCACGGGCAGCACGTCCGCGCCCGGCAGGTCCATCTGGTTGGCGAGGAACCGGTCGAGCTCGTCGCGGCCGAGGTCCACCTTCACGGTGAACGGGCGGAACCGCTCCAGCTTGCGCGCGTTCTTGAGCTGCCCCCGCGCGCGGTCGATCTCCTCGGACCCGAGCTGCACGATCTGCCCGAGCCGATCGAGCACGTCGGCGCAGGTCTTCCCGCAGAAGTACGGCGTGAGCGTGAGATCGTAGGAGGGCCGCGAGTCCACGAGGATCGCGCCGTTCCGGTCGAGGAACCGGCCGCGGTCCGCGGGCGTGCGGATCTCCTTCACGAAGTTCTCCTCGGCGCGCTCCTTGTACTCGTCCCCCTTGAGCATCTGGAGGTAGTAGAGCCGCGTCACGAGGATGAGGAAGGCGAGCAGGAGCGATCCGGTGGCCCAGACGAGCTTGGGCTTGAAGTCCTTCTGGGCCGCGCCGGGCGCGCTGGGAGGGATGAGCGCCATGGGTCACCGGAGCAGGCCCGGATCCTCCCGTCGGAACAGCCCGTCGATCCGCTTCATGCCCGCGTGGACGGCGGGCGAGAGGGCGCCGGTGAGGAGCGCCTCGAGCAGCATGCGCGGCACGAGGCGGAGGCCGGGGGCGATCTCGTCGGGCGCCGCGAGCCGCATCAGGACGAGCGCGCCGATCGACGTGAACAGGGCCGCGAGCACGGTCAGCACCGCGTACCCCCAGCGCCCGCGCACGTCCACCGCGGCGTTCACGCCGCGCACCAGCAGGAAGACGAGGACCGCGAGGAAGGTGAGGAGGCCCTTGGTCGTCCCCGTGCAGAGGTCGAGCACGTACCCGATCCCCGCTGCACCCACCGAACCCTCCACGTTGCCGGCGTGGATGGCGAGGTAGACGACGCAGGCGATGGGGAGCATGAGCGAGAAGCTCCCGCCGCCGGCCCACCGGAGGAGCGCGCTCTGGAGGGCCGCCACCAGGAGCGCGAAGAGGATGTGGGCGAGCGGCTTCACGGGGCGGTCCCCGCGGCGGGCGGGCTCGCGCTCGCGGCCGGGGGCGACGCCGTCGCCGCCGGGTCGGCGTCCTGCGGCGCAGCGGCGGGC
>JAEYZK010000471.1 GCA_023428085.1 Pseudomonadota bacterium
TCCGCTCCTGCCGCCGAACCCGCTCCGCCCACTGCTCCGCCGCACTCGCCATCCGCGTCCTCCTTGCGGATGACGAACTACCTCACCGCCTCGCTCACCGCATCGACGCGGTCCGCCGGACGGGTACGGTCGTGGTGTAGCCTTGGACCCGGAGCATGACGAGGGTGCGGTCCCGCTCGGACGCCAAGGCGAGGAGCGCGGCGAGGGTCTCGCGCGCGATCAGGTCCTCCTCCGGCCCCATCGCGATCCGGTTCGTGTGGTCGCTCACGAACGGCGACTCGCTCGCCTCGAACCCCTCCGGCGCGTGCCCCTCGCGCTTCGGGCGATCACCATGGCGACGCTCATGCTGGAGGGCGGCGCGGACATCCGCTTCATCCAGGCCATGCTCGGCCACGAGCGCCTCACCTCGACGGAGTTGTACACGCGGGTCTCCATCCGGAAGCTGAAGGAGATCCACACCGCGACCCACCCTGCCGCGCGCCTGGAGCGGAAGACCGCCCACGGCGACGCCGACCAGGACGACCCCGCGGCCGACGAGGCCGAGGTGCTGGCCCGGCTGGACGAGGAGGCCGAGGAGGACGGGGAACCTACGTGACCACGGACTCGATCTCGATGTCGTCCTCGAACCGCTTGAAGTCCGTCGGATTCAGGGTTGCGAGGCGGACGATGCCGTTCGAGCGCATGGTGGCGACGATGTTGGCGTCGTGGACCTGCTTGCCCTTCACGCCGTGATCGCGAACCAGGCCGAGCAACTCCTCCAGGACGATGGTCCCCTCGTCGAGCACCGCGCAGGCGGCCCGCCACGTCTCCAGGGCCGACAACGCCTCCTCCACCGTGAACTCGCGGCCCGAGACCGGCTTCCTGGTGAGGACCACCAGGAACTCCCGACACACCTGGTTGCTGATGCAGAGCGGGGTCTGCTCGGTCGTGAGCTTGGCGAGCAGCGCGGTGGCCGCGGCGTGGCTCGGGTGCTCCGCCACGGACGCGGCGACGAGGATGTTCGTGTCGAGGAAGGTCGGGTCAGCGGCCATCGTCGCCGTACAGGTCTTCGCGCCGGAGGTCGCCACCCACCCAGACGCCGCCGCCGCTCAACACGGGCGGCAGGAAGCCGATGGGCGGCGGGCGCCGGGCTTCGTGGCCCGTCGCCTCCGCCAGAACCCGAGCACGCTCCTCTGGCGTCAGGGCGGCCAGTTCCTGGGCGAGGCGATGGAGTTCTCGTGCGTCGCGCGCCATGCGGGAAGTGTAGCACCGCCCAGGTCAGGATGCCCACCCGAGCACGGTAGCGCCGGTGCGATCCGTGACCCCGAGGCGCAGCGCGATCTCGGCCGTCGTGTAGCCCTGGACCCGGAGCATGACGAGGGTGCGGTCCCGCTCGGACGGCAGGGCGAGGAGCGCGGCGAGGGTTTCGCGGGCGATCAGATCCTCCTCCGGTCCCATCGCGATCCGGTTCGTGTACTCGCTCACGAAGGGCGACTCGCTCGCCTCGAACCCCTCCGGCGCGTGCTCCTCGCGCTTCGGGCGATCACCGTCCGTGACCGCATCCCGGAGAGACCCGAGCGTCGCAGCACGGAGCCACATGGCCAGGTCGCCCGGCGGCAGGTCGGCAGGAATGCACGCCGAGTCCACCCTGCCCGTGCCGTCCTTGATCCAGCGCGTGCCGATCCGGACGCGTCTCGGAGTGAATGCCAGCGCGAGCGCCGCGCGCAGGAGGGCAGCGGGGGCGAGGCGAGCTCACGCGCCCCCGCCCGCGCCCCGCGCCCAGGCGACGAGCACGTCCCAGAGCACCTGGACGCGCGGCACCTCGCGCAGCGCGCGGTGGGTGACGAGGAACAGCTCGTCCTCCGGCAGGTCCGCCACCGCGTCGGCGAGCGCCGGCGCGGTCCGCACGGCCGCGAGCCGGTAGTGGCGGGCGCTCGGCCCGGGCACGAGCGCCGCGCCCACGCCCGCCTCCACCAGCGCGAGCTGCAGGCGCAGGCTGTCCGACCGCACCACCGGCTCCACCCCCCGCGCGTGCCGGGCGAGCCAGCGCGCCGGCGGCGCCGCGGCGAGGCGCTCCCCCCAGCCGATCCAGGGTACGTCGGACCACGCGGCGACGACCCCGAGCCTGCGCGCGAGGTCCGGGGCGGCCACGAGCTCCCAGCGGACGGTCGCGAGGCGCGTGACCACGAGGTCGCCCCGCACCGGCCGGACCGTCCGCAGCGCGAGGTCGGCCTCGCGCCGGGCGAGGTCGGCCACCGCCTCGCTGGGATCGAGCTCGATGCGCAGCGCCGGGTGCTTCCGGAGCAGGCCGCGCAGGAGCGGCGCGAGCACCACCTCCGCCACGTCGGGCGGGCACGCCACCCGCAGCCGCCCGGAGACCGTCCGCTCCATGCCCTCGGCCGCCCGCGCGAACCGCAGCACCGCCGCCTCGATCTCCTCCGCGACCGGGAGGAGCTCCTCGGCCGCGGCCGTCGGGGCGATGCCGTCCCGGCCCCGGCTGAAGAGCGTCGCCGCGAGCGCGCCCTCGAGCCCGGCGAGCCGCCGGGACACCGTCGAGCCGTCCACGCCGAGCCGCCGGCCTGCCTCGGCGACGGTGCGCGCCCGGCACAGGGCCAGGAACAGCCGCACGTCGTCCCAGGAGCCCGCCGCGAGGACCTCCGCCTTTCCTTGCATGGATGCATCGTTACCGTGCGGATCTGGGCATGGCAATGCATCCGTGCATGGGCCAGGTTTCCTCCCGAAGTGCACACCAGACCGAGGAGACGACGATGAACGCGCGAGCGAGGACGACGTTGGTGCTGGGCGGCACCGGGAAGACGGGCCGGCGGGTGGTGGAGCGGCTCGCCGGCCGCGGCCTGCCGGTGCGGGTCGGTTCGAGGAGCGGGAGCCCACGGTTCGACTGGGCCGATCCCGGCACGTGGGAGGCCGCCCTGCGGGGCGTGGACGCGGCGTACGTCGCCTACGCCCCCGACGTGGCCGCCCCCGGAGCGGCGGAGACGCTCGGGGAGCTCGGCCGGGTCGCGGTCGCGCACGGCGTCCGGCGGCTCGTGCTCCTCTCCGGGCGCAACGAGGAGGAGGCGCTCCCGGGTGAGGCGGCGATCCGGGAGAGCGGGGCCGAGGTGACGATCCTGCGCTGCGCGTTCTTCGCCCAGAACTTCAGCGAGGGGCTCTTCGCCGAGGGGCTGCGCGCGGGGACGCTCGCCTTCATGGGCGGTCAGGTCGCGGAGCCGTTCCTCGACGCCGGAGACGTCGCGGACGTGGCCGTGGCCGCGCTGACCGAGGACGGCCACGCCGGGAGGATCCACGAGCTCACGGGCCCGGAGCTCCTCACCTTCGGCGCGGCGGTCGCCGCGATCGCGGAGGCCGCGGGCCGGCCGCTCCGCTACGAGCCGCTCTCGCAGGCGGAGTACACCGCCACGCTGCTGCCGTTCGTCCCCGCGGCGGAGGCGGCGTTCCTCACCGACCTGTTCGCGCGCGTGCTCGACGGCCGGAACGCCCACCGGACGGACGGGGTCGCCCGCGTCCTGGGCAGGCCGGCGAGGCCCTTCGCGGAGTACGCCCGCGAGGCCGCGCAGGCCGGCGCCTGGCGGAGCTGACGGACGGCGCCCGCGACCCGGGCGGCCGGCTCACCCGAGCCCCCTCGCCGCCTCGAGCAGCAGGTCGTTCTCGGCGGGCGAGCCGACGGTGATCCGGATGCACCCCTTCATCGCCGGAGAGTGATCCTGCCGGCGCACGAGCACGCCGCGCTCGAGCAGCTTCGCCTGCGCGCGCGCGGCGTCCTCCGTCCGGACGAGGAGGAAGTTGGTCGCCGACGGGTAGACCTTCCAGCGCGTCTCCCGCGCGAGCGCCGCGGCGAGCCGCGCGCGCTCGGCGCGGATCCGCTCGACGAGCGGCGCGACGTAGCCCGGCGCCTCGAGGACCGTGAGCAGGATGGCCGCGGTGTGCGCGGGGACGCAGAACGGGGGCACGCAGGCGCGGGCCACCGCCGCCACGCGCGGCGCGGCGAGCAGGTACCCGGCGCGGACGCCGCCCAGGCACCAGGACTTCGAGAAGGTCCGCAGCACGGCGACGTGCTCGCTCCGGCGCGCGAGCGGCCGGAAGTCGGTGCCGGAGAAGGCCTGGTACGCCTCGTCCACGACGAGGAGCCAGTCCTTCTCCTCCGCGCGGCGCGCGAGCGCCTCGACGTCGGCGGCCGCGAACAGCGCGCCCGTGGGCGCGTGCGGGGTGGGCAGGAAGAGGACGCCGGGCGGGCCGTCCATCGCCTCGAGGAGCGCCTCGAGCGGCAGCGCGAAGTCGGGGCCGAGCGGGACGGCGCGCCACGGCGTGCCCGCCGCCTCGGCGCCGCCGCGGTAGTAGGGGAACGACGGCGCGGTGTCGAGCACGGTCCGCGCCGCCATGGTCAGGCCGAGGATGAGGACGTTCGAGCCCGGCGAGAGCACGACGCCCCGCTCGTCCCAGCCCTCGTGCTTCGCGACGGCGGCGCGGACGTCCTCGGCGTGGAGCTCCGGGTACCGGTTCCAGGGGATGCGCGCGAGCCGCTCCAGCGCCCGGGCCTTCACCTCGGGCGGGAGGTCGTCGGGGCTCTCGTTCTGATCGAGCTTCACCCGGGCGTCCGAGCGGGCGTACGGGTACTCGGCGGGATTGGCGAGGTGGGGCTTGAACGCGTTCACGCGGGGAAGCTAGCACAGCCGGCGCGCGGGCGCGGCGCCGAGCCCGCTACGCGGTCCGCGCGAGGACGAACGACGCGAACTTCCTGTCGATGCCCTGGACGTGGTCCTCGAGCCAGCGCTGCAGCCAGCCGGAGACCTTCATGGGCTCGAGGCCGGGGCTGCCGCGGCGCTCGTGCTCGCGGGAGAGCTCGAGGATGTGCTCGATGAAGGCGTCGTGCTGCGCCTTGTGCTCGTCGTAGCCGGGATACCCCACCTGCCGCATCCACGACTCCTCCGCGCCGAAGTGCGTCACGCAATAGAGCCGCAGGTACGAGAGCAGGATGCCGACGTCCTGCCGGGTCGGCTCGGAGAGCCCGTTGATGAACCGCTCGGCGCGGCGGAACAGCTCCTGGTGCTGGGCGTCGATCTCGTCGATCCCCACGGCCAGTTCCGGCGTCCACTTGATCATGCGCGCTCTCCGCGGACGAGGATCCCACCCCGCCACGCGCCGATTCTTGATCGGACGCAGGCCCTTCGTAAATTCCGCCGCCCGCCCTCGCCCGCCCTGCGCGACGGGAGGCGTCACCCCACCGCGCTCGCCGAGACGAGCTGATCCGCCTCGTCGGCCCCACCCCAGCCGAGCAGGCGCGGGTTCTTGGGCTCGAAGAAGATGGCCGACAGGAAGAACTGCGCGATCTCGTCCTTCGCCCGCGCGGGCAGGTCGTCGGGCGAGGCGACGCCGTCGCCGCGCGAGTGCTTCACGGGGACGGCGAGGATGCGGTCGTTGCGCACCCGGCCGTTCGTCTTCGAGTCCTGCTCGAGCCGGACCACCGCGATCGCGCGGCAGGGGACGACGATGCCCGGGTAGCTCGCGACGTCCCAGTACACGAGCGCGTCGAGCGGATCGCCGTCGTCGGCGCGGGTGCCCGGAACGAACCCCCAGTCGAACGGGTAGGCGAGCCCGAGCGGCAGCGGGCGGGAGACGCTCATCGCCCCGAGGTCGGGATCGTACTTGAGCTTCACGGTCGCGCCGCGGGGAGATTCGATCACCACGCGGACGGCGCCCTGTGGATCCCGCGCCGGGATGCGGATGAGGTCCACCATGAGGGGTTCCATGTTCGCGCGAACGGCCGGTGGCAAGGGCAGGTGACCGTCGCAGGTCCGCCCGGACCCGGACAGGGGTGCGTTCTCCTGACACTCCGGGGCCTGCCGATCCCGTGGCCGCGGGCCTCCGCAGCGCGTACGATCTCCACACCGGCGAAGGCGGCGGGGACGTCCCGCGCGGCCCGTGCCGGCGGACCACGCTGGAGGAGCCCATGCTCGAGAACAAGGATCTCGTGGCCGTCGGTACGTTCGAGAACCTCTCGGAGGCCGAGGTGGCGTTGAGCCTGCTCTCCGCCGAGGGGATCGCGGCGGTCATCAAGGACCAGCCGCTCGCCTCGCTGCTGCCGCCCATCGCGTTCGCGAACGGGGGCCTGACGGTGCTCGTCTCGGAGGACGAGGTGGAGCGCGCGCGCGAGGTGCTCACCCAGCCCGACTCGACCGAGGCGCCGCCCGACGAGGCCGGCGCCGCGGGCGCCTGAGCGCGTCCGCCCTCAGCTCCAGCCGCGGACGAGCTCGACCAGCGTCCGCACCGCGAACCCGGTGCCCCCGGGCGCCACGTAGCCGCGCTCCTTCCGCGCGTGCGACGGGCCGGCGATGTCGAGGTGCGCCCAGGGCACCTCGCCCGCGAAGTGGTGCAGGAAGTGGGCGGCGGTGATGGCGCCGCCGTACCGCTCGCCGGTGTTCTTGAGATCGGCGCGCTCGCTCTCGAGCTGCTCGGTGAGCGCCGGCGTGAGCGGCAGCCGCCAGACGTCCTCGCCGGCGGCGCGCGCCGCCGCGGCGACCGCGTCCACGACCTTCCCGTCCGGCCCGAAGAGGCCGGCCGTGGTGTTCCCCAGCGCGACCATGCAGGCGCCGGTGAGCGTGGCGACGTCCACCATCGCCTCCGGCGCGAGCGTCTTTCCCGCCCAGGCGAGCACGTCGCCCAGCACGAGGCGGCCCTCGGCGTCGGTGTTCGTGATCTCGACCGTGGTCCCGTCGTACGCGCGGAGCACGTCGGAGGGCTTGTAGGCGCGTCCGCCGGGCATGTTCTCGCAGGCGCCGAGCACGCCGTGGACCGGGAACGCCGGGCGGAGCGCCGCCACCACGCGCATCGCGGCCAGCACCGCGGCGCTCCCGGCCATGTCGGTGTTCATCGTGACCATCGACTCGGTCGGCTTGAGCGAGAGGCCGCCCGAGTCGAAGGTGATCGCCTTGCCGACGAGGACGAGCGGCCTCCTGCGCGCGCCGCCCCGGGGCGTATAGGAGACCTGCACGAGCTGCGGCGGCTCGACGGAGCCGCGGGTCACGCCCAGGAACATGCCCATCCCGAGCGCCGCGATCTCGCGCGGCCCGCGCACCTTCACCGTGAGGCCGGCCTCGCGCGCGAGCGCGGCGGCGGCGGCGGCGAGCCGGGCCGGCGTGCAGTCCGCGGGGCCGAGGTTCACGAGGTCGCGCGCCCACGCCACGGCCTCGGCGATCGCGAGGCCGAGCTCCGCCTCGCGCTTCACGTCGGCCCGCTTCTCGGCGCCCGCCGGCACGACGAGCTGGAGCGCGCCGAGCCCCGGCGGGCGATCCTCCTTCGCCCGCTTGTACCCCTCGAACGCGTAGCTCCCGAGCCGCGCACCCTCCACGGCGGCGCGCGCGGCGGCGGGGAGGTCGTCGGCCGCGACGTCCGGGAGGACGATGCCCAGGCGCTTCGCGCCGGCCCGCGCCGCGGCGCGCGCGGCCTTGCCC
>JAEYZK010000005.1 GCA_023428085.1 Pseudomonadota bacterium
GCTCGCAGCGGCCGGCGCGCCCGCCGCGCCGCCGGCGACCTTCACCGCGACCCTCGAGCTCGCCCGCGACCTCGACGCGGCGCCGGGCGCGGCCACGCCGGAGGAGCGTGAGCGGGCCGAGAACAGGCTCATGAGCCGCGCCAACGAGCTCGCCTACCAGCTCCCTCCGGACGTGCGACTCGTGTCCATCCGTCCAGAGGGCGTCCTCGCCTACGCCTTCACCTGGGGCGGGCGCGAGCGTCCGGTGCGCGAGGTCCTGCTCGAGCTCGAGCGCGACATCACCGCCCGCACCGCGCTCCTCGGGGACGAGGAGCGCGCGCTCCTCGAGGGGTTCCTGTCGGGCGAGGCGCACGACCACCTCGCGACCCGGCTGCGAGAGGCGCGGAAGCTGGTGGACCGGATGAACGCCGCGCTCGACCGGCGGACCACCTCGGCCGGCGCACAGGTCCGGCTCGCCTGGGAGCTCGACGAGGCCGCCCAGGAGGACGCCCGCGAGGCGGTGCCGCTCTTCCTGCGTACGGGGGCGCTCCTCACCGAGCGGAACCGGGACGCGCTCCGCGCCTTCCTCGAGCGCCGGCTGGCGCTCGCCCGGGAGGAGGTGGGCACCCGCCCGTTGCAGGATCGGCTGCTCGAGGTGCTCGACTACCGCGCCTGGCATCGGTTCCACGTCGAGCACCGCGCGCCCGGCGAACCCTGGGCGAAGCTCACCCGCAAGGCGCACGCGGCCGGCTCGGGCGGCAAGAAGGCGGTGCTCCTCCACCTCCCGCTCTTCGCGGCGGCTGCGGCCTTCTACGACTCGGCCGGGCCCACCGCGCCCCGCATCGTGGCGCTCGACGAGGCGTTCGCCGGGATCGACCGGCCCACGCGCGGGAAGCTGATGGGGCTCCTCGCCGAGTTCGACCTCGACTTCGTCATGACCTCGTTCGAGGAGTGGGGCTGCTACGAGGAGCTCGACGGGCTCGCGACCTATCACCTCTCGCGAACGCCCGGGCAGCGCGGGGTGTACGCGGAGCGCTTCCTCTGGAACGGACGGGAGCGGGTGCTGGTGGAGGAGTCGTGACCGGAGGCGGGCAGGGCGGGCGCGTCCGGGCGCTCCTCGGGGGTCCGGAGTACGGGAGGCTGCTGGCCGCGGCGCGGGCGGCGTTCGAGGCGCGCGGCGAGGAGGCGCGCAGCGTCACGCTCGACGGGCTCGACGCAGGCGAGCGGCGCGCGCTCGCCGGTCTCGCAGGGTGGGAGGTCGTGCCCGAGGGCCGGATCCGTCTCGACCTCGCGCGGCTCGATCTCGCCATGCGGGAGAGCCAGCTCGGCATGTCGCTGGGCGAGGTGCTGGAGGCGATGGGCGGACCGATCCGGAATCGCCGCGCCGAGGTCCGCCGCCGCAGCGAAGCGCGCGAGCGGATGTGGTCGCTCGCCGCCGAAGCCTGCGGGGCGGCCGAGCGGGAGGACCTCGCGCGCTGGCTGGAGTCCCTGCGCCGGAGCGGGGCGCTCGTCCGCGCTGCCGGGCTCGCCGGGCGCGAGCCGGGCGACCTCCTCGAGACCGCCCTGCGCGTGGCGCTCGCGCTCCCCGTCCGCGGCGAGCTCCTCGCGGTTTTCGCCGCGCGGGAGGCGGGCGACCCGCACGCCCTCGACGCCGGCACGCCGCTCGGGGGCCTCCTCCTGCGGGCCGCGGCCGCCATGAGCGGGGTCCGGGAGCTGCCCGACTCCTCCGCCGGGCGGCGCGCGCTCTGGCGCGCGGTGGGCGTCGCGTGCGACGCGCTCTCCGCTGACGTGCTCGTGGTCGGTCTCCGGCCGGAGGGGGACGGCCTCGTCCCGCGGCAGCTCCGGGAATGCGCCGAGGCCGGCGAGCCCCGCCGGCTCACGCTCCGCGAGGTGGCGCGCGCGACGGTTCGCGTGAGCACGGGCTGCGCCGTCCACGTGTGCGAGAACCCCGCCGTGGTCGAGGCCGCCGCCGACGCCCTCGGTCCCCGGTGCGCGCCCCTCGTCTGCGTGGAGGGCATGGCATCCACGGCGGCGCTGACGCTGCTCCGGGCGCTCTCGGCTGGCGGCGCGCGCGTGCGGGTCCACGCCGATCTGGACTGGTCCGGCCTCCGGATCGCCGCGCACGTCCTCGGGGAGGCCGGGGGGGAGCCGTGGCGGATGGCGGCCGCGGACTACCGCGCCGGGCTCGCCACATCGCCGCACGGGCCGCCCCTCGGCGGGCGGCGCTCGCTGGCGCCGTGGGACGCGGACCTGGAGCCGGCGATGGTGGCAGGCGGCCGAGCGGTGCTCGAGGAGCAGGTCCTCGACGTGCTGCTGCGGGATCTCGCCCGGAGCTCGACGTGACGGCCGAGCCGGCGGGTAGGCGCGCGGACGGACGCCCCCGAGACCGGGAGAGCGTCCGGGTGCCGAACGTGATCCATGCTCGTGCACCCGTTCGACGGTAGGATGCCGCGCGACGACTGGTAGAACGTCGCCTTCCTTCACCACAACCCAGAGGCACGATGAGCACATCCGCTACGCAGCTCCCGCCCACCCGTCCCGCCCCCGGGATGACCGTGAACAGCAAGTTCAACAGCGAGTGGGGCGCCGGGACGGTCCTGAACGTGCAGGGAGAGCGCGCCCAGGTCCTCTTCACGCACCACCCGACGCGGAAGCCGGTGGTGGTGCCGTGCAAGTCCCTGGTCATCACCCGCGCTGGCCAGTGGGACCTCGCCGTCACCGCGCTCCAGAACCGGGAGCGCGCCTCGGCGGTTCGCGCCGCACCGGCGGCCAGGAAGAAGCGGAGCTACTCCAACATCACGCAGGAGGAGGCGGTCCGGCTCTTCCTCGAGCGGTTCCCCGGCGGCTTCACGGGGGAGGCCTTCCTCACGGCGGAGCGGAACCTCAAGTGGCAGGCGCACCTCGCCTTCGAGGAGCAGCTCGGCGGCGACAAGCTGGGCGCGCTCCTCGCGAAGGGCAACGTGGACGACGTCGTCCAGCACGCGCTCGCCGCGGAGAAGCCGACGAGCCTCCTCTCGGTGTTCGAGAAGGCTCGGCTCGCGAAGGCGCTGCGGGCGGACACGAAGTACGCCGAGGGCGTCTTCTCGGCCCTGGCCGAGGTGCTCGCGCACGACGCCCCCGAGGAGGCGTCCTTCTCGCGCTACCTCGAGGCCCTGCAGGGGGCGCCGCCCAAGGCGGAGGGCCATCGCGCGATGACGTGGCCGATGGCCACCGTCCTTCCGTACCTCGCGCGTCCTTCCCGCCACCTGTTCCTGAAGCCCGTGGCCACGCAGGCGGCCGCCGAGCGGCTGCGGTTCGATCTCCAGTATCAGGCCGCGCTCAACTGGAGCACGTACGAGCGCGCCGTGAAGCTCGCGGCCGACCTGCAGGCCGCGCTGGCCGAGCATGGGTGCCGGGACTTCGTCGACGTGCAGTCGTTCATGGCGGCGATGAAGTAGCCGTTCGCTCGCGCGCGAGCGCCGAGCGGCGAAAGCGACGAGGCCGGATCTCCTACGGTAACCCGTGGAAGATCCGGCCTCGAACTCTGCGCGCCCTAGAGGATTTGAACCTCTGGCCTTCGGATTCGTAGTCCGACGCTCTATCCAACTGAGCTAAGGGCGCAGGCTGCTATTCACTTGTGGTGCTGCAGTACTGGCGGAAAGGGCGGGATTCGAACCCGCGATACAGGTCACCCCGTATACTGGTTTAGCAAACCAGCGCCTTCGGCCTCTCGGCCACCTTTCCGTAATCTCTCTTCCCTCTCGTTCCTGGCGGAGGAGGAAGGATTCGAACCTTCGGAGGGCTTGCACCCTCAGCGGTTTTCAAGACCGCCGCCTTAGGCCGCTCGGCCACTCCTCCGAATCCGTCCTCGTTCCGTCCACTTCGGTGCGGGAGCCCTTCCGTGGCTGCCGACCGGAGTCCGCCCATATACGGCACCACGGGACGGGGATCAAGGGCGTAGAGGACCGTCGGGGTGAGCGTGTCGTGGCCACGCGGGAGGGAAGTGCGATCCGGGGCGAGCGGTGGGGTGCACCCAACAGAACTGGCTCCAGTGCGTCCCGCGCGGGGAGGCGACAGGTTGACCCTGCGACGGAGGCGACACATCTCAGCAGCGATGCATGCCGTCCCTCGGTTGTCTGGCCTCCCCGACGCCGCGCGCTGCGGTTTGGAGATTCCAACGGCGGGCTCGCTTCCTCTTCCCTCCCCCCGGATGTGAAGCGGGTTCGCTCAGGAACAGGCAACGAGGGGCGGCAGCATCACCTCTCCTGACCTCGCTCGCCCTCCGAGCCCCCTCCCTCGACCTGGAGGGCGAGCGGGAGAGGACTACGTGCGGGCGATACCCGGGCTCCTTCGACTCCGCGGCCGCCTGCGGCGGCCGCTACGCTCAGGATGCCCGGGGCACTCACTCCCAGACCGAGGGTTCACGCCCCGGGTTCGGCGGCGATCCGCTCCCCCTCCACGTACACCTCGAGCAGCTCGAGCGCGGGCGAGAGCACGACGAGGTCGGCCCACGCGCCGGGGGCGATCCGGCCGCGGTCGAGGATCCCGAGGTAGTCGGCGGCGTGGGTGGACACGCGGCGGGAGGCCTCGGCGAGGGGCAGCCCGAGCGCGACGAGGTTCCGCAGGGCCTGCTCCATCGTGAGCGCGCTCCCGGCGAGCGTCCCCCCCTCGAGCCGCACGGCGCCGGCCTCCTTCAGGGCGGGTCGTCCGAAGATGGTCCGCGGGCCGTCGGGCATGCCGGCGGCGGCGCACGCGTCGGTGACGCAGTGCAGCCGCGGGATGGCGCGGAGCGCGGCCCGGAGCGGGCCCGCGTGCACGTGGACGAGGTCGGGGATCACCTCGGCGTGCGTCGCGAGGGCGAGCGCGGCGGCGGCGGCGCCGGGGGCGCGGTGGTCGAGGCCGCTCATGGCGTTGAACAGGTGCGTGAACCCGCGCGCGCCGGCCTCGAGCGCGGCGGCGGCCTCGTCGTACGTGGCGAGCGTGTGGCCGAGCTGCACGGTCACGCCGGCCCGCGCGAGCGCGCCGACGAGCGCGAGGTGGCCGGGCAGCTCGGGCGCGAGGGTCACGACGCGCACGCGGGCGAGGGCGTCGAGCGCCTCGACCTCCTCCATCGCCCCGGGCCGCGCGAACGCGGGCTGCGCGCCGAGCTTCCTGGGGTTCACGTACGGGCCCTCGAGGTGCACGCCGAGCACGCGCGCGGCGCCGGGCGCGCGGAGGCGCAGGCGCGGGCCGACCTCGGTGAGCGCGCGCTCGAGCTCCGCGCGCGGGGCGGTGACGGTCGTGGCGAGGAGGCTGGTCGTCCCGTGGCGGGCGTGGAGGCGGGCGAGGGTGTCGATGGCGCCGCCGGCGTCCATCACGTCGGCGCCGCCGCCGCCGTGGACGTGCAGGTCGATGAAGCCGGGCAGGACGACGGGGCCGTCGGCGGGGGAGGGGACGGAGGCGCCGTGGACGGCGGTGATGCGCGCGCCGAGCTCGACGGTGCCGCGCACCCAGCCGCTGGGCGTGAGGATCGATCCGGAGATCGTCTGGAGCGGTGACGGCGCGGCCGGCGCGGAGGTCATACCGAGAGCATAGCCCCGGACGACCACCCGGGGCGAGCGCAGCGCGACCACGTCGCGCAGGCGACGTCGCCCGCGCCGGGCGCGCCTTTCGCGCGCGGCCGCGTTACATCTGCGCGATGCCCGACCTGCGCGCCCTCCTCGCGGCGCACCGCCCCGAGCTCCTCCGCCACTGCTACCGCATGATGGGCTCCTGGGCCGACGCGGAGGACGTCGCGCAGGACGCGCTCCTCCGGGCGTGGGAGGCGCGGGAGCGCTGGACGGGCGCGGGGCCGCTCGGGCACTGGCTCCTCACCATCGCCACCAACACCTGCCTCAACGCCCTCGAGCGGCGGCGCCGCCTGGTGCTCCCGCAGCTCGAGCGCGCTCCGGCGGCGCGGGGCACGCCGGTCGAGCCCACGGACGCGTTCGAGGACGCGGGGTGGCTCACGCCGGCGCCGGACGCGCGGCTCTTCCCCGATCCGCACGAGGCGGCGGAGCGGCGCGAGCGCGTGGCCCTGGCGTTCGTCGCGCTCCTCCAGCGGCTCCCGGCGCGCCAGCGCGCGGCGCTCCTCCTCAAGGACGTCGTGGGCATGAGCGCGGAGGAGATCGCGGCGGCGCTCGGGCTCTCGCTCGCCTCGGTGAACAGCGCGCTGCACCGCGCCCGCCAGGTCGCGGGCGTAGGAAAGGGCGATCGTCTTCGGGTCTCTCGTCATGTGTGGAGTCCTGCGGCCGCAAGGACCTCGACGCCGTCGCGCCGCTGCTCGCGCCCGACGTCCGCGTCCGCGGGCCGGCGCGGGTGCGTAGGTTCCCGGCGAGCCCTCTCGTTCGCCCTTCGACTCCGGCCCGCTGCGCGGGCCTACGCTCAGGGCGAACGGGACTTTCTTGCCCGCGTCCAGACGGCATTGCCTGCCGCTCGAATGGGAATTGCTTGCCCGCTCGTCCAGAGGGCATTGCCTGCCGCTCGAATGGGACTTGCTTGCCCGCTCGTCCAACGGGCATTGCCTGCCGCTCGTCCTGAGCGTAGCGGCGCGAAGCGCCGCGGAGTCGAAGGACGAGCGTTGATCGGGAACGGGCACGCCCGTCACCTGGTCGCCATCGCCTTCACGAGGTTCGGCGGCCGATCGGGATCCCGCCCCCGCGCCCGCGCGAGTTGCTCCACCATCGGATAGACGCTCGCGACCGCCGCGGCCGGGTCGAGCTCCTCGGCCGGGCTCGCGGCGATCGTGACGTCGCGCCCGGGCACGTCCGCGCCGGCGGCGAGGATCACCTTCACGCGCTGCGCCCGGAGCTCCTCGGCCAGCGCCACGAGCCCGTCGCGCGCGGGGCCGCGGAGGGCGAGGACGAGCACGGGGTACCCTGGGCCGACGAGGCCCATCGGGCCGTGCCGGACCTCGGCGGCGCTGAACGCCTCGGCCTGGATCCCGCACGCCTCCTTGAGCTTGAGCGCGGTCTCCTGCGCGAGCGGGAAGCCGAGCCCCCGGGCGACGACGTACATCCGCTCCTCCCGCGCGAGCGCGGCGGCGGCGGCGGACCAGTCCTGGCGGAGCGCCTCCGCGAGCGCGGCAGGCAGCGCCCGGAGGGCGGCGCGGAGCGCCTCGTCCTCGCCCCAGTGCGCGACGAGCCGCGCGCCGGCGACGAGGCTCGCGACGAAGCTCTTGGTCGCGGGCACGGCGAGCTCGGGGCCGGCGCGGAGCGGGAGCACCCAGTCGGCGGCGCCGGCGAGGGGCGAGGCGACGTCGTTCAGGAGCGCGACGGCGGTGCCGCCGGCGGCGCGGACGGTGCGTACGGGCTCGAGCAGATCCGGGCTCTGCCCGGACTGCGAGACGGCGAGGACGAGCAGCCGTTCGGCCTGGAGCGGCGCGCGGTAGAGCGTCACGAGCGACGGCGGGAGGCGCGAGACGAGCACCCCGCGCCGGGCGCCGGCGAGGAACCCGAGGTACCGCGCGGCGTGCTCGGAGCTGCCGCGCGCCAGCGTGGCGATCGCGAGGGGCGGACGCGCGCGGAGCGCGGCGGCGAGGCGCTGGTAGAGCTCCTCGTCGGCGGCGAGCTGCGCCTGGACGAGCCCGGGCATCTCCCGGGCCTCGGCGAGCATGAGGGAGGTGGGCGGGGCGTCGGGCATCGTCGGTGGAGAAGGTTAGGCGCGCGGCGGAACCTGCGCTAGCTCCTCTCCCCTCCGCGGAGGCGATCCCGTTCGTGCTTCGACTCCGCGGCCGCCTGCCGGCGGCCGCTGCGCTCAGCACGAACGGACGGAGTGGGGCCGCGCGGCCTGAGCCCTCTCCATTCGACCTTCTGGCCCGCAGGGCGGGCCAGCTCCAGAGCACGGGACTCGCGCACGGCCCCCGCACGCCCGCTCGTCCTGAGCGTAGCGGCGCGCAGCGCCGCGGAGTCGAAGGATGAGCGGTGACGGAGTCGGCGCTCGGCCTCACCGCTCCACGCCGCGCGGGAACTGCTCGGGCACGATCCGCTCGAGCCCGCCCAGGTACGGCCGGAGCGGCTCGGGGACGACGACGCTCCCGTCGGCCTGCTGGTACTGCTCGAGGATCGCGACGACGGTCCGGCCGACGGCGACGCCGGAGCCGTTGAGCGTGTGCGCGAGCCGGGGCTTCCCGCCCTCGCCGCGGTAACGGACGCGGATGCGCCGCGCCTGGAAGTCCTCGCAGTTCGAGACCGAGCTGATCTCGCGGTAGCAGTCCTGCCCCGGGCACCAGACCTCGATGTCGTAGGTCTTGGACGAGCTGAACCCCATGTCGCCGGTGCAGAGGAGCGTCACGCGGTGGTGGAGGCCGAGCCGGCGGAGCACCTCGCAGGCGTCGTCCACCATCTTCTCGTGCTCGGCGTAGCTCTCCTCCGCCTTCGTGATCTTCACCAGCTCCACCTTGTGGAACTGGTGCTGGCGGATGATGCCGCGGGTGTCGCGCCCGGCCGAGCCGGCCTCGGCGCGGAAGCACGGCGACCACGCGCAGTAGGAGATCGGCAGCGCGTCCGCCTCGAACACCTCGTCCCGGTGCATGTTGGTGACCGGCACCTCCGCCGTGGGGATGAGGTAGAGGGGCGGGGTGTTGGTCGTCTTGAACGCGTCCTCCTCGAACTTCGGGAGCTGCCCGGTGCCGGTCATCGTCTCGGCGGTGACGAGGTACGGCGGGAGGATCTCCCGGTAGCCGCGCGCCCCGTGCACGTCGAGGAAGAAGGCGGCGATGGCGCGCTCGAGCTTCGCCCCTGCGCCCTTCGAGATGGTGAACCGCGCGCCGGAGAGCTTCGCGGCCTGGCCCCACTCGAAGACGCCGAGCGCCTCGCCGAGGTCCCAGTGCGGCTTGGGCGCGAAGCCGTACTCCTTCTTCTCGCCCCAGCTCCGGACGACGACGTTCGCCTGCTCGTCGGCGCCGTCGGGCACCGACTCGTGCGGCGGGTTGGGGACGAGGAGCAGGACCCGCTCGAGCTCGGCCTCGACCTGCGCGAGCTCGGCCTCGCTCGCCTTCACGGCGTCGCCGAGCGCGCGGAGCGACGCGCGCGCGCCCTCGACCGCGCCCTTGTCGGTCTTCGCGAGCTCGCGGATCTTCGCGTTGGCCTCGCCCTGCTCCTTCTTCTGCTTCTCGAGGAGCACGTTGAGCTCGCGGCGGCGCTGGGTCAGCGGCCGGGCGGGGGCGAGCGCCTCCCGGGCCTTCTCCCCGCGGCGGGCGAGCCGCCGCTCGAAGGTTTCGAAGTCCTGGGCGACGGCCTTGGGATCGAGCATGACGTCCTGGTCCGTTTCGAAAAGGGCGAGGAAAAACGGCGACAAGCATTAGTCTTTAACCAGGGGACGGGCAAGGGGTCTGTACGTGCGTGACCGCTGTCCGACATACGGGGCGCCGCATGGCTGACGAAGGCGACGGCAAGCGCCCGCTCCTGCGCGTGGTCCCGGGCGGTTCGGAGGGCGCGGCGCGGCGCGAGGAGGAGGCGCTCCTCGCGGCGTTCCTCGTCGGGGACGACGAGGCTTTCGGCGCGCTCGTCCGCCGCCACGAGAGGCTCGTCCTCTCGCTCGTGCGCCGGTACGCGCGCACCCCGGAGGACGCGCGGGATCTCGCCCAGCGCACGTTCCTCCGCGCGTTCGAGGCGGCGCGCCGCGCGCTCCGGCGGGGCGTCCTCGAGGAGGGGGCGGTCCCCTTCCGGCGCTGGCTCGTCCGCATCGCCGTGAACCTCGCGAAGAACCACCTCCGCGACGGGCGCCGCTTCACGCACACCTCGCTCGAGTCGGTCCCCGAGGAGCGCCTCGGCACCCAGGCGCCCGCCACCGCCGCGCTCGAGCAGGCCCAGCGCGCCGCGCGGGTGCGCGCCGCGGTGCTCGAGCTGCCGCGCCGCCAGCGCGAGGTGCTCACGCTCCGCGTGGACGCCGAGCTCCGGTTCGCCGAGGTCGCGGCGGCGCTCTCGATCACCGAGAACGCCGCCCGCGTCTCGTTCCACCACGCGCTCCAGAAGCTCAAGACGCTCGTCGGGGAGGAGGGATCGTGAAGCCCGCATGCCCCGAGTTCGAGGTCCTCCGCACGCTCGCCGCCGCCGGGGCGCTCGAGGGGGACGAGGCCGCGCGCGTCGCGGCGCACCTCGCCGGCTGCCCGGCGTGCCGGGCCGCGGAGCAGGCGGACCGCGCGCTGCTCGAGCTCGTGAGGCTCCCGCCGCCCGGTCCGGCCGAGGCGCTCGCCACCGC
>JAEYZK010000038.1 GCA_023428085.1 Pseudomonadota bacterium
GCCCTCTCCCTCCCCGCCGCGGCGGCCGCCCAGGTCTGGGACGGCGCCAAGGGCGTCGTCGGCAAGGCGACCACCGGCGCCCTGGAGCGGGAGATCAACAAGCGCCTCCTCGACGAGTCCCGCAAGAACCAGTGCAGCTTCATCACCAACAGCGACCGGCTCGCGCCGGGCTGCGACGCCAAGATCCGCCGGCTCGCCGACGCGCTGATCCGCGCGAAGAAGAAGATCAACGGCGCGGGCGTCAAGAACTTCAAGTTCGTGGTCTCGGGGCACACCGACTCGCGCGGGTCCGCGGCTCACAACAAGGAGCTGTCGGCGAAGCGCGCCGCGGTGATCGAGCGCGAGCTCGTCCGCAAGGGGGTCCCGAAGGACGACATCGAGTCGGTGGGCATGGGGTCGGAGCGGCGGATCGTGAAGCCGGACGACACGCCCGCGAAGCAGGCCAGGAACCGGCGGTACGAGCTGCAGGTGCGGCTCTAGCCGCGGGAGGACGCATGGAGGAGCCGCTGCCCACCGTCCCCGCCTCGGACCCCGCTCGCCCGTCCGGGCCCACCGACTGGTCCCGCGTCGAGGCGCCAGGCGGGAGGCCTCGCTCGGGGTTCGGCGTCGGCGTGATCGTCGCGCGCACGTTCCGGACCTGGTGGCGCGAGCTGCCGGCGTTCGCGCTCCTCGGGCTCGCGTCCGCCGTCGCGGCCGCCTGGGCCACGTACCGCATGTACGGCGCCTTCCCCGAGCTCCTGATCCCCGATCCCTCGGTGGAGCCCTGGGAGCCGCTGGGCCGGTTCTACGGCCGGTTCGGGGGGATGCTCTTCCTCTCCTTCGTCCTCTGGTCGATCCAGACCGGCGCGATCGCGCACGGCGCCGCCCGGCGCCTCCGCGGAGCGCGCGCCGGGCTGGGCGAGATGGTGGGCGTGGGCCTCCAGCGGTCGTTCGCGACCTTCGGGGTGACCCTCGTCTCCTGGTTCGCGCTCGTCGCCACGATGTGCACGATCGCCGTCCCGTTCCTGCTCGCGGCCGGCTGGGCCGCCGCGTGGGGCGCGGTGGTCGTCGACCGCGCCGGTCCCATCCGCGCCCTGGGCCGGAGCTGGGCGCTCACGCAGGGGCACCGCTGGAAGGTCCTCGGCGCGCTGGTCATCGTCCTCGTCGCGTACCTGACCGCGTTCACGGCGCTGCAGGCGATCGTCACCGGCGGGATGGTGTCGTGGCCGGGGGCCGCCGGCGCGAGCAGCGTGGAGGGGCTCCGGGCGCTGGCGCTCCCCATGGCGCTCCTCCAGCTCGTGGGCGGGATCGTCGCGACGCTCCTGCCCGTGGCGAGCGCCGTCATCCACCACGGGCTCTGCCTCGTGAAGGAGGGCGGCGATCCGGTGCACCTCTCGCAGGTCTTCGAGTGAGCGCGCCGGCACCGCTCGTGCTTCGACAGGCTCAGCACGGGTGGACAGGCAAGGACCGCTCACCCTGAGCTTGTCGAAGGGTGAGCGGAGCCCGGATTCGGGCCCGACGTCAACCCGACGACTCGCTCCGGTCGTGCTTGCTCCTCCGGCGCTTGCCGAAGAGGAGCCGCCGCTCGAGCCGGCCGCGCAGCGCGGCGTAGAACGCCTGGAGGAAGACCTCGTCGTCCTGCGCCGCGCCCTCCCAGCCGATCTTGCGCTTGATCCTCTCGGCGACGGTCTGGACCGCCTCGCGGTGGCCGTGCTGGCCCGCGCCGCGGAGCACGCCCTCGAGCACCTGGAGCTCGTAGATGCCGTACACGTCGAGCTGCGCGTCGGTGAACGCGTGGGCGGCCGCGGCCCGCCGGGTGGTGAGATCCTCGAGGAGGATCGCCGCCGGCGTCTTCACCACGATCGTGCCGGCGATCATGTCCCCGACCCGCAGGCGGTCCTTGTTGAAGAGCGGGAGGAACCCGAAGCCGACGAGCCAGCCGATCGCCGCGAGGTTGCCCCAGGCGCCCATGGCCAGGCTCGCGATGGCGAGGACGGGGAGGAGGAGCTCGACCTGCCGCGAGAGGTTCCGGGCGATCACCGCCTCCGCGCTCAGCGGACCGCCCCGCCCGTCCACGGCGCGGATCTTGAGCCAGCGCTTGCCGGGGGTCTGCCCCTGCCACGCGAGCTCGAACACCGGGAAGTAGAAGGTCCAGATGAGGAACACGAGGACGTGGTAGAGCGCCCCGACGACGTCCTCGCCGAGCGAGAAGTGTCCCTGCCACGCGAGCCCCAGGCCGATGACGAGGAGCGCCGCGCCCTGGAGGAGGAAGTCGAGGAGGAACGCGCCCAGCCGGTCGCCCGCCCCGGCGACCTCGAGCGGGAGCGGCACGCCCTCCGGCGTCACCACCTGGTGGATCCGGCCTGCGGGGAGCGGGGCGGGCGCGGTCACCGGGGGACCTCCGCGCTTCCGCCGCGACCGGCGAGGACGAAGTACGCGGTCCACAGGAGCGCCGTGGCGCCGGCGACCGCGTAGCGGATCGGGACGGAGTGGACGAGCTGCCGGAAGATGCCCTCGATGAGCCCGGCCACGAAGAAGAGCGCCACCGCCCCGAGGGCGACGAGCGCGGCCTCGCGCCCGCGCCGCGCGAGCCCGGCCTTGCGCTCCTCGCGCCCCGGGAAGATCACCGCCTGCCCGAGCGCCAGGCCGGCGGCGCCGCAGAGGGCCACGGCGGTGAGCTCCGTCACGCCGTGCGGGAGGATCCACGCCCAGAAGTCGAGCGAGAGGCCGCGAGAGTGGTAGAGGGCGGCGAACGCGCCCAGCGTGAGCCCGTTCGCGAAGAGGAGCAGGCCGGCGGGGACGCCGCCGGCGAACCCGATCGCGAACGCGAGCAGCCCGACCCGCGCGTTGTGGGTGAAGAGGAACATCGCGAAGGTCTTGAGCGCCCTCGCCGCGCCCTCCTCGTCGTACAGGATCGCCTTGAGGGCGTCGGTGGAGGAGCTCGGGCCCCGGCCCTGGGCCACCCCCGCGTCCACGAACGAATAGAACCGATCGAGGTCGCCGTGCGTGAGCGCGAACCCGACCCAGGCGCCTGCGAGGAGGACGCCGTACGCGAGGAGGAGGTGCGGTCCGTGCGCCCGGAGCAGCCGCGGGAAGCGGCGCGCGAAGAAGTCCGTCACCGCCTCGCGCAGGTTCTTGCGCACGCCGTACACGACCAGGTAGGCGCGGGCGCAGAGCGACTCGAGGTAGTCGAGCAGCGCCCGGTCGAGCGAGATCGCCCGGGCCACCGAGAGCGAGGAGAGGGCGGCGCGGTAGAGGAGCGGCAGCCGCGCGAGCTCGGTCGCCCGGAGCGCGCCCAGGCCGCGCGCCTGCACCCGCTCGAGGAGCGCCTCGAGCTCCCGCCACGACGCCTCGCGCTCGGCGCGGAAGGCGGCGCTCTTCAGGACCACCACCGTCGCGGTCGGCGCCGGCTCGGCGCGCTCCTCGGGCGGGCGCGGGGCGGGGTCGATCATGCGATGAGCTCCCGGCGCTTGATGTCCAGGTAGCGGTTCACGAGGCGCGCCGACACCTGCCCCGGCGCCGCGTCCACGCAGGCGATCCCCATGCGCCGCAGCCGGGACAGGACGCGCTCGCGCTCGCGGACCATCTCGGCGGCGGTCACCGCGCGGTAGAGCCCGCCGAGCCGGTCAGGGGCCGCGAGCGCCAGGGCGTCGAGCCCGGCGTCGCGCAGCGAGACGAACACGACGAGCTGCCGCCGCGCGAGCCGCTGCAAGTTCTCCAGCATGAGCTCGGCGGTGACCGTGTCGGTGAAGTCGGTGAACACCACGACCAGCGAGCGGCGCCGCAGGCGCGTCGAGAGCTCGGCGAGCCCCAGCGTGAAGTTCGTCTCCTCGGTCGAGTACTCGAGCTGCGCCGAGACGGCCGAGAGGCGCGGGAACGCGCCCAGGCCGCCCTGCGGCTCGGCCCAGGTCCGGGCGATCCGGTCGAAGCCGTAGAGGCCGACGCGGTCGCCGAGGCGCAGCCCGACGTAGCCGAGGAGCAGGGCGGAGCTGACCGCGTGGTCGAGCCGGGGCAGCCCCTCGAGCGGCTCGGCCATGAGGTGGCCGGTGTCGAGGGCGAGGATCACCTGGTGGTTCCGCTCCGCGCGGAAGTGCTGGACGAGGAGCTCGCGGTGGCGGGCCGACGCCTTCCAGGAGATGGCACGCGGGTCGAGGCCCGGCACCCACTCCACGAGCGCGTCGAACTCGGAGCCGTCGCCCACGTACCGCTCCACCTGCGCGCCCGCCTCGAGCTCCCGCGCGCCGAAGTAGCGGAACGCGGCGGCGCGCACCGGGCGCAGGTCGGGCACCACCGCCACCTTCCTGCCCACGAGCCGCCGCGCGCTCCGCCCGGCGAGGCCGAGCGGCCCCGTCCAGCGGAGCCAGGCCGCGTCCACGCCGTGCAGGCCCCTGCGCCGGGCGCGGAGCGGGATCTCCAGCGCCGTGGGGCCGCCCGCGGGGAGCGGCGCCGCGACCGGGGCGGCGGGCTCGAAGTCGGTGGCGAGGTCGAGCAGCACCTGCACGCGCGGCGCGGCGCGCGGGGTCGTGAGCCGGACCTGCACCGCCCCGCGCGCCCCGACGGCGAGCTGGTCCGGCGGCTCGATCTCCGCGCGGAGCCTCGACGGAGGGACGGCGAGGATCGCGTCGAGCCCGAAGAGGAACGCCGAGAGCGCGGCGAACGAGAACCACAGGCCCCACAGGCCCGGGGCGACGAGCGCGGGCACGAGCGCCAGGGGGAACCCCGCGGCGGCGACGGCGATCGCGCGCGGCGTCGGGAAGATCACCGGGGCGCCTCCACCTGCTCCAGCACCCGCCGGACCGCGAGGTCCGCGGTCATGCCCTCGATCTCCGCGCCCGGCGAGAGGACCACGCGGTGGCGCAGCACCGGGAGCGCGAGCGCCTTCACGTCGTCGGGGATCACGAAGCCGCGCCCCGCCATGGCGGCGTGCGCGCGGGCCGCGGTCGCGAGCATGCTGGCGGCGCGGGGGGAGGCGCCGCACAGCAGCGCCGGCTGCCCGCGCGTGGTCCGGACGAGATCCACGACGTAGTCCACGATCGGGTCCTCGAGCCGGATGGCCTGCACGACCTGGCGCATCCAGAGGAGCTCCTCGGTCGAGGCGACGCGCTCGATGCCGAAGGCCTCGATCGGCGGCGAGGCGGTCCGGTGCCCGTGGACGCGCACCATCGCCCGCTCCTCGTCGCGCGCCGGGTAGCCCACGGTCACCTTGAAGAGGAAGCGGTCGAGCTGCGCCTCCGGGAGCGGGTAGGTGCCCTCCTGCTCGATGGGGTTCTGGGTGGCGATCACGAGGAACGCCGGCGGGAGCGGGTGGGTGACGCCGTCGATGGTGACGGCCCGCTCCTGCATCGCCTGGAGCAGCGCCGCCTGCGTCTTGGGCGGCGTGCGGTTGATCTCGTCCGCGAGGAGCACGTCGGTGAAGATCGGGCCGCGGGTGAGGTGGAACGCGTTCGTGCGGAAGTCGAAGAGGTTCGTGCCGAGCACGTCGCCGGGCATGAGGTCCGGCGTGAACTGCACGCGGTTGAACCCGACGCCCAGCGCGGCGGCGAAGGCGCGCGCGAGCAGCGTCTTGGCCGTGCCCGGCACGCCCTCGACGAGGACGTGCCCGTCCGAGAGCAGGGCGATGAGGAGCAGGTCGAGCGCCTGGTCCTGCCCCACCACCGCCTTGTGCACCTCAGCCCGGACTGCGTCGAGCTTCGCGCGGATGACCTGCAGCTCCATGGGTCAGCTCCTCCCTCCAGCGTTGGATCCTGCGGGCGGCCCGCACGGCGTCCACCTCGGCGCCGCGCCGGGCGCCCGGGCGCCGCTGCCCGATCGCCTCCACCTGGCGCGTGAGCGAGGCCAGCTCCCCGGCCCGGCCGCGCGCCGCCTCGAGCCGCGAGAGCCACGCCTCGGGCGTCTCCGCGCCGCCGGGCGGCGGGAACCGGGCGAGCACCTCCTCGCGCGCGGCGCGGAGGTAGGCGCGGGCCGCCTCCTGGGCGTGCCCCCCGGCCCGGAGCATGTCGGCCACGTTCTGCACCAGGAACTCCTTCCCCGCGTGCAGCAGCGGGGCCGGCGGGACCGGCCGCCCGAAGCGGATCAGCGCCGCCCACGCGAGCAGGGCGAGGGTGACGACGGCCTGCAGCGTCGCGAGCACGAGCGGGAACCGGAGCAGCTCCTGCACGAGCGAGGGCTCGAGCTCCCACCCGTGCAGCGTCTCGTCCACGATCAGCGTCGGCTCCCCGCCGAGCCGGTCGAGCACCGCCAGCGCGAGCTCCGCGTTCCTGCCGCGCCCGAGCCCGTGCGTCTCGAGGAGATCGGGGTCCGCCACGAGCAGCAGCCGCCCCGCGTCCGTCTCGCGCGCGCCGACGAGGATGCCGTCCTGCGTCCCGAGCAGCGGCGTGAGCGCCTCCGACCGGACGAGCTGCGGATCGCGGAGCTCGGGCGCCGGCAGCGACCCCTCCCACGCGCCCGCCTCGGCGCGGCGGGCGGGGCGGAACACCGTCGCCTCGAGGTCCAGCGCCTCGAGCACGCGGTCCACGTCCTCCGGCGGGAGGAGGTGCTCCTCGGCGATCCACCCCGGGCGCTTCGGGTCCAGGCTGCCCGCGCGCTTCGGCAGCACGACGAGGAGCCGGCGGGCGCTCGAGCCGATCTCGTCGAGCCGGCCCTCGCCGCGGGGGTCCACGTCGCCGACCCGCGGCTCGAGGAGCGCCGTGGGCGCGCCGGTGGTCGCCTTCTCCGCCGTGCGCGCGCGCGAGACCACCACGACGCGGCCCCGCCGCCGGACGAGCTCGAGGAACGCGTGG
The DNA here is from genome assembly GCA_023428085.1 of Pseudomonadota bacterium. Lineage (GTDB taxonomy): Bacteria > Myxococcota > Myxococcia > Myxococcales > Anaeromyxobacteraceae > Anaeromyxobacter. Next base: position 6,759 of record JAEYZK010000038.1, read on the forward strand.
TGGCCGAGGGCGGAGCGGCTCCACGCGTCGGCGGCGGCGGACCGCGGGGTGAACAGGGCGTCGCCGTAGACGGAGAGGAACATCGTCGCCGCCATCGAGGCGGTGACGACGCTCGCCAGGACGAGCGCCCCGCGGCGGGTGAAGGCCGCGCCCCTCGACTCCGCCTGCCCTGCGCGCAGGCCCTGCGAAGCAGGGCCGGAGTCGAAGGGCTCAGGGTGAGCGGGGTTCAAGCCGCCTCCCGCGCCGGGCGGCGGTAGGTGTCGAGGAACTGGTGGAACCGGTCGAGGCAGCTCCGGTACTCGGCCTCGCCGGCCGGCACGCCGCCGAACCGGGAGATCTCCACGGCGAGCACGAGGGCCTCGAGCGCCTCGCGGGCGGGGAGCGGCAGGCGCACGCGCTCCAGGATCTCGCGGGACGTGTAGGAGGGCGCGAGCCGGGCGGCGCGCGAGAGCGCGGCGAGCGTCTCGAGGAGCAGGGCGTGGATGGCCTCCGCCCAGCGGCCCGCAGCCGCGAGCCGCTCCGGCCCCTCCAGCTCGACCTGCAGGGGCGCCGGCGCGGCCTCCGGGGCGAGGGCGACGTCGCGCTCGCCGCGGGTGACGACGAGGCGCGCCAGCCAGACGGCCGCGAGCGCCACCAGGACGATCACCGCCGCGTACAGCACGAACCGGAGGAACCCGAGCTGGGGGAGCGAGAGATCCCACGTCGCGGTGGGCGCGGGGACCGGCGCAGGCGTGGGGAGATCCTTCTGGTACGCGTCGTCCCCGAGGATCTCGCGCGCGAGGCCGCCCGCGTTCGCGGTCGCCTGCCCCGCCGCGAGGATCGCCGCCTGGACCGCCCCCCGGAGTACCACCATCGCCTCGAGCCTACACGGCCCGCGCGCGTTCGGGAACCTCGGCGGCCTCCGCCGGGGGCGTGGTACCATGTGGACATGACCTGGTGGATCTGGGTGCTCGTGGGGATGGGCTTCCTCGTCGCCGAGCTCGTCACCCCCGGCGCGTTCTTCTTCCTGTTCTTCGGGGTCGCCGCCCTCTGCACGGCGGCCCTCTCGTTCTTCCAGGTCGGGCGGGCGGCGGAGTGGATCTCCTTCGGCGCGATCTCGCTGGTGCTGGTGGGGTTCGTGCGCGGCCGCGTCCAGGAGCGGCTCCGCGGCCCCGAGACGAAGCCCATCGACTCGCTCGTCGGCGAGGAGGTGCTGCTCCTCTCCGAGCTCCCCGCGGGCGGGGAGGCGAAGGCCGAGCTGCGGGGCTCCCCGTGGACGGCGCGCGCCGCGTCGGGCATCGGGTTCGCCAAGGGGCAGCGCTGCAAGGTGGAGCGGGTGGACGGAGTCGTGCTGTACGTGACCGCAATCTGAGGCAAGGGGGAGTTCGGACCATGGAGATGCAAGTCCTGATCATCGCGATCGCGGTGGCGATCGTCGCGCTCGTGATCGTGGTGAAGACCGCGGTCGTCGTCCCGCAGCAGAACGCGTTCGTGGTGGAGCGGCTCGGGCGGTTCAACGCCGTGCTCGACGCCGGGTTCCACTTCCTCCTGCCGTTCTTCGACGCCATCCGCTACAAGCACACGCTCAAGGAGCAGGCGGTCGACATCCCGGAGCAGATCTGCATCACCAAGGACAACGTCCAGGTGGCGGTGGACGGCATCCTGTACCTCAAGGTGCTCGACGCGCAGCGCGCCTCGTACGGCATCTCCGACTACTACTACGCCATCAGCCAGCTCGCGCAGACGGCGCTCCGCTCGGAGATCGGCAAGATCGACCTCGACCGCACCTTCGAGGAGCGCTCGCACATCAACGGCATGGTCGTCGCCGAGCTCGACAAGGCGACCGGCCCCTGGGGCGTGAAGGTCCTCCGGTACGAGATCAAGAACATCACCCCGCCCAAGGACGTGCTCAACGCGATGGAGAAGCAGATGCGCGCCGAGCGCGAGAAGCGCGCGGTGGTCCTCACGTCCGAGGGCGAGCGCGACGCCGCCATCAACAACGCCGAGGGCAAGAAGCAGCAGGTGATCAAGGAGTCCGAGGCGGCGCGGCAGCGGCAGATCAACGAGGCCGAGGGGCAGGCCGCGGCGATCCTCTCGGTCGCCGAGGCGACCGCCGAGGGCCTCCGGAAGGTCGCCGAGGCGATCGGCGGCCCCGGCGGGATCGAGGCGGTCCAGCTCCGCGTGGCCGAGCAGTACGTAGAGCAGTTCGGCCACCTCGCCAAGGTGAACAACACGGTCATCCTGCCGGCCACGCTCTCCGACGTCGGCTCGATGATCGCCGCCGCCATGAACGTGCTCCGGTCCGCGGATCCGGGGCAGGTGCGCAACACGGTCCTGCCGCCGCCCGCGCCGCGCTCCCAGGGGAGCGTCCCCCCGCGGCCGCCGACGGGCAGGCCGTAGCGGTTGTCAGTTGTCAGTGATCAGTTGTCAGTGATCAGTATTCGGCGCGATCGTCATTCACGCTGCCCCGAGACTGACAACTGACAACTGACAACTGACACGACCACCGACAACTGCTTCACACCCCGCGCACCAGCCGCCGGTACGTCGCCAGGTGCCGCAGCGCGTCCGCCTTGCGGCCGAGCTGCTCCAGCAGGCGCGCGAGGTTGTGGTGCGCGTCGGGCAGCTCCGGGTTCGCCTCCACGGCGCGGGCATACGCGAAGAGGGCCTCGTCCGTGAGCCCCTGGTCCTCGAGGACGACCCCGAGGTTGAACGCGGCGAGCGCGCGGTGCCGGCCGTCCTCGAGCGCCGCCCGGTAGTGCACCTCGGCGTCGCGGAGCTCGCCGGCCTCGTGCAGGAGGCGGCCGAGGTTCAGGTGGGCGCCGCCGTGCGCCGGATCGAGCTCGAGGGCCTTGCGATAGGCGGCCCTCGCCTCCGCGGGCGCGCCGTCCTCGAGATCGCAGCCCCACTGGTACCAGCCCTCGGCGCCGAGCGTGCCCTGCGCGCGCTTGCGCGCGGCGGCCTTCACGATCGGCGCCACGCGGCGCGCGACGTCGGCGACCTCGAAGTCCATCAGCACCTGGCCGGTCTCGGGCTGCCAGCGCGCGGCGCCGTCGCGGACGACGATCCCGTCGCCCTCGGCGGTGACCTGCACGGACGCCAGCGACCGGCCGGCGGGGAGCTGGCTCCGGAGCTGGCGCAGGGCGTGCCGCACGCGGGCGGGCGGGACGCGCGCCTTCACGAGCCCGGCGGCGGCGCGGAGCAGCACGAGGTCCTGGAACGAGAACCGCAGGGCGTTCCGCGGCCCGCGGCGCGGCGCGACGAACCCGGCGCGCGCGAACCTGCGAACCTCCGCCTCGGGCAGCCCCAGGATGCGGGCCACTTCCTCAGTCCGGTAACCCCACATCGGAGCCGGGAGCCTGGCACGAAACCTTCACGCCGTCACTTCTTGGATGACGACCCCGCGCGCGACTTCTTCTCGGCGTGGCTCGCCGCGGCGCGGAGCGGCGCCTTGCGCCGCGCGGCGGCGGGCGCCGCCCGCTCCTCGGTCCGCGGC
>JAEYZK010000060.1 GCA_023428085.1 Pseudomonadota bacterium
GTTCCGGGTTGTAGTCCTTTTCATAAATCTTGATCTCTTCGCTGAGGACCGTGACGTAGGGCACGTCAATCTTGATGGTGCGGTCGCGCAGCGCCTCCATGAACTCGTTGGACTGGAGCTTCTTGTACTCCGGCTCGTTGGTGTGGCCGATGATGACTGTGTCGATGTCGGTCTGTGCGAATTTCTTCGGCTTGATCTTGTGTTCCTGCGACGCTCCGAGGAGGTCGTAGAGGATCGCGACGTCGAGCTTGAGGACCTCGATGAACTCGATCAGACCGCGGTTGGCAACGTTGAATTCGCCGTCGAAGTTGAAGGCCCGCGGATCGCTTTCCGTGCCGTACTCGGCGATCTTGCGGTAGTTGATGTCCCCGGTCAGCTCGGTGCTGTCCTGGTTCTTCTCGTCCTTCGGCTGGAAGGTGCCGACGCCGATGCGATCCTTCTCGGAGAGGATGAGCCGGCGCACGCGGATGTGGGAGAGGACCTTCTCCCAGTCGCCCTTGTACTCGGTCATCAGCTCCTTGTAGACGAAGCGGCACGCGGGGCAGAGGTCGCCCGTGTCCGGGATGGTGTAGCCGGACTCGGGCGGGCAGAGGTCGGAGTAGACCTTGGCGCGCCACTCCTGCGGCACGAGGTGGAGCGGCTCCTCGTGCATCGGGCAGGGCATGAACTCGCGCCGCTTCACGCCGTCGAGGTTCGTCCGCTCGACGTCCCAGCCGAACGTGTAGAGCGCGCCCTCGGCGGTCTTCGAGTACGCCTCGAGCCCCTTCTTGAGGAGGCGCGCGATGGTGGACTTCGAGGAGCCGACCGGGCCGTGCAGGAGGATGACGCGCTTCTCGGTGCCGTACCCCTGCGCGGCGCTCTTGAAGACGTTCACCAGCTTCATGAGCGCGATGTCGAGCCCGTAGATCGCGTCGCGGCCGCCGAAGTCCGGGTCGGTGAAGAAGTTGAACCGGATCAGCTTCTTCTTGTTGTCGATGTACTCGGTCTTCCCGTGCGACAGGATCATGTCGTACACGCGCTGGAACGCGGTGCGCGTGACCTTCGGGTTCTGCTTGACGATCTGGAGGTAGTCCTCGAAGGACCCCTCCCAGTGCTGCTCCGAATAGCCCTGCCGGTCCTGGAGCGCTGCGATCCGTGCGAGCAAACCGCCACTCATGTCCCTGGGCTCTCTCATCGTGCTCCTCGCTCGTCGTGTCGCTTCGGGTGCACCGTGCCGCGGCGGCTCGTGCCGCAGAGGGAGCATAAGATGCCGGCCGCCCCTCTGCAGAGTCCCGCGTCACGCTCGAAACGCCCCGTCGGGTGTGACGCGCGAGATACGGTCTCAGCGCCGTCGCTGGCGGAAGTACTTCACCTGCCACGTCTGCACCGCCGCGTTGTGACAGGCGAGATCGGGGCAGAACTCGTGCGAGCCGTCGTTGCGGGACACGAAGTAGAGGTCCGCGCACGCGTCCGGCGCGAGCACCGCCCGGAGCGCGGCCGCCCCGGCGTTCGCGATCGGTCCGGGGGGCAGCCCCGCGGTCGTATAGGTGTTGTACGGGTGAGGGGTCGTCAGGTCGGCCCGCGAGATGTTCCTGGACCACCGGCCGGTCCGCAGCATCGTCGCGTACATCACCGTGGGGTCCGTCTGGAGCCGCATGCCCAGGCGCAGGCGGTTGTGGAACACGCAGGCGATCCGGGGGCGCTCCGACGCCTGCCCGGTCTCCTTCTCGACGATCGACGCGAGGGTCGCGACCTCGCCGAGCCCGAGCGTGACCGCGGGCTTCCGGCCCGCGTTCGCGCGGTCGTACTCGGCCTTGAAGCGCGCGACCATCCGCTCGGCGAGCCCGCGGGCGGTGATCCCCCGCGGCACCGTGTACGTGTCGGGGAACAGGAAGCCCTCGAGCCCCGCGCCGGGGACGCCGAGCGCCGCGGCGACCGAGGGATCGCGCGCGACCGCGAGGAACTCCTCGGCGCGCACGAGCCCGGTCCGGGCCACGATCTCGGCGATCTCGTCCGCCCGGAGCCCCTCCGCGACCGTGAAGCGGTAGACCTTCACGTGCCCCAGGTGGACCCGCTCGAGGACCTGGTCCGGCGTCAGCGGGCCCGCGAACGCGTACTCCCCGGCGCGGAACGTGCGCCCGTCGCGCCGGACCCACCGCACGTAGAGCCAGGCCTCCCGCTCGTGCGAGAGGACCCCCGCCGCCGCGAGCGACCGGACCACGGCGCGCGCGGAGCTGCCCTGGGAGACGACGACGATCTTCTCCTCGGGGCCGCCGTACGGCGTGGAGCGGAACCGATCGATCTTCCACCAGAGGACGGCCGCGGTGCCCGCCGCGCCGAGCGCGAGCAGCACGAGCAGCGCCTGGAGCGCGCGCCTCACGTGCCCTCCCGATCGAGCCAGCCTTGCAGGATCACCGCCGCGGCCTCCTGGTCCACCCTCGAGCGCCGATCCTTCGACGAAAACCCCTGGTCGCGCAAGCGCGTGTCGGCCTCGAAGGTCGAGAGCCGCTCGTCGAACATCTCGACGGGCACCCCCAGGGCGGCGGCGAGCTTGGGCTGGAACGCGCGCGCCCACCGCGCCGCCTTGCCCTCGGACCCGTCCATGTCGAGCGGGAGGCCGAGCACCGCCCGGCTCACCTCGTAGTCTCGGGCCAGCGCCGCGATGGCGGCGAGGTCGTGCGCGTCCCCGCGCCGCGCGATCGTGGCGAGCGGCCGCGCAGTCCGGAGGACGTCGTCGGCGAGCGCCAGCCCGATCCGCACCCGCCCGAGATCCACCCCGAGGGTTCTCACGCGTCAACTAGAGCATCGAATCCGGACCCTGGGAAGCGGGTCCGCGGCGCGGCCGGTGGTCCGGGTCGCGGACCGGCGCCGCCGCGAACCCTCCGCGTTTTCGCGTGCGTGGCGTTGGCACGGCGCGCGCTCTGCTGCCGACGCGAGCGGCCGAGCACCCTCGGCCCGACCTCCAGGAAAGGACCCTTCATGGCGAACAACATCTCGAACAGCGTCACCGTCGCGAGCGCCGGGGCGACGATCGTGACCACCGCAGGGGGACCGGGCGGGGCGCCGCCCGTGACGATCGCGGCGCTCCCGAACGCGGACGTGCTCGTCGTGGCGATGCCGCACTGCCACGGGAGCGGCGGCGCCAGCGTGGCCGTGCCCGCCCGGCGACCGACCCGTCCGACGGCGTCCCCGGGCTGGGCGCAGCCCACCATCTTCACGGCGGTCGGCAAGACGAAGACGCCGTCCACGTCCACCGCGACCAAGAAGACGACGAGCACGAGCTCGACCTCCACGAGCAAGACCTCGACCTCCACGACCAAGAGCTCGTCGGCGAGCACCACGAAGTCCAGCGGACCGCTCGCGTTCCTCGACGACAAGAACCTCTCGGTGGACGAGAAGCTGTTCCGGTTCCTCTGCTACGTCGCCGACAAGAACGAGAAGGCGCTCGAGAAGAAGCTCGAGGAGATCTCCGGGAAGCAGAAGGCCACGAGCTCGAGCGCCACGAAGAGCGCGAGCGGCACGAGCGGCGGGAAGAGCACGAGCGCCTCGAGCGGCGGGAAGTCCTCGGGCGGCGGGGGCGGGTTCCTCGGCGGCCTGCTCGGGGGCGCCGGCAACGGTCTCCTGGGCGGCCTCATGGGCGCGAGCGGCCCGCTCGGCGCGCTGGCCGGCGGGATCCTCGGCGGCGGCGGCGGCGGGCTCCTCGGAATGGTGGGAGGGGGCGCGGGCGGCTTCCTCGGCATCCTGGGCGGTGGGGCCGGGGGAGGGGGCGGCATCCTCGGCGCGCTCGGACCGATGCTGTCGGGCGCGGGGCTCGGGGGAGACCTCCTGAACGGCGGAGGGCTGAAGGACCTCGTCTCCCAGCTCGCCGGGCCGGTGCTGGCGGCCGGGGCGAGCGTGATGGGGTTCCCGATGCTCGCGCCCCTGGCGATGCAGCTCGGGCCTTCGCTCGCGAACGGCGCGATGAGCCTGCTCGACGGCGCCGCGGGGGGCGAGAAGGCGGGGACGAGCGGGACGTCGGGGGGCTCGGGCGCGAGCGGGAGCGCGGGCTCGTCCGGCACCTCCAGCTCGTCCAGCGCGAAGGACCCGGACATCTCGCAGAAGGATCTCATGGAGATCCAGCGCCTCCAGGACAAGCAGAAGGAGGCCTTCAGCATGATCAGCAACATGCTGCGGGCCATGCACGACACGAAGATGGCGGTCATCAGCAACCTGCGCGCGTGAGGAGCCCACCATGACCACGACGACCACGATCGACGAAGCGGGCATGCTGGAGGAGCTCGGCAGCCTCGGCGCGGACCCGACGCTGGCGGAGCTGCAGGGGATGACGCCCGAGCTGGGCGAGGCGGTCCTCCAGCTGGCGGAGGAGGAGCTCGAGGCCGGGCACGTCGCCACGGCGCGGACCATCCTGGAGGGACTCGTGGTGACGAACCACCGCGACGCCCACTCCTGGGCGCTCCTCGCGGTGGCGCACCGGCGGCTCGAGCAGCCGCTCGCGGCGCGGTTCTGCGCAGAGGTCGCGGCGCGCCTCGCCCCCGGGGACTCCTGGGTGCGCCTCGTGCGGGCCGAGAGCCTCCTCGGCGTCCCGGGGCCGCAGGACGAGGCGCGGACCGAGCTCGCTGCGCTCGCGCCGGACGGGGAGGTCGGGGCGCGGGCGCGCTCCTTGCTCGCCGCGCTCGGATAGTGAAACGACTTAGCGCGAGGAAACGGCCCGCCTCGTCGGCGCGTGGACGCGCCGCGCTTGACGGTCCTCGCTCGTTTCGGGGATATTTTCGGTCGAGCCCAGGGTCCGTGCCCCACGGGCTCCGGGGCCGGCGGTCGGCCCTCGTGAACGATAAGGAAGTGGGAGCGATGGCGAACGGCACCGTGAAGTGGTTCAACGACGCGAAGGGCTACGGCTTCATCTCTCAGGAGGGCGGCGAGGACGTCTTCGTCCACCACACCGCCATCAACATGGATGGGTTCCGCACCCTGAAGGAGGGGGAGCGGGTCGAGTTCGACGTGACGCAGGGCCCGAAGGGTCTGCAGGCGGCGAACGTCCGGAAGGCGTAGTCACCGTGCGTCGTTGAGCGAATGGGCGGCCTCGGGCGACCGAGGCCGCTCGCGCTTGTGCAGAGCCGGAAGAGGAAGCGCCCGGGGAGGCCGCCGGGCCGGACCGAGGCTGATCATGAGCGAGAAGGAAGCAGGCATCGAGGTCCAGGGCACCGTCGAGGAGGCCCTCGCCGGCGGCATGTACCGCGTGAAGGTCGATCAGGGGCCGGTGGTGCTCGCCTACGCCTCCGGCAAGATGAAGAAGTTCCACATCCGCATCATCCCGGGCGACCGCGTCAAGCTGGAGCTCTCGCCGTACGATCTCACCCGCGGGCGGATCACGTACCGCGACAAGTGACGGTCAGTTGAGGGGATCCTGGGCGCGCTTCGACGCGCTCAGGACGCGCGGCGGGGCGGCGCGCTCCGTCACGACGGAGTCGGGCGCCGCGAACACCAGCGACTCGACCAGCGCCTCCGCCAGCTCTTCCTGGGTGAGCGTCCCCTGGGCGTTCATGGTCCTGAGGAGCCCGTCCACGCGCTCCTCCCACGCCTCGGAGAGCCAGCCCCGGTTCCACATGTAGTGATACCGGACCGGGTTCGGGATGACCGTCGCCAGGAACGCGGCTTCACGCGGCGTGAGGTCCCGCGCGTCCTTCCCGAACCAGTGCCGGGCCGCCGGGCCGATCCCCCACACGCCCGGCCCCCACTCCGCCACGTTCAGGTAGACCTCGAGCAGCCGCTGCTTCGGGACCGACGCCTCGAGCGCGACGGTCAGCAGGGCCTCGCGCAGCTTGCGGGCGAGCGTCTTCTCGCGGGAGAGGTAGAGGTTCTTCGCGAGCTGCTGGCTGATCGTCGAGCCGCCGCGGACCACGCGCCCGGCCTGCGCGCCCTGGAGCGCCGCGCGGCGGAGCTCCTCGAAGTCGAACCCGGAGTGGCCGAAGAACCCGGAGTCCTCGCTCGCCGTCACGGCGCGGACGACCCACCGCGGCAGCTCGGAGACCGGCACGAAGTCGGGGTTGGCCGGCCCGACCACGAGCTCGTGGTCGCCGCCGGAGGTCGTCCTCGCGCGGTGGACGAACGTGCTCCGGAGCGCCACGGGCGCGGCGCGCCGCGCCCCCTCGCGCATGCGCGAGAGATCGAGCGCGGCGTCGAGCCGCCAGGCGCCGGGATCGAGGAGCGGCCCCTCGACGCGCACCTGGGCGTCGAGCGTGCCGGCAGGGTCGGGCGCGTCGGCGGGGAGGGCGAGCGACGGCGGCAGCGCCGCCGCGAGGCGCCGGAGGTCGAGCGCGTCGGCGCGCGCCTCGAACGACAGCGGGAGTCCGTCGCCGAGCGCGACCGCGCCCGCCACGAGGAGCGGATCCCCGCCCGGCAGCGTGAGCCGGCCCGCCTCGAGCCCGAGCCGGCGGGCCGCGCCGCTCCAGGTCACCGCGCCGGTGAACGCGAGATCGACGGGGCCGATGGGCTCCGCGCCCACGAGGCCGCCCGCCAGCGCGAGGCCGCGGGCCCGCACGTCGATCGTGGCGTCGACGCGCGCGAGCCCCGGCTCCACGTCGCCTTCGATCGCGACGGAGACCTCCCCGCCGGCCCACGCCTCCGCGATCGCGGGCAGCTCCTCCGGCAGCGCGCGCCGGTCGAGCCCCTCCAGCCGGGCGGCGACGCGCCAGCCCCCGCCGCGCTGCTCGAGCGAGACCGTGCCGGCGCCGCCGCCGGGGAGCCGGGCGTCCGCGTGGAGCGCGTCGCCGTGCGCACCGGGCTTCACGCGCAGCTCGAGGGGGCCGGCCGTGACGACCTGATCACCCAAGGTGAACGTGATCCGGACGCCCTCCAGCGAGACCGCCGCGGGCGTCAGGCGGCCCGTGCGGAGGAGCCCCGCGAGGTCCGGCCGGACGCGCAGGGTCTCGACGCGGAGCGGCGCGGCCTCCCCCGGGGGGGAGGCGCGGAGGAGCAGCGGCCCGAACTGGACCCGGAAGAGGCGATCGACGCGGACGTCGGGGCCGAGCTCGACGGGGCCGAGGCGCTCCTCGACGAGCGCCACGATCCGGCTGCGGAGCGCGCCGTTCCGGCACGCGTGCCAGGCGAGGAGCTGCGCCGCGCAGTACGCGGCGAGCAGCCCCGCGACCCCCCACGCCGCGACCCTCGGCAGGGCAGCCAGGCGCCTGCGCGCGGCGGGGGCGGGGACGAACATCGCGCGCGCTGTGTACCGGTCGCCGCGCCGGAGATCAACCGTGCGGCGCGCCGCAGGCCCCGGACGTGCACGCTCCGGATGAAAATGGCGCCCCACCTGTTAACATCCGCGGGAGATCATGGCCTTTCTCGGCCCCAGCCTGCGCCGTGTGAAGGTGCCCGACCGACCCGTCCGGCGTGGCCTCGTGGCGGGCCTGATCTCGCTCGGCGTGAACGCCGGCATCGTGCTCGGCCTCGCGGCAGCCGGCGCGTTCGACGCCCCGGCGCCGATGAAGCAGGAGAAGGTCGAGCTCGCCCAGGTGACCGTCCGGGACTGGGAGCGGAACCGGACGATCCGGGACCCCGCGGCGGTCGCCCCCGCCCCCGTCCCGCCGCAGGAGAAGCCGCCGGCCCCGCCGCCGCCGCCGCCCCCGCCCGAGCCGGGTAAGCCCGGGCCCGTGGTGGACACGGGCCCTGCGAACGATCGCGTGTCGGACGCGGCCCGCTATGCGTCCGAGCGCAACAACCGCGTCGAGAAGGAGACGCGCTCGCGGTGGCAGGGCACCGGCAACTTCAAGAACCGGGCGCCGGCTCCGATCGTGGGGGACACCGATCGCCGGCGCGGAGGCGAGCGGGGCAGCGACGACGAGTCGCGCGAGGCGCGCGAGGGGCAACGCGGGACCAACGAGAAGGGCGGGAAGCCGCTGCCGGAGTCGCGCCCCGCCCCCGCGGAGGACCGGCTCGCCCTGCACGACCCGGCGATGCCACGCGCGGGCGTGAGCCCGCCCTCGCGCCCCGGCGCCGAGGGAGACGCGACCGGCATCCCTGGGCTGCCCGGCGATCCGCAGGACGCACGCAGGAAGTCGGGCGACGCGCGGCTCGATCCGTCGTTCCAGGACATGGAGCGGATCACCGCGGGTCCCAGCTTCGACGCGCTCGATCCCGAGATCGAGGAAGGGGACGCGACCGCGCTCAACACCAAGTCGTACCGCTTTGCGACGTTCATCAATCGCTTCAAGCAAGACGTGGCCGACCACTGGGCACCCGCGGCCCGGTTCGCGATCAGTGCGCGCGATCCGGAGGGGGCCACCTTCGGACGGAACGACAGGATCACCGCCCTCCGTATCGTCCTCGATCGGACCGGGGCGCTGAAGAACGTCGAGGTGGCCGAGCCCAGCGGGCTGGAGTTCCTGGATCGTGTGGCGGTCAAGGCGATCCGCGATGCAGCACCGTTCTACAACCTGCCGGCCGGACTCCTGGACGCGAACGGAGAGTACTCCTTCGTGGCGACCTTCACGATCGAAGGGTTCCGGAGCATTCCCGTCCGCCGTCGCGCTCCCTGAGACAGCGGTCGGGACGCGTTACCCCGGCCTCCACCGCAGCACCGGCCTCCGCGCCGCGCGCGTCTCGTCGAGCCGCGCCCGGAACGGCCGCACGGGCGCGGCGTGGAGCGCGCCGGGGTCGCGCCGGGCCTCCTCCGCGACCGCGAGCATCGCGTCGGCGAACGCGTCGAGCGTCTCCTTCGACTCGGTCTCGGTCGGCTCGATCATGAGCGCGCCCTGGACGACGAGCGGGAAGTAGATCGTCGGCGGGTGGAACCCGTGGTCGATGAGCCGCTTCGCGACGTCCATGGTGACGACGCCGGCGGCCTTCTGGGTGCGGTCGTCGAACACGACCTCGTGGAGCGACTCGGTCTCGTACGGGAGGTGGTAGGCCTCGCGGAGTCGCGCGCGGAGGTAGCTCGCGTTGAGCACCGCGAGCTCGCCGGTGGCGCGGGCGCCCTCCGGGCCCCACTCGCGGAGGAGCGCCCAGGCCCGCACGAACATCGCGAAGTTGCCCCAGAACTCGCGCAGCTTGCCGATGGTCGCGGGCCGCGCAGCGGGGTCGGTCACGAGCCGGTACTCCGTGCCGTCCTTCACGACCACCGGGAGCGGCAGGAACGGCTCGAGGACCTGCTTCACCGCGACCGGCCCCGAGCCCGGGCCGCCGCCGCCGTGCGGGGTCGCGAACGTCTTGTGCAGGTTGTACTGCATGACGTCGAACCCCATGTCGCCGGGGCGCGCGACGCCGAGCAGCGCGTTCATGTTGGCCCCGTCGCCGTAGACGAGGCCGCCCTTGGCGTGGACGATCGCGGCGATCTCCGCGACGTGGCGCTCGAACACGCCGAGCGTGTTCGGGTTGGTGATCATGATGGCCGCGACGTCCTCGTCCATCGCGGCGGCGACGGTCTCGGGGTGGAGCCGCCCGTCCGGCCCGGAGGGGAGCTGGACCACGGCGTAGCCGTTGAGCGCCGAGGTCGCGGGGTTCGTGCCGTGCGCGGTGTCGGGGATGAGGACCTTCTTGCGCGGGTTGCCGCGCGCGGTGTGGTACGCGCGGATGAGCATGAGCCCGCACAGCTCGCCCTGGGCCCCGGCCGCGGGGGTGAGCGTGGTCGCGTCCATGCCCGCGATCTCGGTGAGCGCGCGCTCGAGGCCGTACATGAGCTCGAGCGCCCCCTGGCACAGCTCCGCCGGCGCGAGCGGGTGCAGGTCCGCGAAGCCGGGGAGGCGCGCGACGGCCTCGCTCGACTTCGGGTTGTACTTCATGGTGCAGGAGCCGAGCGGGTAGAACCCGGTGTCGATGCCGTGGTTCCAGGTGGAGAGGTGGGTGAAGTGCCGGACCACCTCCAGCTCCGAGAGCTCGGGGAGCCCGGCGAGGCCGTCGCCCCGGAGGAGCGCGGCGGGCAGCGCGGGATCGAGCCCGCGCTCCGGGCGCGGCAGCGAGACGCCGCAGCGGCCCGGGGAGCCCTGCTCGAAGACGAGCCGCTCCTCGTGCACGAGCCCGCGGGTCGCGCCGCCCAGCCCGGGCGCGTCCGGCGCGGCGGGCGCGCCCTCCGCGGCCGGGGCCTTCGCGTCGCTCGCGCCCCGGGGCTCCATGGTCGGCTTCCATCCGGTGGGGTTCGCCATCGTCAGTCCCTGAGCGCGCGGGCGAAGAGCTCGATGAGCTCGGGGGAGTGGAGCTCCGTGGCGCAGCAGAGGAGGGCGCCCTTCGCCCACGGGAGGTCCGGGTACCAGCGCGAGAGCGGCGCGCCGGCGACGACGCCGCGCCTCGCGAGCTTCGCCACGGCGGCCGCGGCGTCGCCCACGTCGAAGGCCTGCTCGTTGAACACCGGGCCGGAGAAGACCGGCGCGAAGCCGGCGCGCCCGAGGGCGTCGCGCAGGAGCTGGAGCCGGGCGTGGTTCAGGCGGGCGAGCTGATCGAGCCCGCGCCGGCCGAGGAGCGAGAGGTGGATCGTCGCCGCGAGCGCGCAGAGGCCGGCGTTGGTGCAGATGTTCGAGGTGGCCTTCTCGCGGCGGATGTGCTGCTCGCGGGTCGAGAGGGTGAGCACGAAGCCGCGGCGGCCGTGCTTGTCCACGGTCTCGCCGGCGATGCGCCCCGGGAGCTGGCGGAGGTGGGCCTCGCGCGCGGCGAAGAAGCCGGGGGCGGGGCCGCCGAAGGTGAGCGGGTTCCCGAAGCTCTGGGCGCTGCCCACCGCCACGTCGGCGCCGAGCGCGCCGGGCGGGGCGAGCAGGCCGAGCGCGACGGCCTCGGCCGTGACCGCGATCGAGAGCGCGCCGGCCTTCCGCGCCAGCGCCGCCGCCTCGGGCAGCCGGTCCACGACGCCGAGGAAGTTCGGGTAGCCGACGAGGACGCAGGCGGTGTCGGAGTCCACCGCGCGCGCGAGCGCGTCGAGATCGGTGCGGCCGTCGGGGCCGAACGGGACCGTGACGATCGCGTCGTCGGTCGAGCGCAGGTACGTCGCGAGGACCTTCCGGTACTCGGGATGCACGGCGGCGCTCACCACGACCTTCCGGCGGCCCGTGACGCGGCCGGCGAGCAGGGCGGCCTCGGCGGCGGCGCTCGCGCCGTCGTACATCGAGGCGTTCGCGACCTCGAGGCCGGTGAGGAGGCAGACGAAGGTCTGCCACTCGAAGAGCGCCTGGAGCGTGCCCTGCGAGATCTCCGGCTGGTACGGCGTGTACGCGGTGAAGAACTCGCCGCGGAGCAGGAGCTGGTCGACCGCGGGCGGGACGTGGTGCGGGTACGCGCCGGCGCCCGCGAACGGCGGGTGGCGCACGTCGTTCCGCCCGGCGAGGCGCCGGAGCTCCGCGAGCAGCGCGATCTCGTCCAGCGCCGGCGGGAGGTCGAGCGGGCGGGAGAGCCGGAGCGGCTCCGGGATCGAGGCGTGGAGCTCGGAGACGCTCTTCACCCCGATCGTCTCGAGCATGGCCCGGACGTCTTCGGGGGTGTGCGGGTGGTAACGCAAGGCCTGTCCTGAGGGTGGGGCGGGAGGACCGCGGTCGAAGGGCGCCTACTCCTGCTCCTCGAGGAACGCCTGGTACGCCTTCGCGTCCATGAGGGCGTCGAGCTCGGCGGGGTCGGACGGCTCGATGACCACCATCCAGCCCTCCTCGTACGGATCCTCGTTCACGGTCTCGGGCGCGTCCACGAGCGGGTCGTTCACCTCCACGATCGTGCCGGAGATGGGCGCGAACAGCTCCGAGACCGCCTTGGTGGACTCGACCACGCCGAAGGCGTCGCCCTTCTTCACGACGTCGCCGACGTCGGGGAGCTCGAGGTACACGACGTCGCCGAGCTGGTCCTGCGCGAACTCGGTGACGCCGACCACGAGGTTCTTCCCTTTCCGGCGGGCCCACTCGTGCTCGCGGGTGTAACGGAGGTCGTCGGGGAAGTTCATGGGCTCCTCAGGGGCGCGTGTAGAAGGGGGTCTTCACCGCGCGGGCGGCGGCGGTCCGGCCGCGGATCTCCACGGCGAAGGTCGATCCCTCGGCCGCGAGGGCCGGGGGGAGGTAGGCGAGGCCGATGGACGTCCCGAGCGAAGGGCTCCGGGTGCCGCTCGTCACGGCCCCGACCTGGCGGCCGTCCTGCAGCACCGGGTAGCCGTGGCGGGCGATGCCCGGCTCGGTGAGCACGAAGCCGACGAGCTTCCGCGCGATGCCCTGCTCGCGCTGGCGGAGGAGCGCGGTCCGGCCGACGAAGTCGCCCTTGTCGAGCTTCACCACCCAGCCCAGGCCTGCCTCGAGCGGCGTCGTCCCGTCGTCCATGTCGGCGCCGTAGAGGCGATAGGCCATCTCCAGCCGGAGCGAGTCGCGCGCGCCGAGCCCGCAGGGCGCGAGCTTCTCGTGCTTCCCCGCCTCGACGAGCTCGTCCCAGACGTGCACCGCCTGGTCGGGGGGGCAGAAGAGCTCCAGCCCGTCCTCGCCGGTGTAGCCGGTGCGGGCGACGAGGCAGGGGACGCCCGCCACCTCGCCCTGCGCGAAGCGGTAGGAGCGGAGGGCGGAGAGGTTGGCGTTCGTGAGCCGCTGGAGGAGCTGGGCGGCGAGCGGGCCCTGGATCGCGAGCTGGGCCCACGCGTCCGACTCGTCGCGGACCTCGACCCCGCCGCCCGTCGCGCGCTCCGCGAGCCACGCGAAGTCCTTGGCGCGGTTCGAGGCGTTCACGCAGACGAGCAGGTCCTCCGCGGACCGGCGATAGACGACCACGTCGTCCACGATGCCGCCGTCCTCGCGGCAGAGGCAGCCGTACTGCGCCTGGCCGTCGGCGCACCGCGCGAGGTCGTTCGAGAAGAGCCGGTTCAGCGCCTCGAGCGCCCGCGGGCCCCGGAACACGACCTCGCCCATGTGCGAGACGTCGAAGAGGCCGACCCGCGTCCGCACCGCCTCGTGCTCGGCGAGGAGCCCCTCGTACTGGACCGGCATGTCCCACCCGGCGAACTCGACCAGGCGCGCCCCGGCCTTGCGGTGGGTCTCGTAGAGCGGGGTTCGCAGGGCCATGGCGCCTCGGGGGAGGGCGCGCGGATTCTCGTCGGCGCGCGCGGGAGGGTCAAGCCGCCTTCACGGCGCCGTGCGCGCCGCGAGGCGGACCGTGTTCACGAGGAGCATGGCGCGCGTCATCGGACCGACCCCGCCGGGGACCGGCGTGATCGCCGCCGCGCGCTCCGCCGCGGCCGCGTACTCCACGTCGCCGACCAGGCGCCCGTCCGCGAGCCGGTTCATCCCGACGTCCACCACCGCGGCCCCCGGACGGATCCACGCGCCCCGGACGAGCTCCGGGCGCCCGATGGCCGCGACGAGCACCTCCGCGCGGCCCACCTCCTCGGCGAGGTTCACGGTGCGCGAATGGGCGATCGTCACGGTCGCGTGCCGCTCGAGCAGCATCGCCGCCATCGGCTTGCCGACGATGTTGGAGCGGCCGACCACGAGCGCGCGCTTGCCCTCGAGCTCGACCTTCGCCTCGTCGAGCAGGCGGATCACGCCGGCCGGCGTGCAGGGGCGCGGGACGCCTTCGACGCCGATCGAGAGCGCCCCGACGTTGAACGGGTGGAAGCCGTCGGCGTCCTTCGCGGGGGAGATGGCGTTCAGGACGAGCTGCTCGTCCACGTGGTCGGGGAGCGGGAGCTGGACGAGGATGCCGTGGACGGACGGATCGCGGTTGAGCTTCTCCACGAGCGCGAGGAGCTCCGCCTGGCTCGTCTCCGCGGGCAGGTGGTGCTCGGTCGAGGTGATGCCGACCTCGTCGCAGTCCTTCCGCTTGCCGCGGACGTAGATCGCCGAGGCGGGGTCCTCGCCGACGCGCACCACCGTGAGGCCGGTGGCGATCCCCTTCGCGCGGAGCGCGCGCACCTGCTCGGCCACCTCGGCGCGGACCTTGGCCGCGACCGCCTTCCCGTCGATGACGATCATGCGGGCGGAGTGTATATGCTCCGGTCCCGGGTATCATCCCGAACTTTCCGGAGGCGTGCCCCGATGCAAACGGCGAAGTGCCCCACCTGCAACACGCCCGTCGCGGGCGAGAAGTGCGTCACCTGCGCCGCGGTGGCCGACGGCCTCGTGCTCCTCGTCCGGTACGACTACGCGAACGTGGTCGAGCTGCGAAACCAGCTCGAGGAGGCGGGGCTCGCGCCGGAGATGGAGCGGGTGCCGCCGGTGGACGAGCAGGAGCGCGCACGCCCCCGCTGGAACCTCTACGTCCCGGCGGAGGAGGGCGAGGCGGCGCGCAAGGTCATCGGCTCCGACTGGGCGCGCCTGCTCGGGGACGAGGCTGCGCTCGAGGCCGCGCGCCGCGGCGCCGCGGGCGTGGACCTCGACGCCGGCGGCGAGATCACCTGCCCCGCCTGCGGCCACGTCTTCGCGGCCGGCCCGGACGTGAAGGAGTGCCCGGACTGCGGGCTGGGCCTCGGGGCGCCGGAGTAGCCCGCGGCGCCGCAGGCCGTGCCGCGGCCGGTGCGCCGTGCTAAGCACCATCATGGCGCGAGAGCTCTCGGATCTGCACATCCACGTCGGCGGGGCCGTCGCCCCCCACATCCTCTGGTCGATCGCCCACGATCAGGGGTTCAAGCTGCCGGTCTCCGACTACTGGGAGTTCAAGGAGCTCGTCTCGGCCCGGCCCGGCAAGGTCCGGTCGCTCGACGAGTACCTCGCGGTGATGCACCAGTGGACGGAGCGGATCCAGTCCTCGCCGGCCGCGCTGGAGCGCTCGATCTACGAGGTGATCGGCAAGGAGTACCGGTCCTCGCGCGTGTCGCTCATCGAGCTGCGGTTCAACCCGATGAAGCGGAACGAGGGCGGGGAGCGCGACCTCGATCACATCATCCACGCCGCGCTCCGGGGCATGGACCGCGCGTGCATGGAGTACGGCGTGCAGGCCGGGCTCATCTTCTGCCTGGCGCGCGAGTTCCCGCTCGAGCTCAACCAGATCCTGGTGGAGAAGGCCGCCCGCTACCGCCGCCGCGGCGTCGTGGGCATCGACCTCGCCGGGACCGAACAGAACGCGCTCGAGCTCATGCCCGCGGAGGTGAAGCGCTACCGCGCGCTCTTCGCCGCCGCCCGCAAGGAGGGGCTCAAGATCACCGTCCACACCGGCGAGACCGCGCGGACCGGCGCCGAGGGCGTCCGGGCCGTGGTCGAGGAGCTGGAGCCGAACCGGATCGGCCACGGCATCTGCGCCGCGCGCGACGAGCGGGTCATGGACCTCCTGCGCGAGCGCGGCGTGGTCCTAGAGATCTGCCCGAGCTCCAACCTCGCGACGCGGGCGGTCGGCTCGCTCGACGAGCTCGGATCGATCCTGCGGCGGTTCTGGGACCGCGGCGTGAAGTTCACGATCAACACCGACGGTCCGTACCTGCTCGACACCAACATGCGGAGCGAGGTGCGCATGCTCCGCGAGGCCGGCGTGCTCGCCGAGGAGCAGCTCGAGCAGGCGGCGAAGTGGGCGCGCGAGGCGGCGTTCGTGGGCGGGGAGGGGTAGATCGTCGGTGCGGGTGGTCCGCGCGGGGTGGCTCCACCCTGCTGACACGACGCTGGCAGCAGGGCTCCGGTACTGCTGCAGCAGACCCTCACCGGAGCCACGCATGAACGCGATCACCTGGTTCGAGATCCCGACCCGCGATCTCACGACGTCGAAGCGCTTCTACGAGCACGTCCTGGCGGGCCGCCTCGCCGACACGGAGGTCCTGGGCATGAAGATGGCGCTCCTGCCGTACGAGGAGCCCGGCGTGGGCGGTGCCCTCGTCGAGTTCGAGCAGGCCGTGCCCCACGCGGACGGCGTCCGCGTCTACCTCGACGGCGGCGCGGACCTCGCGCCCATCCTCGCGCGGGTCCCGGAGGCCGGCGGCACGGTGCTGCTGGAGAAGACCCTGGTCCGGCCGGACGTCGGCTTCATCGCGCTGTTCCGGGATCTCGACGGGAACGTGCTCGGGGTACACTCGACGGGCTAGCACCGTGCGCCGCGCCGACCGACTCTTCAGGCTGCTCGAGCTGCTCCGTGGCCGGCGCATCTCCACCGGTTCCTGGCTGGCGGAGCGGCTCGAGGTGTCGCTGCGCACCGTCTATCGCGACATCCGCGATCTCGCGCTCTCGGGCGTGCCGATCGAGGGCGAGGCGGGCGTCGGCTACCGCCTCGGCGCCGGGTTCGAGCTCCCGCCGCTGATGCTCACCGCCGGCCAGGCGAAGGCGCTGCTCGCGAGCGTCCGCCTGGCGCGGCACCGCCTCGACGTGTCGCTCGCGCGGGACGCGGAGGAGGCGCTGGCCAAGCTCATGGCGGTCCTGCCCGCGGCGACCCGGACGGCCGCCGAGACCGTCGCCGTGCACGCGCTGCGTGCCGACGCCGCGCCGGAGCTGCTCCGGCTCTCGGGCGCGCTCCGCCAGGCGTGCGAGGAGCGCCGGATCGTACGGTTCGAGTACCGCAGCCTCCGCGGAGCCCGCTCCACCCGCCGCGTGCGGCCGCTCGGCCTCCTGTTCTGGGACGCCGCCTGGACCCTCGCTGCCTGGTGCGAGCTGCGCGGCGACTTCCGGACCTTCCGGATCGATCGGATCGAGGCGCTGCGGGTGCTGGAGGAGCGGTTCGTGGACGAGCCGGGGCGGAGGCTCGCCGACCTGTTCGCGCGCGAGCGGGGCCGGCGGTGAACGAGCCGCCGGGTGCGACGTGGGGCGCGATCGGAACGCGCTGCGAGCGGCGCACGAGCGGTTGCGAAGGTTCACGGCTGGACGACGAGCTCCGTCACCCGCTCCGCCCGGAGCTCCCCGGCGTCCGCGAGGCGCGCGAGCTCCGCGGCCCGCCCGCGCGCGAGCTCCAGCAGCAGCGCTCCCGCGGCGCCGGCCGTCGTGAGGCGCTGGTCGTCGATCGCCGCTCGTCCCTCGTCCTTCGACTCCGGCCCCGCTGCGAGGGGCCTACGCTCGGGAGGCTCACGACGAGCGGGACTCCCCGCGAGCACCTCGACCGCGCGCGCCAGCTCCCCCGCCGCGATCGGCGCCGGCGCGAACCCCCGGCCCAGCCGCTCGTTGGCGAGCGCGGTCAGGTAGAGCGCCGTGAGCCGCGGGGGCGGCGTGCCGGGCAGCGACACGGCGAGGCCGAGCGAACGCGCGAGGCCGAGCAGCCCCTCGCACTGGTCGAGCGCGGCCGCGGTCCGGGCGAGGTCCGCCTCGGAGAGGAACGCGCGCGGCGCGTACGCGGCGGCGGCGAGCGTCGCCCACTCCTCGCGCGGCGCGTCGAGGCCGGGGTGATGGCGCGGGCGCTTCGCGACGAGGGCGAAGAGCGCCTCGCCCAGCGGCGCGTCGAGGAGCGGCGCCTCGCGCGTGCCGGCGCCGCCGGCCTTCACGAGCCGCTCGGCGCGGAACTTGAGCTCCAGCACGCGCCCGAACCCCTCCTGGAAGAGGCGCTTCACGGGCACGTCGCGCAGCACCTCCGCGGCGGCGGGGCCCTCGAGCGGACGGGACGCGGCCCGGAGCCGCGCGGCGAGGCCGAGCTCGAGCAGCGCCCGCGCGGCCTGGAACGACGCGCGCACCGCGTCGGGATCGGCGACGTCGACCTGATCGGCGACGAGCACGGCGTTCGCGGCGGCGACGAGCTGGCCCTCGAGCGCAGGCCGGTCGAGCGGGTCCAGCGCGTCGGCGCCGCGGTCGAGGAGCGACCCGGAGGCGAGCGACGCGAGCCAGTAGCCGGGCGGCCGCTCGGGGAGCCCAGGCTCGGCCTCCGCGCCTGCGGGCGCGGGCGTCCGCGGCGGCCGCGCGAACCACGAGAGCGCCTCCTCGAGCGGCGGGACGCCGAGGTCCGCGAGCCGTCCCTGGCGCCAGCGGAGCGCGGTCTCCTCGAGCTCCGACGGGACCTCCCACTTCAGCGCGCCGAGCAGCCGGCCCGCCTGGAACGGATCCTCGGCGTAGAGGTCGTCGAGGAGCCCGCGCAGCGCCGAGTACTCCGCGCCCTCGGGCAGGAACTCGACCGCGTACCTCCCGTCGGGCGTGCGCACCACGCGGTCGGAGTGGATCTCCGGGTCCTTCCCCTCCTCGAGCTCGTGCACGACCACGGACTCGCGCAGGACGAAGAAGAAGAGCTCGCGGTCGATGCCGTTGAGCTTCCGCCTCCAGCGGGCCGCGGCCTTCGGATCGTGGGTCGAGCCGGAGCGGGCGGCGCGGAGCCAGGTCAGGGCGCGGTGCGGGTCGAGCTGGCCGCCCCGCCAGGCGTCGAGGTCGAGGAAGGTCCGGAACTGCTCGAGCGAGGCGAGGGGGACGAGCGGCGCGGCGTCGGCGAGGCCGATCTCCCGGATGGTGAAGTACAGCTCGTCCGCCGGGAGCGCCCGCACGAGCGCGCCGGGGTCCCGGGCGTCGAGGATCACGTCCAGGCGCCGCCGCCCGCGCGCCGCGGCGAGCGCCGCGCGCGCCTGCACCACCTCGGCCGGCACCAGCGGCTTCTCTTCCCGTGCCATCGTCACTCCTCCCGAGCCCGCCTTCGACTCCGCGGCCGCTGCGCGGCCGCTCCGCTCAGGCCGGACGGCCGCAACTTCTCCGGCAGGCGTGCCCCCTGACGTTCCAGTACCGCCCCCACGTCCCACCCCGCCTCGACGAGATACCGCCGCGCCGCCGCCGCGCCCACCCCGAGCAGCGCGGCGACGTTCCGCACCGCCCGCGCGCGCAGCTTCTCGTTCGTCCCGCGGAGCGCCGCCATGCGCCCGCCGCGCACGGCGCCGAGGCGGACGAACGCGGCGGTCGAGAGGAGGCCGAGCGCCATCTTGGCCGCCGTGCCGGCCTTCATCCGGGTGGAGCCCGCGATCCGCTCCGGCCCGGTGTCGAGCACGACGAGGCGATCGGCGCCGCCGCCCGCGTCCGGGTTCGAGGTGAGGAGCGCCGTCCGCGCGCCGCGCACGCGGGCCTCCTCGATCGCGGCGCGCGCGAACGGGGTCCGGCCCGAGGCGCTCACGGCCACGAGCAGGTCCTTCGTCCCGACCCGCGCCGCGCGCACGGCGCGCCGCGCCGCCGCCCGGTCGTCCTCGGCGCCCTCGAC
>JAEYZK010000124.1 GCA_023428085.1 Pseudomonadota bacterium
AGCCAGGCGCGGACGGCCGCCGCGCCGGCGTCGCCCGCCTCCGAGGGCCGGCCGGCCGCGAGGTGGATCTCGCGCGCCCGCTCGTGCGCGTCGGGCGACCTCGGATCGACGGCGAGGACCTTCTTCAGGTGCTCGAGCGCCTTGTCGTGGAGCCCGTACTTCACGTAGACGTCGGTCTCCGTGAGGAGCTTCTGGATCGCGTCGGCGCCCACGGGCGCGGCGGACGGCGCGCTGGACCGCACGGCCGCGGGCGGCGGAGGCGGCGGAGGCCGGATCACCCCCGGGGGCGGCCCGGCCGACGGCGGCGCGGCCCTGACCTGGTGGAGCGGGGTCGCCGCCGCGGACCCGCCGATCGCCGCGCCGGCGTCGGGATCGTCCGGCGCGAGCTCCTGGACCTTGCGCCAGGTCGCGCGGGCCTCGCCGTGGCGGCCCTGCTCCTCGTGGACGTGCGCGAGCTCCTTGTAGACGGAGAGCGTCTTGGTGGTCTGCCCGAGGTCGCGGAAGGCCTGCGCCAGGAGGTGGAGCGTGTCCACGTCCTTCGGGTCGCCCTTGAAGCAGAGCTGGAGCTTGGCCAGCGCGCGCTTCGTGTCGCCCTTCGCGAGGTAGATGTTGGCGAGCTCCTTCGTCAGGGCGAGGTCGTCGCCCTGGAGCGCCGCGATCCGCTCGGCGACCTTGAGGTACTCGTCCGTGCGGCTGTGCTTCTTGAGGTAGGCCGCGGCGCGCTGGAGGCACTCCAGGGCCGGCTCCGTCCGCCCGGCGCGCGCGTGCAGCTCGCCGAGCTTGATCGAGGAGGCGATGTTGTCGGGGTCGAGCTCCACCATCTTCTGGAGGACCTCGGTGAGCTTCCCCGCGTCGCCGGCCTTCTCGTACGCCGAGGCCATGAACTGCAGCTGGCCCATGGCGTCGCTCATGAGCCCGAGCTGCTGGTAGAGGCCCGCGAGCCGCTCGTTCACCCGGACGTCGTCCGGGGCGAGCTTCACGATCTGCTTGTAGACGGCGACCGCCTTGAGGAAGAAGCCCTGCTCGGCGTACGTCTCGGCGACCTTCGTGAACGCGTCCGCGGCGAGCCGCTCGTCGCCCTTCTTCTGGAACAGCTCGCCGACCTTGAGGAGGACGCGGACGTCCTTCGGGTCCTCGGCCAGGATCTTCTGGTAGGTGACGATCGCCTTGTCGATAGCCCCCTTCTGGACGAGCTTGGTCGCCTCCGCGATGATCTTGTTCTTGTCGACAGCCATCGGGTGGCAGGGCTCGGGGGTCGAGTTCCGCGACTTTGACAGGGCGCGCAATGGAGCGCGCCCTGCGCCGGAGCGGACCAGGGGCGGCGACGAGCGTATCGGAACGTGACCGCGACGGTCAAGTGAACGCCCGCAGAACTACCGGGGAATTTCGCGGGTTTTCGCGGCGACCCGCGACCCGGGGACGCTCGCGCGCGGCGTCAGCCTCTGCCCGAGACGGGCGCCTCCTCGGGCGCCGGCGGGTTCAGGATCTGGTCCACGATCCGCGTGTCGTATCGTCCGGCGACGAAGGCCGGGAACGCGAGGACGCGGCGGTGGAAGGGGATGTTCGTCTTGATCCCCTCGACCACGTACTCGTCCAGCGCCCGCATGGCGCGCCGCAGCGCGATGTCGCGGGTCGCACCCGTGACCACCAGCTTCGCGACCAGCGAGTCGTAGAAGGGCTGCACGCGGTACTGCTCGTAGGCCAGCGTGTCCACGCGCACGCCGTAGCCGCCGGGCTGGTGATAGCCGGTGATGGTCCCGGGCGATGGGGCGAACGTGACCGGGTCCTCGGCGTTCACGCGCAGCTCGATGGCGTGCGCGATCGGCACCACCGACTCCTGCGACCGCTCCAGCCGCTCGCCGGCCGCGAGGCGGATCTGCTCGCGGAGTAGGTCCAGGCCGTACACCTGCTCGGTGACGGGGTGCTCCACCTGGATCCGGGTGTTCATCTCCATGAAGTAGTAGCGCCCCTGCTCGTCGAGCAGGAACTCCACCGTCCCCACGTTGTTGTACCCGACCTCCCGCATGGCGCGGACCGCGACCTCGCCCATCTCGCGGCGGAGCTCCGGCGTCACCGCCGGGCTCGGCGCCTCCTCGATGAGCTTCTGGTGGCGGCGCTGGACCGAGCACTCGCGCTCGCCGAGGTGGATCACGTTCCCGCGCTCGTCGGCGAGGATCTGCAGCTCGATGTGGCGCGGCTGCTCCACGTAGCGCTCGAGGTACATCGACCCGTCGCCGAACGCGGCGAGCGCCTCGGCCGAGGCGGTGTCGAAGAGCTGCCGGACCTGGGCCTTGTCGCGGCAGATCTTCATGCCGCGCCCGCCGCCGCCGGCCGCCGCCTTGAGGATCACCGGGAAGCCGATCTTCTGGGCCAGCGCCTCGGCCTCGCGCCCGTCCCGCAGGACCCCGCGCGCGCCGGGCAGGAGCGGCAGCCCCGCCTTCTCCATCGCCTCCCGGGCGAGGACCTTGTTCCCCATGAGCCGGATCATCTCCGGCCGCGGCCCGATGAACTTGAGCCGCATCTTGTGCACCATCTCCGCGAACTCCGCGTTCTCGGAGAGAAACCCGTACCCAGGGTGAACGGCGTCCGCGCCGGTCAGCTCGGCGGCGGCGAGCACGGCGCGCGTGTCGAGGTAGCTCTGCCGCGCCGGCGGCGGACCGATGCAGATCGCCTCGTCGGCGAACCGGACGTGGAGCGACTCGGCGTCGGCGGTGGAGTGGACCGCCACCGTGGCGATGCCGAGCTCCTTGCAGGCGCGGATCACGCGGAGGGCGATCTCGCCGCGGTTGGCGACCAGCACTTTCTTGAACATGTCCTCGGCCTAGCCCGGCACGATCCGGAACAGCGCCTCGCCGAACTCCACCGCGGTCGCGTTCGGGACCATGATCTCGGCGACGACGCCGTCGACGTCGCTCTCGATCTCGTTCATCAGCTTCATCGCCTCGATGATGCAGATCGTCTGGCCCTTCTTCACGCGCTGGCCGACGTCCACGAAGGGCGGCGCGTCGGGGGAGGGCGAGCGATAGAAGGTCCCGACGAACGGCGAGCTCACGACCGTGCCGGGCGCGTCGAGCTTCGGATCGCGCGCGGCCGGCGGCGGCGCGGCGGGCGCGGGCGACGCGGCGGGCGGGACGGCCTGGGTG
>JAEYZK010000125.1 GCA_023428085.1 Pseudomonadota bacterium
GCCCTCGTCCGCCGCGAGCGGGCGCTCCGGCCCGCGCCCGAGGAGCTGCCGGAGACGGCGCGCGCCGCGCGCGAGGTGCCGGCGCGCGAGGCCCGCACGCCGCGGAAGCTCAAGGCGCACGCCCGCGCCGAGGGCGTGTGGTTCCGGCTGACGCTCGGGCGCGAGAAGAAGGCCGACCCGCGCTGGATCCTCCCGCTCCTCTGCCGTCGCGGCGAGGTGACCCGCGACGAGATCGGCAAGATCGTCGTGCTCGATCGCGAGACCCGGTTCGAGATCGCCCGCCCCGCCGCGGCGCGGTTCGCGAAGGCGGCGCGCCGGCCCGACCCGCGGATGCCGGGGGCGCGCATCGAGCCGTCGGAGCGCCCCGCGCGCTGATCGAGGGCCCGCCGTCCGAGCTCACCCCTACCCACAGGCTCGCCCGGCTACCATGGCGGGATGCGTCTCTCGCCGACCCCGCCTCGCGTCGCCGTCGTCTCCCTCCTCGCCCTCCTCTCGTGCGCAACCGGCGGCCACCGGGGCGGCCCCGACGACGGGACGGTCGAGGATCCCGGGCCGCGCCCCGCCGGCATCCTCCGGGTCTCGGGGCGGCAGATCGTGGGCGACGACGGCACCCCGGTCGCGCTCCGCGGGGTCGCCTTCGGGAACGCCGTCTGGTCGAACGTCGCGCTCCCCACCGCGCACCACGGCGCGATCGACTACGAGCGCGTCGCCGGCATGGGGATGAACCTCGTCCGCTTCTACCTGAACTACCGGACCTTCGAGGATGACTCCGCGCCGGGCCGGTACAAGGAGTCGGGGTTCCAGTGGATCGACCAGAACGTCGCCTGGGCCAAGGCGCATGGCGTCCGGCTCATGCTCAACATGCACGTCCCGCAGGGCGGGTTCCAGTCGCTCTCCCGCGGCACGGCGCTCTGGACGGACATGCGGAACCAGGACCGCCTCACCGCGCTCTGGAAGGCGATCGCGCGCCGCTACCGCGGTGAGCCGACGATCGCCGGGTACGACCTCGTGAACGAGCCGGTGGTCGCGGGGGAGAAGGAGCAGTGGGAGCGGCTCGCGAACCGGATCGTCCGGGCCATCCGCCTGGTCGATCCCTGGCACATCGTCGCCGTCGAGCGGCTCAACGGGCGCCGCGCGGACGGGAGCGGCGCGGCGGACTGGTCGAACGACGCCGACCTGAACTTCTTCGTGGTGGACGACCCGAACATCCTCTACGAGTTCCACGTCTACACGCCGATGGAGTTCACGCACCAGCTCGCGTCGTGGGTGACATGCTGCCAGGCGCCGACGACGTACCCGGACCCGTCGGTGCTGAGCGTGTCGTGGAGCAACCTCACGTGGAGGCACTGGTCCTGGAATGGCACGCCCGCGGCCGGGCAGCTCCGCGTGCCGGACGGCACGACGCCGTGGACCGCGTACCGCGTGGAGTTCACCGTCACCGATCCGACGTGGAACCTCGGGCGGCCGGTCTTCATGTCCCAGGCCAACGCCGGGACGGTCTACTTCGACGACTTCGTCGTGAACGAGTACGACCCGGAGGGCAGGCTCGTGCGCCGGGTCTTCCAGTCCGATCTCGAGGACCCGGAGGCGTGGTCCCTCTGGAAGGCCGACCCCGGCGCGCGCGGCGCGCGCGTCGCAGGCGCGAACGGGCACGCGGGCAGCCGTTCGGTGGGCATCGCCGGATCGGCGACCGACGCCTCGCTCTCCTCGGACGCGTACTTCTTCCGCGTCACGACCGGGAACACGTACGAGCTCACCTACTGGGCGCGCGCGGACGGGAGCGAGGCCGGCTCGCAGTCGCTCGGGCGGCTCGACTTCCTGACGAGCACCGCGCCCGTGCACGGGCGCGAGAAGGCGCTCCTCGCCGCCGAGCTCGACCGGTACGCGGCCTGGGGCGAGGCCCACGGCGTGCCGCTCTACCTCGGCGAGTTCGGCGCGATCCGCGCCGCGTTCGAGCGCGGCGGGACGGCGTGGGTGCGCGACATGCTCGACCTGCTCGCGCGCCGCGACGTCGCGTGGACGTACCACTCGTACCACGAGAGCGCGTTCGGGATTTACTGGGGCGACTACCCGACCCCGCCGGATCCGGCCAACGCCAACGCCGCGCTCATCGAGCTGTTCCAGCAAGAGCTGTCGCCCTGAAGCCAGACCCAGCGTGAAGCCAGACCCAGAGGTCCGGCAGGCGGACCACGCGGTCGCGGCGCGGACCTCGCCGGGACGTTCTCCCTCGGGCGTTCAGCCATTTCGATGTGGCACGCGTCCTGCCTATGCACCGGCCGTGACCGTACCCCGACGCATCGTCAAAGGCACGACCTACCTCGTCTCGCGCCGCTGCGCCCGGCGCGAGTTCCTCCTCAAACCCTCGCCGCTCGTCACCCGCATCTTCAGGTTCGTCCTGGCCGTCGCCGCCGCTCGCCACGGCGTGGAGATCCACGCCGCGTGCGTCATGAGCAATCACTACCATCTGGTCGTGACGGACCGCGGCGCGAACCTCCCTGCGTTCAGCCAGCTCCTCGACGGGGTGATCGCGAAGGCCCTCAACGCGCTCTATGGCCGCTGGGAGAACTTCTGGGCGCCGGGCAGCTACAGCGCCGTCGTGCTCGTCACCCCTGAGGACGTGGTCGAGAAGATCGCCTATACCCTCGCGAACCCGGCCAGCGCGGACCTCGTCGAGCATGGCAGACAATGGCCGGGGCTCTGGTCGGATCCGCGTTCGATCGGCAGCCCAGGCGAGCACGTCGAGCGGCCTGGTCACTACTTCGCAGAGGAGGGCTCGTCGATGCGGCCGAGCGAGGAGCTCGTGTTCTCCGTGCCGCCTGGTTTCTCGTCGGACGAGGCCTTCCGGAGCCACGTCGTGGCCCGCGTGAACGAGCTCGAGAGGAGTGCCGCCCTCCGGCGCGGGGCGCGCGGCGTGGCCGCGATGGGTGTGCGCCGCGTGCTGAAGCAGCGGCACACCGACCGCCCGGCGGGCGGCGAGCCCAGGCGCGGCCTCAACCCGAGAGTGGCGGCGCGAGACAGGTGGAAGCGGGTCGAGGCCCTGGGTCGCATTGCAGACTTCCTCGAGCGACACAGCGCCGCCCTGGTCAAGTACTGCTCCGGGGAGACGAGCGTCGTGTTCCCGCTCGGCACCTATCTCATGCGCGTGAGGTTCGGCGCCTCCTGCTCGAGCAGCTGAAGGTCCCGAGAACGCCGATCCATCTCGTCCCACGAGCGGCGCTCGAGGGAGACGTCCGTCTTCGGGCTCGGCGACGCCTCCCGCGACCAGCGTTCGCGGTTTGAGGCGTCGCACGCGAGCGACGACCCGCGCTCCCGCTGACCGTTCTCCTGCCCCGACCGCGGCCCGAGAAGCGCCCACGTCCGCCGTTCACCGTCGCGGGCGCGCGGGCGGGCGCCGGACCTCTGGGTCGGGGTTGGTGGTGGGAGCTGCCGGATACGTCACCCGCCGCCCGTCCACCCGCGCGAACGGCGTCAGCCGGTGCGGCCGCGTCTTCCCCGGCCCGGTGACGTGCTCCACCACCACCCCGCGGGCGAGGAGCGCGTCGGCGAGCAGCGAGCGGTGGCACCGCCACGGCACCGCCTCGGCGCACATCACCGCGACCGGCCCCCCGCGCGCCAGCGCCGACAGCTCGCGCAGCCCCTCGGCGAACTCCGGCGTCGCCATGTGATCGGCGTAGCCGCGGAAGCTCGTGTTGCGCCACGCCGCGTTGGGCGAGTCCTTGCGCGGCCTCCGCAGCCCGCCGAGGCGCGGCAGCCAGGCGTACGCGATCCCGGCGCGCTCGAGCGAGCGCGCCAGCGCGCGCCCCTCGAACTGCGGGTTCTTCCGGGACCTCGGCACGGTCCGGATGTCGGCGAGCGTGCGGACGCCGGCGGCCTCGAGGAGGCCGACGAGCTCCGCGATCGGC
Source organism: Pseudomonadota bacterium (assembly GCA_023428085.1). Lineage (GTDB taxonomy): Bacteria > Myxococcota > Myxococcia > Myxococcales > Anaeromyxobacteraceae > Anaeromyxobacter. The sequence goes on from JAEYZK010000125.1 coordinate 3,903, forward strand.
CGCGTCGAGTGGCCGATCGCGAGCACGCGCGCGCCGCCCCAGCCCGGCGCGGCGCGGACCCGCGGCGCCGGCCCGTCCACCGGCGGCCGGCGGCGCGCGCCGGCCACGCTACTCCCTCTTCCCGAACACGAGGACGGTGTCGGCCGGCAGCCGCTCGAGCTCCTCGACCTCCATCGCGTGCACCTTCCAGTCCACCGCGAACCGCATGCGGATCCGGTCGCCCGGCTTCACGTCCCCGCCCGCCACGGCGCGCCCGACCTGGAACGGCATGATCATCGCCTGCATGCCCACGCGCGCGCCGCGCGCGTCCATGAAGTCCGGGATGGCCTCGTGGCGCACGAGCAGCGAGCGGCCGGAGCCGGTCTCGTCCACCTGCACCACCTCCCCGCGGACGGTGTAGCGCGGGGCGGATGGATCGACCCGGCGCTGCTCCGGTTCGCGGCAGGCGCCCGCCAGCGAGGCGAGCAGCGCGGCGGCCGCCCACGAGGCGACCGGCCGCAGGCGGAACGTGCGTCGCATGGATACCTCCTCCGGCGTTCTCGCACGCCGCCTCGACGCCCGCGCCGGCCTTTCGGGGCGGCGCCCTGGTGTAGATTCGTCACTCGACGCTGCCCGGAGGAGACGCCCTGACCACGCGCAAGACGAAGATCGTCTGCACCATCGGCCCCGCGACGAGCGCGCCCGAGACGGTGCGCGAGCTGCTCCTCGCGGGCATGGACGTCGCCCGCTTCAACTTCTCGCACGGCACCCACGAGGAGCACGCGCAGGGCATCGCGACCGTCCGCGCCGAGGCGAGGAAGCTCGGCCGCGAGATCGCCGTCATCGCCGACCTCCAGGGGCCGAAGATCCGGACCAACGCGTTCCCCGGCGGGGCCATCCAGCTCACCCGCGGCGCCGAGGTCCGCATCGTCCACGGCGAGGGCGAGGGCGCGCCCGGCCTCATCACCACGAGGTTCGCGCCGCTGGTGCGCGACAGCGCCGTCGGCGACCGGATCCTCATGAACGACGGGCTCCTCGAGCTCCGGGTCCTCCGCAAGGACGCCGCGGAGCTCGTCTGCACCGTCGTGCACGGGGGCGAGCTCAGGGACCGGCGCGGCATCAACCTGCCGTTCGTGAAGCTCGACGTCCGCGCGATGACGGACAAGGACGTCGCCGACGCGCGGTTCGCGATCGCGCAGGGCGTGGACTTCCTGGCGCTCTCGTTCGTCCGCTCGGCGCGCGACGTGTTCCAGCTCAAGGACCTCGTCGACGAGCAGACGCGGCCGGTGCAGGTGATCGCGAAGATCGAGAAGCCCGAGGCGGTCGAGGATCTCGAGGCGATCCTGCGCGCGGCCGACGCGGTGATGGTCGCCCGCGGCGACCTCGGCGTGGAGATGGGGATCGAGCTGGTGCCCGGCGTCCAGAAGCGGATCATCCGCGAGGCCCTCCGCCATGGCGTGCCGGTGATCACCGCCACCCAGATGCTCGAGTCGATGATCGTGAGCCCCCGCCCGACCCGCGCCGAGGCCTCCGACGTCGCCAACGCCGTGTTCGACGGCACCGACGCGGTGATGCTCTCGGGCGAGACCTCGACCGGGAAGTTCCCGGTGGAGGCGGTCCGGACCATGGCGCAGATCGTGGAGCAGGCCGAGCATCAGCCCGTCTTCTCCAACTTCGACGACTGGCAGATCCTCGACAGCTCGTCGGGGAAGCTCGGCATGTCCCTCGGCAAGGCGGCGCGCGACTTCGCGGAGCAGATGGGCGCGACGGCCCTCGCCTGCCTCTCCGACACCGGGAACGCCGCGATCCGGCTCACCGCCCAGCGGCCGCAGATCCCCGTCCACATGTTCTCGACCCGGCTCGACAGCGTGCGCCGGATGAGCCTCGTCCGCGGCGCGTACGCGATCCTCCTCGAGGAGAGCCTGCCGCCCGGCCGCGTCTTCCCGATGATGGAGGCGTTGCTCGTCGAGCGCGGCCTCGTGAAGGCGGGGGACGTGGTCGTGTACACGGCCGGCATCTCGATGACGCACGGCGTGACGACGAACACCATCCACGTGCGGACGACGCTGCGGGATTGACGGCGGTGCCTGGCTGAGCCGATCCATTCACCGCTCGTGCTTCGACAGGCTCAGCACGAGCGGACCTGAAGACCCGCTCGCCCGGAGCCGGTCGAAGGGCGAGCGGCGTCCGGCCCTCACACCTCCAGCAGCAGCCGCTCCGGATCCTCGATCGCCTCCTTCACCTTCACGAGGAACGAGACCGCCTCGCGCCCGTCGATGATCCGGTGGTCGTACGAGAGCGCGACGTACATCATCGGCCGGACGACGACGGCGTCGCCCTCCCCCACGACCGGCCGCTTCTCGATCTTGTGCAGGCCGAGGATGCCGGACTGCGGCGGGTTGAGGATCGGGGTCGAGAGCAGCGAGCCGTAGACCCCGCCGTTCGAGATGGTGAAGGTCCCGCCCGCGAGGTCGGCGGGGCCGAGCCTGTTGTCGCGCGCCTTCTTCGCGAGCTCGCCCACGGCCTTCTCGACCTCCGCGAACGACAGGGCGTCGGCGTCGCGGACGACGGGCACGACGAGGCCCTTGCCGCCGCCGACGGCGACGCCGATGTCGTAGTGGTCCTTGTAGACGATGCTCTCGCCCCGGATCTCGGCGTTCACCGCGGGGAAGGCCCGCAGCGCGTCCACGGCCGCCTTCACGAAGAACGACATGAACCCGAGCTTCACGCCGTGGCGCGCCAGGAAGGCCTCGCCGTGCTTCTCGCGCAGCGCGAGCACGCGCGACATGTCCACCTCGTTGAACGTCGTGAGGATGGCCGCGGCGTGCTGCGCCTCGACGAGGCGCCGGGCGACGGTGCGCCGGAGCGTCGTCATCGGGACGACGCGCTCGCGCGGGCCGGCCTCGGGCGGGGACGCGGGGGAGGACGCAGGCACGGCCGCGAGCGGCGCGCCGCCGCCGCCGTCGCGCGCGCCGAGGACCCGCTCCACGTCGTCCCTCCGCACCTG
>JAEYZK010000126.1 GCA_023428085.1 Pseudomonadota bacterium
GGCTCGGCCTTCGCCGGGGCGGCGCGCGCGGACCTCTCCTCCGCGCCGGTCCTCCCGAACGCGAGGCCGACGACGGCGCGCCACTGGGGCGTGCCGACGCCGTTGAACAGGCCGGGGCCGCCGATCACGAAGAGCTCGGCGGGGCCGAGCGCCCCGCGGACGCCGGCGAGCAGCTCGGCGTACGGCGGGCGATCACCGCCGAGGGGGAGGGCGCCGCGCAGCGAGAGCTCGGGCCGGACGGCGCCCTTCAGCGCCACGACGGCTCCGTACACGGCGTCGCCCCGGGTGATCTCCTGACCCGCGATGCGGACGCGCTGGCGGGCGAGGAAGCCCACCTCGCCGCCGACGACCACCTTGCCGAGATCGCGGCCGAGCTCCGCCTTGGCGAGCAGGCCCGGTGAGGAGAACCGCGCCACCGCGTCGCCGGTCCCCCACGGCGCCATGAGCTCGAACGCGAACGCGAAGTGCAACGGCGCGCCGTCCTTGCCCTGCCGGAGCGCGGCGAAGCGGGCGCCGAGGGAGGGCATCCCGAACCCGCGCTTCTCGTCCGGCTCGAGGCCGTCGTCGCCCTCCTGGTTCAGGACGTAGCTGCCGCGGGCGTAGAGCTCGAGGCGGTCGAGTACGACCCAGTCCGCCATGACCACGAGCGTCTGGCGATCTTCCACGACGCTCGCGCCGTCGCGTCGGCCGAAGAGCTCGCCCGACACCAGCACGAGGGGCCGGTGCTGCCAGTGCCCTGCGGCGGAGAGTCGGAAGCTGCCCCTGGGGTTCACCTGGCCGGTCCCGACGACGAGGGACCCGGCCGCGCCGGGATCGAGCTGGAGCCGCTCCAGCTCGAAGGTCTGTGCTGCCGCGCCCTGCGCGAGGGCGACGGTCACTCCGACGGCGAGGCTGCGGACGAGTTTCACGGCAGGTCCCCCTTCAGAACGCGTGGACGTACGCAGCGGGTACGGGCGCCGCGCGCCCCATCCGCACGGTCACCGCGCCTTGTACCACGCCGGCGTGCGGGGACGTCGAGCGGCAGCTCGGGTGAACCGCGCGGGGCGCGCGCCCTGCCGCGCCGCCGACCGTGGACGGCGGCCCCGGGAACGGATAGATGGCCGGGATGCCCGGCTCGTCCCCAGCCTCGCCGCGGAAGTCGCGCTTGCTCCGCGCCGCCGTCATCGCCTCCGCCGTCCTCGCGGTCTACACCGCGTTCGGGTTCCTCGTCGCGCCGCGGCTCCTGCGCCGCGCCCTGGTGAAGGAGGGGTCCGCCGCGCTGCACCGCGACGTCGAGGTCACGAAGGTCCGGGTGAACCCGCTCGCGCTCAGCACGACGATCGACGGCCTCACCGTGAAGCACGAGGACGGCGCGCCGCTCCTGCGCTGGGAGTCCCTGTACGTCCGGCTCGCGCCGCTGCGCCTGTTCCGGGGAGATCTCGGGCTCGCGGAGATCCGGCTCGTCCGCCCCGCCGTGCACGTGGGGCTCGGCCCCGACGGCACGCTCACGTTCCAGGACCTGCTCTCCGGCGGGAGCGCGCCCGAGGGCCCCGCGGCGGCCGGGCCGTCGAAGGAGGAGGAGGGCGGCCTGGGTCTCTGGATCGGCCGGCTCTCCGTCGAGGAGGGGCGCGTCGCGTTCCTCGACGCCACCCGCCGCCCCGCGTTCGAGACCGCGCTCGGACCGCTCACGTTCACGCTCGACGGGTTCCGGACGAAGGGCGGCCACGACAGCCCGTACTCGTTCATCGGCACGACCGAGGCGGGAGAGACGCTGCGCTGGACGGGGACCGTCCGTTCGCAGCCGCTCCAGTCCGCGGGCACGCTCGCCTTCGAGCGCATCCCGCTCCCGCGCTACGCCGCGTACGTCCAGGATCAGGTCCCCGCCGACCTCCGGGACGGGCTGCTCGACTTCGAGACCCAGTACGCGCTGGAGTGGAGCGCCACGAACCGCGTCGCGCGGCTCACGGGCGGGAGGCTGACCGTCGATCGCCTCGCGGTGGGGCCGCGCGGCGTCGCGGAGCCGCCCCTCGCGCTGTCGCGCATCGAGGTGAGCGGGATCGACGTGGACGCCCTCGCGCGCGACGCGAAGGTCGGCGCCGTCGCGATCCGCGGCGGGGCGATCCGGGTGCGCCGCGAGGCCGACGGCACCCTCGAGCTCGCCCGGATGGCGCCGCCGCCGTCCCCGGAGGCGCCGGCCCCTGCGCCCGCGCCCGCCTGGACGTGGGCGGTCGGGGCGGTCACGACCTCCGGGCTCGCCGTGACCTGGGACGACCGGGCGGCGCCGCGACCGGTGGAGCTTCCGCTCACTGCGCTCGAGCTCCGCCTCCAGGGCCTGCGGTCCGACGTCCGCGCGGCGTCCCCGCTCGCGCTCTCGCTCGTCTGGAACGGGCAGGGCCGGGTCGAGGTGCAGGGCTCGCTGCAGCCGCTCGCGCGCAAGGGGACGCTCGAGCTCGACGCCGCCGCGCTCGACGTCGTGCCGCTCGCGCCGTACCTCGGGCCGGACGTGATCGCCCGCCTCACGGGGGGACGCGCGGGCGCGAAGGCGAAGGTCGGCTTCGACACGTCCGAGGCCACGCCGCGCTGGACGTTCGCGGGCGACGTCCGGCTGGACGCGCTCTCGGTCGCGGAGGCGGGCAACGAGGACCTGCTGCGCTGGCGCGCGCTCGAGCTCTCCGGGATCGACGTCGCCTCGACGCCGCCGCGCGCCTCGGTGCGGCTCGTGCGCCTCGTCGAGCCGCGCGCGAAGGTGTACGTCTGGGAGGACGGCGCGACGAGCCTGGCGCGCGCCGTCCGCGCGCCCGCCGCGGCGCCGGAGCCGGCCGCGCCCGCAGCGGAGGCG
>JAEYZK010000200.1 GCA_023428085.1 Pseudomonadota bacterium
GCGCCACAGCCGCCGGAGCGCCGGAGCCCGGCCCCCGCGGAGCGGTACACCGCGGGCGCGCAGCCCAGCCAGAACGGCATCCGCGCGCGGAGAGGTCCATCCGCAGCGGGCGCGCCCCTGTCCGAAGCCGGCCACCCGCGAGCGCAGCGAGCGGAGGTGGCCGGCGAGTTGGGCGCGCCTCGCCCAGCCGGACCTCACGGCTTCGCGCGCGTACCGGCACCCCCGCCGCGCGCCCGCGGTAGCGAGCGGGGGCCGGGGCGGAGGCGCGGAGGCGGCGTACGGCCCCGCGACCGCTCGTCCTTCGACTCCGGGCCCGCTGGGGCGGGCCCTACGCTCAGGACGAACGGACCTGAACTCCGGAAAGCACGCCCCGCTCGCCCTTCGACGAGCTCAGGGCGAGCGGACCCTCCCGAAGACGAGACCGCCCGCCCTCGAGAGAGAGCGGGCGGCTCGGAACGTCGATCCTCGAACGAGGCCCTACTTCTTCTGCAGCTTCTGGTCGATGACCGCCTTGATCTGCTCGTACGGCACCGCGCCGACGATCTTCTCGCCGTTCACGAACAGCGTCGGCGTGCCGTCCACGCCGTTCCGCTGCGCGATCGCCTGGTCCTCCTTGATGCGCGTGGTGCCGCGGCCCGACTTGCGGGCCGCCTCGAACTTGGCGACGTCGAGGCCGATCTCCTTCGCGAACTGCGCGTACCGGTCGGGCGACAGCCCCTGCTGGTTCGCGAAGATCTTCCCGTGCATCTCCCAGAACTTGCCCTGCTCGCGCGCCGCCTCGGCGGCCTCCGCGGCCGGGACCGCCTGCTGGTGGAACGGGAGCGGCTGGTGCTTCCAGACGATCCGCACCTTGTCGCCGTACTCCTGGCGGACCTTGGCCAGGCTCGGCTCGATGCGGCTGCAGAACGGGCACTCGAAGTCCGAGAAGAGGACCAGCGTCACCGGCGCCTTCGCGCTCCCCTTCACCGGGTCGTCCTTGCGCAGGCCGAGGGCGTCCATCGGGACGACCGTCGGCGCCGGCTCCGCCTGGGCCTCGGGGGCCGGGGGCGGCGGCAGCGTGGCCGCGAGCGCCATGTTCGCGTCGCAGGCCTTCTCGTAGAAGCCCTTCGAGACCTTCCCGAGCTTGCCCGCCTTGGCGAGCTCCTCGTCCACGATGGGCTTCATCATCTCCATGGGGAGCGCGCCCACCACCTGGCGACAGTTGAAGAACATGGTGGGCGTGCCGTTCACGCCGAGCTGGCCGGCGAGCTGCAGGTCGTCCTCGACGCGCTTCTGGAGGGCGTCGCTCCCGACGGCCTTCTTGAACCGGGCGACGTCGAGGCCGAGCTCCTTCGCGTACCGCTCGAAGACGTCGGGCGAGAGCGCCTGGATGTTCTCGAACAGCTTGGCCTGCATCTGCCAGAACTTGCCCTGCTCGCGGGCCGCCTCGGCCGCGACCGCCGCCGGCTTCGCCTGCGCGTGCATCGGGAGCGGGAGGTGCTTCCAGACGACCCGGACCTTGCCCGCGTACTCCTGCTCGAGCTGCTTGAGCGTCGGCTCGACGCGCTGGCAGAACGGGCACTGGAAGTCGGAGAAGAGCACCACCGTCACCGGCGCCTCGCGCGGACCGCGGACCGGGTCGTCCGCGCGGAGGGGGACCTTGCGGTACACCACCTGCTCCGCGGGCGGGGCGCTGGGACGATCGGCGCCGGGCGCCTGCGCGTGGTCGTGGCCCGCGTGCGGGTCGGCGCCGGGCGCGGCCGGCCGCGCCGGCGGCGGGGGCGGCGCGGTCAGGGCGCTCGCGATGATCGCCTCGTAGACCTTGCCGGCCGGCGTGCCCTTCTTGACCATCGCCCGCGCCTTCTCGAGCTCCTCGTCGATGAGCGCCTTGAAGTCGCCGATGGGGCGCGCGCCGCTCAGCTTGCGGCCGTTGATGAAGAACGCCGGCGTCCCGTTGGCGCCGAGGGAACGCATGAGCTGCTGGTCCTTCTCGATCCGGTCCTTCGCGGCGCCGGCGGCGAGGTCGGCCTTGAACCGCTCGACGTCGAGGCCCAGCCGCTTCGCGGCCGCCTCGAGGTTCGCGTCCGAGAGCTCCGACAGCTCGAAGACCTCGTCGTGCATGGCCCAGAACTTCGCGTCGCCGCCCTGGGCGCGGGCCGCCTCGGTGGCCTGCGCGGCCGCGGGCGCGCGCGGGTGCATCGGCAGCGGGTTGTGCTTGAAGACGAAGCGCACCTTGCCGGCGTAGTCCTGCTCGAGCTGCTTGAGCGTCGGGACCACCCGCTTGCAGAACGGGCACTCGAAGTCGGACGACTCGACGATGGTCACGAGCGCGTCGGCGGGGCCCTTCACCGCCGAGCCGTCGATCGGGACGCGGTAGACCTCGGCCGCCCCGGCGGCGGCCTGCGCCGGCGCCTCGACGCGGATCCTGCCGCCGCCCGCGCCGCCGCGCCCGGTCCACGCCTGGCCCCCGACGAAGCCGATGATCAACCCGACCACCAGCGCCACGATCCAGCTGACGTTCTTCATTCGGCTCTGCTCCCTGGAAGGATTTTCGCGCCCAACATCAACCATCGATGCGGCTCTCCGTCAACGAGCCGCACCGCGATCCCGCAGGCGCGCCGGGCCGGAGCGGGGGCCGGCGGGTCGAAGTCCCCAACCCCGCGCCGGAAATCTTCATTCCCCCGGACCCCGGGGGAGCGGCCGCTCGGCCTCTCTTGCGGCGTCTCGGCGTTGCCCACCACGGACGGAGCAGCTAAAGGGAGGCGCTGTGACCGGAACCGTCACGCTCCCGGAGCCGACCCGGACGATCGACACGTCGGGGAAGCTGTGCCCGTTCCCCATCGTGGAGGCCGCCCGGGCGGTGAAGGCGCTGGAGGCGGGTGCGGTGCTGTGCGTCATCTCCACGGATCCCGGCATCCAGCTCGACATGCCGATGTGGTGCAAGGCGACGCGGAACGAGCACCTCGCCACCGTGCGCGAGGGCAAGGTCTTCCGGAGCTTCGTGCGGAAGAACGGACGGTGAACGTGTCTCGAACGGTGAAGGCGATCGGGCTCATCTCGGGCGGCCTCGACTCGACGCTGGCCCTGGCGCTCGTGCGCCGGCAGGGCGTCGAGGTGAAGGCCGTCAACTTCTACACCGGCCTCTGCATCACCGAGACCCAGCGGCGGAAGGGCGGCCGCGCCGACGGCACGATCCCGCAGAACGAGGCGCTCCGCGCCGCCGCCGAGCTCGAGGTCGACGTCGAGTACGTGGACATCTCCGGCAAGGCCTACTTCGACATGCTCGTCCACCCGCGCTGGGGCTACGGCGCGAACGCGAACCCCTGCGTGGACTGCCGCGTGTTCATGATGCGCCGGGCCAAGGAGATCATGGAGGCCGAGGGCGCGCAGTTCGTCTTCACCGGCGAGGTGCTGGGCCAGCGCCCGAAGAGCCAGCGGCGGGACACGCTCCGCATCATCGAGCGCGAGTCGGGGCTCGAGGGCCGGCTCCTCCGGCCGCTCTCCGCGCAGCTGCTCGAGCCGACCATCCCGGAGAAGGAGGGCGCGCTCGACCGGACCCGCCTCCTCGACATCAGCGGCCGCTCCCGCCACCGGCAGATGGAGCTCGCGAAGGAGCTCGGGATCGCGAACTGGCCGCAGCCGGCGGGCGGCTGCTGCTACCTCACCGACGAGAGCTTCGCGAAGAAGTTCTTCGACATCCTCGACGCGCGCGAGGCCGCGGGCGCGGAGCGGGCGATCGACAAGGACGACGTCATCCTGCTCTCGACCGGGCGCCACTTCCGCCTCTCGCCGCGGGCGAAGCTCGTCGTCTCGCGCAGCGAGGTGGAGAACGCGCTGCTCGAGCACCACGTCGCCGGCCGCGCGCGGCTCGAGGCGAGGGACGTGCTCGGGCCGATCGCGCTGGTCGAGGGGACCCCGACCTGGGAGGAGCGACTTGTGGCCGCACGGATCGTGGCGAGGTACGGAAAGGGCAAGGATGCCCCGAAGGTGGTAGTCGAGTGGAGGGAGGGAGAACTCCAGGAATTCTACGAAGTTGAGCCGGAAAGGGACGAGGCGCGGCTGGAGGCGCTGCGCCTCTGAGGCAGGAGAGCAGCCATTCACGCCCCGGCGGGCGGCGCGCGGGGCGTCCGAGGTGGCGCGGTCGGTCGCTCGTGCATTGACGCGATGGCGTCCAGGGGGTATTGCCGCCGAATTCCCGGCGCGGGACGTCGCCGCGCAGGCCGAGGCGGCAGACCGGAGCGCCGAATCTTCTTCACCCTGGGCGTACTCCAGGGCACCAGCAGAGACGAGGACAACATACATGGCGACGAAGCGGATCTACTCGTTCGGCGGCGGCAAGGCCGACGGCGACAGGGACATGAAGGAGCTGCTCGGCGGCAAGGGCGCCGGCCTCGCGGAGATGTCCAGCATCGGCATCCCCGTTCCCCCCGGCTTCACCATCACCACCGAGGTCTGCACCGAGTACTACAAGGGCGGGAAGAAGACGCCCAAGGGGCTCGAGGCCGACGTCAAGGCGGCGATGAAGAAGGTCGAGGCGCTCACCGGCAAGAAGTTCGGCGACACGAAGGACCCGCTGCTCGTCTCCGTCCGCTCCGGCGCCCGCGTGTCGATGCCGGGCATGATGGACACCGTCCTCAACCTCGGCCTCAACGACGAGACCGTCGAGGCGCTCGCCCGGAAGTCGGGCAACGCGCGGTTCGCCTGGGACAGCTACCGGCGCTTCGTGGCGATGTTCGGCGACGTGGTCCTCGGCATGAAGCCGGAGCGCAAGGAGGACCGCGATCCGTTCGAGGAGATCCTCGAGGCGAAGAAGCACGCCCGCGGCGCGAAGTACGACTCCGACCTCCCGGTGGACGCCCTCCAGGAGCTCGTCCGCGAGTTCAAGAACGAGATCAAGAAGCGCACGGGCATGGACTTCCCGGACGATCCGTACGGCCAGCTGATGGAGGCCGTCATGGCGGTGTTCCGGTCCTGGGAGAACGACCGCGCGATCACGTACCGGCGCATGCACGGCTACCCCAGCGAGTGGGGCACCGCCGTCAACGTGCAGTCGATGGTGTTCGGCAACATGGGCGACGACTCGGGCACGGGCGTGGCCTTCACGCGCAACCCGGCCACCGGCGACAACGAGTTCTACGGCGAGTTCCTCGTGAACGCGCAGGGTGAGGACGTCGTCGCCGGCACCCGCACCCCGCAGAAGATCGGGGAGATGGCGGCGAAGTGGCCGGAGATCCTGAAGCAGCTCCAGGCCACCCGGGCGAAGCTCGAGAAGCACTACCGGGACATGCAGGACATCGAGTTCACCATCGAGCAGGGCAAGCTCTACGTCCTGCAGACCCGCAACGGGAAGCGGACCGGCCTCGCCGCCGTCCGCATCGCGGTGGACCTCGCCGCGGCGAAGGTGATCTCGAAGGACGAGGCGCTCCTCCGCATCGAGCCCGAGGCGCTCAACCACCTCCTCCGCCCGATCTTCAACATCGAGGCGAAGAAGGCGGCGCTCAAGGGCGGCAAGCTCCTCGCCAAGGGCCTCCCCGCGGGCCCGGGCGCGGCGAGCGGCCGGCTCGTGTTCTTCGCGGACGACGCCGAGGCGTGGAAGGCGCGCGGTGAGACCGTGCTCCTCGCCCGCCACGAGACCTCCCCCGAGGACATCCGCGGCATGGCCGCCTCCGAGGGCTTCCTCACCGCCTTCGGCGGCATGACCAGCCACGCCGCCCTCGTCGCCCGCCAGATGGGCAAGGTCGCGATCGTCGGCTGCGAGGCGCTCACGTTCGACTACCACGCGCGCACCATGACCGTGGCCACGGAGAAGGGGAACCGCGTCTTCAAGGAGGGCGACTGGGTCTCCATCGACGGCTCCGCCGGCGAGGTGATCGAGGGCCGCCTCGAGACGAGCCCGTCCGAGGTCGTCCAGGTGCTCGTGGACAAGAGCCGCGACCCGAAGGACGCGCCGGTGTACCAGGAGTTCGCCTCGGTCATGAGCTGGGCCGACGGGATCCGCCGGCTCAAGGTCCGCGCCAACGCCGACCAGCCCGACCAGGCGACCACCTCCATCGCCTTCGGCGCCCAGGGCATCGGCCTCTGCCGCACCGAGCACATGTTCTTCGGTGAGGGCAAGATCGGCCCGATGCGCGAGATGATCGTCGCGGACAACGTCGCCGACCGGAAGCGCGCGCTCGCGAAGCTCCTCCCCATCCAGCGCGAGGACTTCCGGGGCATCTTCGAGGCGATGAAGGGCATGCCGGTCACCATCCGCATGATCGACCCGCCGCTGCACGAGTTCGTGCCGCACGAGAAGGCGGGCCAGGCCGAGCTGGCCAAGGCCACGGGCAAGTCGGTCGAGGAGATCCAGGCGCGCATCGACGAGCTCCACGAGTCGAACCCGATGCTCGGTCACCGCGGCTGCCGCCTCGGCATCGCGTACCCCGAGATCACCGAGATGCAGGCGCGGGCCATCTACGAGGCCGCCGCCGACGTCGTCGCCGCGGGCGGCAAGTGCGAGCCCGAGGTCATGATCCCGCTCGTCGGCTCGAAGAAGGAGCTCGACCACCAGGCCAACATCGTGAAGCGCGTGGCCCAGGAGGTCATCGAGTCCCGCAAGGTGAAGCTCAAGGTGATCGTCGGCACGATGATCGAGGTCCCGCGCGGCGCCCTGACCGCCGGCGAGATCGCCCAGACGGCCGAGTTCTTCTCCTTCGGCACGAACGACCTCACCCAGACCACGTTCGGCCTCTCCCGCGACGACACCGCCCCGGTGCTCGCCGCGTACCTGGAGCAGGACATCTACCCGGTCGATCCCTTCGTCTCCGTCGATCGCGACGGCGTGGGCCAGCTCATGCGGTTCGCGGTGGAGAAGGGCCGCGCCACCCGGCCCGGCATGAAGTGCGGGATCTGCGGCGAGCACGGCGGCGATCCCAGCTCGGTCGAGTTCTGCCACACGATCGGCCTCGACTACGTCTCCTGCTCCCCGTACCGGCTCCCGATCGCGCGGCTCGCGGCGGCCCAGGCGGTCCTCAAGGAGCAGAAGGCCGCCCCGAAGAAGGCCGGCAAGGCGCTGAAGAACGGCAAGGTCGCCGTGAAGAAGATCGCGGCCAAGGCCAAGAAGGTCGCGCGCGCCCGCGCGTAGCGCACGCGAAGACCGCTGGATGACGAAGGGGGACCGGGAGACCGGTCCCCCTTTCTTTTCCGCGGGCGGAGGGCGCGGGCGGGGGCGGCGGAGTGATCCTCGGGCTCGGGCGCGGGGTCGGGCTCGTGCACGGGATCGTAGGCTCCGCTCCGCGCCTCCCGCACATGGGCAGACCTCCCAAGCGAGAATTGTCCCTGGAACCAGAGGCACCTACTTTGACCCGCCGCTTGGCGTCGTGCACACTCGCGTGGTCGGTGGCCGTCCGCAGGATCCCGCTCCATGAAGCTCGATCGAACGCTCTTCGTCGCACTCCCCGTCGGTGTCCTCCTGCTCTCGTCGGTCGCGGCGCCGCTGGCCGAGGACGCGATCTCGCCCATCGTGGACGCGTCCGCGGCGGCCGCGGTCGCCGAGCTCGCGCCGCAGGCCGAGGCCGCGAACGCCGCGCCGGCGGGGCCGCCGCCCGCGCTGGGCCCGCCCAGGTTCGATGCCGCGCTGGGTCGCTTCGTGGCCCCGTACGGTGACGGCCGGGCGATCCTGACCCTCTCGAGCACCCTCCAGGAGCGGCTCACCCGGACCCTCCAGCAGAACGCGGTGCCGTGGGGCGTGACCGTCCTGCTCGAGCCCGCCACCGGGCGGGTGCTCGCGATGGCCGAGTACTCCCGGGCGGAGCCGGACGCGACCGGGCTCGCGCTCCGCGCGCTCGCGCCCGCGGCGAGCATCTTCAAGCTCGTGACCGCGGCCGCGCTCCTCGAGCAGGGCGTCTCCCCCGAGGAGGAGGTCTGCTTCCACGGCGGGCGCCACCGCCTCGCCCCCCGCCTCCTCGCGGACGACCCGCGCCGGGATCACCGCTGCCTCTCGCTCGAGACCGCCTTCGGCAAGAGCACGAACGTGGTGTTCGCGAAGCTCGCCGATCGCGGCCTCACCGCCGCCGCGCTCCGTGAGGCCGCGTCCCGCTTCTTCTTCAACGCCGCGATCCCCTTCCCCGTCGCGCTCGAGCCCTCCACCGCCCTCATCGACGAGGACCCGTTCCAGCGCGCGAACACCGCGGCCGGGTTCGGCCCGGTCCGCCTCTCGCCCATGCACGGCGCGCTGCTGGCCGCGATCGTGGCGAACCGCGGGCTCTTCGTGGCGCCGCGGCTGGTGGACGAGGTGGAGGGCGCGCCGCCGCCGGCCGCCCCCGCGCCGGTCCGCGTCGTGGAGCGCGACGTGGCGCAGGCGCTCGCCGACATGATGCGGTCCACGGTCACCGAGGGCACCGCCCGCCGGACCTTCCACCGCGTCCACTCCCCGCTCCGCGGGGTGCCCGTGGCGGGCAAGACGGGCTCGCTCGCGGACAAGGAGCCGTTCCGCGACTACTCCTGGTTCGTGGGCTACGCGCCCGCCGACGCGCCCGTGATCGCGGTGGCCACGGTCATCGTCAACGAGCGCCTCTGGCGCGTGCGCGCCCCCACGGTCGCCCGCGACGCGCTCACCGCGTACTTCGACCTGCAGGAGCGCGAGGCGCGGTCCGCGGCCCCGCCCCGGCTCCAGGTCGCCAAGGCCGCGGCGCGCTAGAACATCAGCGGCGATCCCACGGACGTCGCATCCGTGGGATCGCCACCGGTCCTCCCCCCTCCGAAGATCCGTGCCCGCGAGGAGAGGAGCAGGGCACCCCTCCCGATGTGACCGGTGCGGTACTCTCGCCGCATGCCCGTCATCCCGATCGCCCACCTCGGCGCCTGCCGGCACCCCTCCCCGCTCGGCCGCTTCGTCTCCGACGACCTCCACGTCCCCGCGGACCTCCACTGGACCGCCGGCACGCCGCCCTCGGAGCCCGGCCTCTTCGAGCAGGCGGGGCCCCGCGCCCGGCTCTTCTTCGAGCCGGCGCGCACCCGCGCCGGCATCGTCACCTGCGGCGGGCTCTGCCCGGGCCTCAACAACGTCATCCGCTCGCTCGTGCTCCAGCTCCATCACGGCTACGGCGTGCGCGAGGTGATCGGGTACCGCGGCGGCTACGGCGGGCTCGACCCGGCGAACGGGGTCGAGCCGATCCCGCTCACGCTCGAGCTCGTGGACAAGATCCACCGGCAGGGCGGCACGATCCTCGGCACGTCCCGCGGACCGGTGGACGTGGCGAAGGCCGTGGACGACCTCGTGCGCCGCGGGATCGACGTGCTCTTCACCATCGGCGGCGACGGCACCCAGCGCGGCGGCGCCGCGCTGTACCAGGAGGCGCGCCGGCGCGGGCGCCCGCTCGCGGTGGTGGGCATCCCGAAGACGATCGACAACGACGTGGCGTTCGTCTCGCAGACGTTCGGCTACCCGACCGCGCTCGAGGAGGCGCGCGCGGTGCTCGACCGGGCCCACGTCGAGTCGAAGAGCGTCCACAACGGCATCTCGCTCGTGCGGCTCATGGGCCGCAGCGCGGGGTTCATCGCCGCGGGGGCCACGCTCGCGAGCCAGGACGTGAACTTCTGCCTCGTGCCCGAGGTGCCGTTCGCGCTCGAGGGAGCGGGCGGCTTCCTCGCGGCGCTGAAGCGCCGCATCCTCGCGCGCGCGCACGCGGTGATCGTCGTGGCCGAGGGCGCGGGCCAGGACCTCGTCGCCGGCTCCGCCGACGGCCGCGACGCCTCCGGCAACGTGAAGCTCAAGGACGTCGGCGTCCACCTGCGCGAGCGGATCGAGGCCTACTTCGAGGCGGAGGGCGTGCCGGCGGTGCTGCGGTACTTCGACCCCGGCTACCTCATCCGCAGCTCCCCGGCGAACGCCGAGGACTCGATCCAGTGCGACCTCTACGCGCGCAACGCGGTGCACGCGGCGATGGCCGGGAAGACCGGGCTCGTGGTCGGCCACATGCACGATCGGTTCATCCACGTGCCGATCGAGCTCCTCGCCGCGCAGCACAAGCGGCTCGACCCGACCGCCACGCTGTGGCAGGCCGTGCTCGCGGCGACGGGGCAGCCGGCGCGGTGGGGGTGAGGCGGCGGCGCCCGTCCGCGCCGGGTCACGGGTGATCCGGGGCGGACGGCATCGCGTGCACCGCAGGGAGAGCGATCACTCGGTCGTGAGCTCCACGTGGTCGAACGTGACGGTCTCGAGGACGTCGGCCAGGTACGACTGTACGTAGAACCCCACGTGAACGCGGTCCGGGAGGCCTGGATTCCGCGTGTAGGCGCTGGGCGTCCACGTCGCGCCGTCGCTCGAGTACGCGGCGGTGAACGCGTCGCCGTCGCGCTCGATCCGCAGGTACACCGGCAGCTCCACGCTGCAGGCCTCCGCGCCGCACTCGGGCGCCGTGTCGGCGGTCTGCCGGACGCAACTGGTTCCCGTCATCGAGCCCATGTGCGGCGGCATCAGCGAGTAGTGGTACGTGGGGCTCCCCGCCTCGAGCGAGCTGCGGGCCATCAAGCCTGCCATCGAGGTGGTGTCGACCCCCTGCATCGTGACCACGCGCACGGTGAGCCGGAAATCCCCGGTCGCTTGCGTGTACACGTAGTGCATCTGGTCCGCCTCGAACGGCCAGAGCCACTCCCCCGCTCCCGCGACGGTGAACGTCCCGCCGGCGAACGTCGCCGCGCCGGCCGGCATCCCGGCGCCGATGTCCTGGTGCGACCAGGCCGGCGGCCATCCGGGCTCCGAGCCGCCACCGCCACAGCCCGCGAAGCACAGCAGGACAGCCAGCATGGCGAGACGGAGGAAGCGATGGATGGACATGGCTGTGCCCCTTGCTGGGTTTGGAGTGGCTCCACCCCCAGCCTGAGCCCGCCCTCGGGGAACCGTCAAGAAGAAAGGACGCGGCGCGTCAAGCAGGTGCCCGCGCGCCGCGAGGCCGCGGGGCCGGCGCGCTCGGCCCGCGGTCCACGTGGCCACCGTCGGCGCGAGCATGCTCGCGGAGGGCGCGCCGGAGCAGCCTACAATCGGCGGGTGAACGCTGCCTCGCCCCCGCTCTCGATCCGCCCCGTCACCCCGGCCGACGCCGGCGCCGTACTGGCGCTCTGGCGCGCGGTCTTCCCCGAGTACGCCGACCCGTCCCGCGCGCATCGCGATCCCGCGGCGAGCATCTCGCGCAAGCTCGACTTCGGCGACGGGCTCTTCTGGCTCGCCGCGCGCGGCGGGCGCGTCGTGGGGACGGCGATGGCAGGCTGGGACGGCCACCGCGGCTGGCTCTACTCGGTGGGCGTCCACCCCGAGGCGCGCCGGGGTGGCGTGGGCGCGGCGCTCGTCCGCGAGGCGGAGCGGGCGCTCGCGGCGCGGGGGTGCCCCAAGGTGAACCTCCAGGTCCTCGCCGGGAACGAGGCGGCGATGGGGTTCTGGCGCAGGCTCGGGTACGCGCAGGACGCCGTGGTCCCGTTCGGCAAGCGGCTCGCGGTCACCTGACGGGATCGCCGTCCTTCGGCGGCCGCGCATCGCGGGCCGAATGGACGTACCACCAGAGGAAGCCGGCGAGCAGGCTGATGACCGCGTAATCGATCTGGACGGCGAGGACCTGCAGGACCGCGAGGACGCCGGCCGGCGCCATCGTCGGTCCGAAGGCGCTCCTCCAGAATCGCCGGAGCACCCACGCGAGCACGCCGACGATCGCGACCGCGGCCACGAAGGCGCCGGCCAGGACGACGATGTTCGTGGGCGCGGGTTCCATGGGGCGCTCGGGAGCCGCGCATTGTAGCGCGGGCGCCGGACTACCAGGCGAGGAACAGCGCGGTCACCGCGAGCGTCGCGAGGGTGACCGGCACGCCCACCCGCGCGTGCGTGCGCCAGCCGATCCGGATCCCCCGCGCCGCCGCCGCGTCCACGACGATGATGTTGGCCACGCTCCCCACGATCAGCAGGTTCCCGGCGAGGGTGGAGACGAGCGCGAGGAGCGGCCCGGCCTCGGGGTGGCGCGCCCACGGGAGCAGCAGCATCACCGCGGGCACGTTCGAGACGACGTTGGAGAGGCCGAACGCCGCCAGGAAGAGCGGCGCGGGGCGCGCGATGTCGAACCCGGCCCCCGCGAGATCGGACACGAACCGGGCGGGGATCCCGGTGACCTCGAACGCGTGGTTCACGACGAACAGGCCGAAGAACAGGACGAGCAGCTCCCAGTCCACGAGGCCGAGCTTCTCCTGCGAGTGCATCTTGCGGCTCAGGAGCAGGAGGCCGGCGGCGGTGAGCGCGGCGGCCTCGCGCGGCCAGTGGCCGGCGAGGAACACGACGATCAGGGCGAGCGTGAGCGCGAGCCCCTTCGACGTCTGCCAGGGGTTCACCCGCGGATGATCGGCGGGCGGGGCGACCGCGCCGGCGGGCGCGCTCCACCTCCCGCGCGCCTGCCACGCCACGATCGCCCAGGTCACGGCGAGGCTCACGAGCACCGGCCCGATCGCCGCGAGGAAGTAGCCGCCGAAGGAGAGCTTCAGCGCGCTCCCGATGAGCATGTTCTGCGGGTTCCCGATGAGCGTCGCCGCCGAGCCGACGTTGGCCGCGCACGCGAGCCCGAGCAGGAACGGCATGGGCGCCAGCCCGCGGCGCGCCGCGGCGTCCGCGAGGATCGGCGCCATCGCCAGGCAGATGACGTCGTTGCTGAAGACCGCCGAGAGCGCCGCCGCCGCCGCCATGAGGGCGCCGAGCAGCGCCGGCGGGCGGAGCGGGAGCGCCGCGATCCAGCGGGTGACCCAGCCGTAGAACCCGCTCACCTGGAGGTGGGCGGAGACGACCATGAACGAGAAGAGCAGGACCATCGTCGGCACGTGCACCGACGCCGCGGCGGCCTCGGGGGTCACCACCTCGAAGGCGACGAGGGCGATCGCGCCGAGCAGGGCGATGCCGGTCCGGTCGAGCTGCAGGAACGGGAGCCCGCCGCCCACCATGCCTGCGTAGACGACGGCGAACACGACGACGGGGACGAGGTTCATGGAGCGGCGGCAGGATAGCAGCGCCCGCCCTCCCCGGGGACCGGCCCGGCGCCGCTGTGTTGAAGCGCCGCAGGATCTCCGTTATGACGGATCCCCCTGGAGATCCCACGTGAGCGCACGCGCCGCCCGCACCGCCGACCCGTACCGCGACCTCGCCGTCATCGACTCCCGCGCGCCGAGGTTCAACCAGGGCGTCGTGGGCGTCCTGTCGCTCGCCGGCGTCCTCACCGGCTGGTGGTGGCTCTTCGGCGTGGTCGCCGCGCAGCTCGGGCTCGGCCTCTGGCGCGGCCGGCGCTGGTGCCTGCCGTGCGTCGCCTACTTCGAGCTCGTCCAGCCCCGCGTCGGCGAGGGCCCGCTCGAGGACAGCCGCCCGCCGCGGTTCGCGAACCAGGTCGGCGCGACGATCACCGGCGCGGCCACGATCGCCGGCCTTCTCGGCGCGCCGCTCCTCGCCGCCGTGCTGGGCGGGATCGTCGCCGCCCTCGCGCTCCTCTCCGCCGCGACCGGCTTCTGCACCGGCTGCGCGATGTACCGGCTCGGCGCCCGCCTCCGCGGCCTGCGCCCGGGCATCGCCGAGCGGCTCGACCTCGTGGAGCTCGGCGTCCCCGCGGGCCGCGGCGCCGTCGTGCAGTTCACGCACCCGCTCTGCTCCGACTGCCACGAGGTGGAGCGCAGGCTCCGGAGCGCCGGCGAGACCCCGGTGCTCGTGGACGTGTCGCGCCGCCCCGACCTCGCGCGCCGGTACCGCGTGCACTCGGTGCCGTTCGCGGTCCGGGTGGACGCGCGCGGAGAGGTGCAGGAGCGGCTCGCGGGGTGACCCCGGGCCGCGCCGCTCAGGCGCCGGGCGGCCGGAAGCCGCGCCGCGCCGCCTCGACGCGCGGACGGACCGCGCAGCCCTCGAGGTGATCGTTCACGAGCCCCATCGCCTGCATGAAGGCGTAGGCGGTGGTCGGCCCCACGAACCGCCAGCCGCGGCGGCGGAGGTCGCGCGAGAGCGCGACGGACGCGGGGGTCGTCGTCATCGCCCGCAGCGCGGCGCGCGTGATGCGCTTCGGTCGCGCCGCGTCCGGTGGCGCGAAGCGCCAGAGGTGCGCGGCGAGGGATCCCGCCTGCGCCCGGAGCTCGAGCGCGCGGCGGGCGTTCTCGATCGCCGCCTCGATCTTCCCGCGGTGGCGGACGATCCCGGGATCGGCGAGCAGCCGCGCCACGTCGGCAGGTCCGAACCGTGCCACCCGCGCCGGCACGAAGCCCGCGAACGCCCGCCGGAAGGCGCCGCGCTTGCGGAGGATGGTGAGCCAGGAGAGGCCGGCCTGGAACCCCTCGAGGCAGAGCTTCTCGAAGAGCCGCACGTCGTCGGCGACCGGGAAGCCCCACTCCTCGTCGTGGTAGGCGACGTACTCCGGCGCGGCGAGGCACCAGGAGCAGCGGAGGAGGCCGTCGGGGCCCGGGGCGAGCCCGGGCGCCGGACGCTGGGGGACGCGCGCGCGCTTGTCGTGTGTGCCCATGGTCCCGAGCGGCGCGTCGGCGCCGCCCGGGAGTGTAGGCGCGTCAGCGGGTCAGCGTCCACGTGATGGCGAGCACGCGGTCGCACCGGGCGAGCACGGGCGCGATCGCCCCCGGAGCGACGTATCCGAAGGCCTCCGCGACGCGGAGCGCCGCGACGACCTCCTCGGCGCTGCCGGCGGCGACGCGCCAGAGGTGGAGGCGATCGCGGCCCTGCCGGCGCCGGCCTTCCGCGAGGTTCAGGGCGACGGACGCAGCCGCGCGGCGGAGCTGCCGGACGAGGTCGGGATCGTGCTGCGCGATGGTAGCGAGCGACGGAGCGAGATGACGGATGGCGTCGAGGGCGAGATCGAGAGCTTGGAAGGACATGATGGAGCGCCTCCTTTCGGCTGGGGTTCGCCCTCCCTCCGGCGCAGGTCCCGTGACAGCCCAACTGCAAGGAATGCGGTCGAACGGCGGGCTGGCGCGGGACGTGCGCCGCCTCAGGCAACCCCAGCCGAAAGGAGGCGCCAGCGTGCGAAGCGTCGCCGTCGCCGTCGCCGTCAGCCGTCGCCGTCGCCGTCGCCGTCGCCGTCGCCATTGCCGTTGCCGTTGCCGTTGCCGTCCGCCCTTCGACTCCGCAGCCGCTTCGCGGCTGCTACGCTCAGGGCGAACGGACCAGTCGTGAACCCCGGCGCGGACTCGCTCTCGCTCGCCCTTCGACAGGCTCAGGGCGAGCGGACAATTGATCGGCATCGCCGGTCGGCTTCGGCTTCGGCTTCGGCTTCGGCAGCGGCTTCGGCAGCGGCTTCGGCAGCGGCAGCGGCAGCGGCGACGCCCCCTACATCTCCACCAGCCCCGAGTCCGCGAACCTCCGCAGCGCCTTCAGCACGTCGAGCTCCCGCAGCGGGGCGACGCGCGTGAGGTCGCGCACGTTCCGGCGGCCGTCGCACCGGGACAGGAGGAACCGATCGACCGTCGGCAGGCGCAGCTTGCCGAGCTCCCCCGCGGAGAGCTTCACGCGCGGCCGGCGCGCCGAGGCGAGCAGCTCGGCGCGGAGCTGCTCCGCGAGCGCGCGCTCGGCGTCGCCGAGCAGCGAGCGCGCGCTCTCGAGCCCGGGGGCGAGCTCCACCGCGCGGGCGGCGGTGAGCTCGGCCTCGTCGGCGTGGCCGTCGGCGAGGAGCCCGCGCGCGCGCTCGACGAGGTGCGCGGCCTCCTCGGCGGTGGGCGCCGCGGGCGCGGGGGTCTCGACCGAGCCGCGGATCCAGCCCTGGCGCGAGAGGGCGTAGAGGCGCTGGTAGAGGTGGAAGTCCGTCGCGTGCAGGATGAGGCCGATCTCGTCGATCGTCTTCCCCTCGCGCGCGAGCGCGAGGAGGCGGCCGTCCACGGTCGTCGCCCCGAGCTCGCCCGGGACCTTCTCCTCGATGACCAGGATCCCGCCCGCGCCCGAGGGGAACTCACCGCGGAAGGCGCTCCAGGCGGTGGCCCGGAACTCGGCCTCGCGCACGATCTCCGGGAGCGGCACGCGCGCGTCGAGCTCGTCCACCGCCTCGACCGGCCCCTCGTCGAAGGTGAAGACGCCCGAGTCCCAGAGGAACACGTCGAGGAGCGTCTCGCGGATCTTGATCGCGAGGACCTCGCGGATGACCTCCGACGGGACCAGGCCCACCATCGTGAGCACCTTCCCGAGCCGGATCCTGGTCTCCTCCTGCACCTGGAACGCCTTCCCGAGCTGCTCGTCGGTGAGGTGGCCGTAGTTGATGAGGAGCTGCCCGAGGTACTCGCGCGGATCGTTCGACGCCGCCGCGACCGCCGCGCCGCTCCGGAGCGACAGGCTCTTCCGGACGGTGCCGCGCTCGCAGACGAGGGTCCCGGTCTTCGCGAGCCGAGCCAGGAGCTCGGCCAGCTCGCCGAGCGGGAGGACGGCGAAGCTGCCCATGAGACCGCGCATCGGCGCGAGTGTCGTACGGCGGGGGCAGTGGCGGCAAGCCGATGCCTCGGGTAGAAAGGCACGGCTCCGCCGTTCGAGCTCGGGGCCGGGAGAAGCCGATCCCATGGTCCGACGCCCGCCCTCCGCCGCCCTCGGCCTCGCCGTGTGCCTCTCGCTGGCCCTCCCGGCGTGCAAGCGCCCGCCCGCGCTGCCGCCCGCCGCCGCCGAATTCGGCATCAGCCCCGCCCCCGGGGAGCCAGCGCCCCCGTTCGAGCTCCCCGCCCTCGACGGCACGCGCGTGTCGCTCGCGAGCCTCCAGGGCAAGGTCGTGTTCGTGAACTTCTGGGCGACCTGGTGCCCGCCCTGCGAGGAGGAGATGCCGAGCATGCTCGACCTCGCCCGCGCGCTCCAGGCGGAGCATCCAGGCAAGTTCGAGATGGTCGCGGTCTCGGTGGACGAGGGCTGGGAGCCCATCCGCGCCTTCTTCGCCCGGGAGAAGTACAAGGGGTCGGCCGCTCCCCTGACCGTGCTGCTCGACGGGACCGCCCAGACGACCACGACGCTCTACTACTGCGCCGCACGCGGCGGCTGCCCTGGCGACTTCAAGCTGCCCGAGAGCTACATCGTGGATCGGACCGGGCGCCTGGTCGCCTACGTCGTCGGACCCCGGAACTGGTCCGACCCGAGGGTGCGGACCTACCTCGAGCAGCTCCTCCGCTAGAGCCCTCCCCGGCGCGGATCCGCTCGTTTTCCGGGCGCCATTGGCCCGGAACGCGACCTGTGACGCGACGCGTCGTGGCGCTTTCGACCGCCCGATATCTCGCGCGCGGACGGGGCGTGCGGGCCGGATTCCTTGATGGCGGCGAGAGGCCTGCACTATAAAGGCCCGAGAAAACAGAGGATACGGCCACGATCCTCCCTTTCCGGGTCCCGGGGCCGTATCGCGGAGGACGCGTGGCGTCGAGCGGTATCCCCGTCGTGGTGATGGGCCTCGGCGACATCGGTCAATCGATCGCCCGCTCCGTGCTCGCCCACCCCGAGCTCGAGCTCGTCGGGGCCGTCGATCTCCGGAGCGAGCTCGCGGGCCTGCCGCTCTCGGACGTGCTCGGCGTCGCCGGGTGCGACGCGAAGGTCGCGCCGGATCCTTCCGCTCTCCTCCGCGCCGCGCGCGGCGGCGTGCTGCTCCACGCCGCGGGCAGCCGGTTCGAGGACGTCCTCCCCCAGCTCACCCAGGCCGTCCGCGCCGGGCTCTCGGTCGTGTCCACGTGCGAGGAGCTCGCCTGGCCCTGGCTGCGCAACGAGGCCGCCGCCGACGAGCTCGATCGGCTGTGCGAGGAGCGCAACGTGGCGGTCCTCGGCACCGGGGTGAACCCGGGCTTCGTGCTCGACCGGCTCCCGGTGGTCCTCGGCCAGGTGACCGGCGCCGTCCGGCACGCCCGGGCGCTGCGGATCGTGGACGCGGCGACGCGCCGCCCCGCGCTCCAGCGCAAGGTCGGCGCCGGGTTGACGGAGGACGCCTTCCACGAGGCGGCCGAGCGCGGCGCCGTCGGGCACGTCGGGCTCGCCGAATCGGCGGCGCTCGTCGCCGCCGGGCTCGGGCTCGCGCTCGACGAGGTCGAGGAGGAGCTGCTCCCGCTCGTCGCGCAGGACGACGAGCTCGGGGCCGCCGTCCCGGTCCGCCGCGGCCAGGTCGCGGGGGTCCAGCAGACCGCCCGCGTGTTCGCGGAGGAGCGCGAGGTGGTCCGGCTGGAGCTCACCATCGCCATCGGCGCGGAGGATCCGCGCGACGAGATCGAGCTCGACGCCGAGCCGCCGGTGCGCCTCGTCGTCCCCGGCGGCATCGCCGGCGAGGAGGCCACGACGGCGGCGGTGCTCCACGCGGTGGGCGCGGTCACGGAGCTGCGGGGGCTCGTGACGGTGCTGGACCTTCCCGCGGGGCGTTGACCGGAGGACGAATGCTCGAGAGGAGCCTCATCGGCCGGGAGAGCGAGCCCGTGCTCCACGAGGTGGAGAAGGGGCAGATCCGGCGCTTCGCCGACGCCCTCGGCGATCCGAACCCGCTCTCGCAGGACGAGGCGGTGGCCCGGGCCGCCGGGTACCCGGGCCTCGTCGCGCCCCCGACCTTCACCGTCTCGCTCACCGCCAACGAGCGGTTCCGCCACTCGCTCGATCTGGGCACGCGCTCGATCCTCCACGGCGAGCAGCAGATCGAGCTCGTCCGGCCCATCGTCGCCGGCGACCGGATCACCGTGGTGACCCGCGTGGCCGACGTGCAGGAGCGGGCCGGCGCGAGCGGACCGTCCGACGTCCTCGTGCTCGAGGACGAGGGCAAGGACGAGGCGGGCGAGCTGGTGTTCCGCACGCGCGCGACGCTGATCCTCCGGCGCGGATAGGACGGGAGATGCTCACGGCACGGCAGCTCTACTTCGAGGCGGTCAAGGTGGGGGACGAGCTCCCCCCGCTCGTGAAGCCGCCCATCGACCGGCTCCAGATCGCCCGGTACGCCGGCGCCTCGCAGGACTGGAACCCCCTCTCGGTGGACGAGCAGCACGCGCGCAACGCCGGGTTCCCGAGCGTGCTCGTCCCGGCGATGATCTCGATGGGCTTCCTCGGCGAGCTCGTCACCGACTGGGTCCGCGGGGCGCGGCTCCGCAAGTTCCAGGCGCGGTTCGTGAAGATCGTCTGGCCCGGCGACGTGCTCACGACGCGCGGCCGGGTCGTCGATCGCCGCTTCGAGGGGCCGGGCCGATACGTCATCGACGTCGAGGCCTGGGCCGAGAACCAGCGCGGCGAGCTCGTCGTGCGGGGCGTCGCCACCTTCCAGCTCTACTACAGCCAGGAGGACGAGGCGCGGCAGCGCGGCGGACAGCCGCCGCTCGTCGTCACGCGCGAGGAGGAGGAGGCGCGGCTCGCGAAGCTCTCGCGCGCGCAGCCGCCGAAGCCGCCGCCCGCGAGCCGGCCGCTCGCGCCGCCGAAGCCCGCCCCCGCGCCCCCGCAGCCGCGCCCGATCGAGGTC
>JAEYZK010000263.1 GCA_023428085.1 Pseudomonadota bacterium
GGATCGCCGTTCACCTCGACCGCCCCGCGCGAGGCGGCGAGCGCGTCCAGCACCTCCTCGACCCGGACGGCGTACGGCTCGCGCTCGAGCAGCAGGCGGCCCACCCCGTGCCCCCAGATCTTGAAGACGGGGACCGACATGGCGCGCACGAGCCGCCGGGTCATCTGGTCCTCGTCCATCTTCATCCGCGAGTGGACGCTCGCGACGACGACGTCGAGCTCCTCGAGGATCTCGTCGGGCCAGTCGAGGGCGCCGTCCTCGAGCACGTCCGCCTCGCTCCCCCGCAGGAGCTTCACCTTCACGCGCTCCTGCACCCGCTCGATCTCGTCCCACTGCGCCCGCAGCCGATCGACGGTGAGCCCGCCCGCGTACCCCGCGGTCTGCGAGTGGTCGGTGATGGTGAGGTACTCGATCCCGAGCGCGTCGGCGGCCCGCGCCATCTCCTCGATCGAGGCGCGCCCGTCCGACCAGGTGGTGTGGCAGTGGACCATCCCGCGGACGTCCTCGAGCCGGACGAGGTCTGCGGGCAGCGTGCCGTCGCGCGCCGCCTCGAGCTCGCCCGCGTCCTCGCGCAGCTCCGGCGGCACGTGGGCGAGGCCGAGCGCGCGGTACAGCGCCTCCTCGCTCTCGACGGGGATCTTCCGGGCCGGATCCGGCGGGAGCTCGATGGGCCGCTCACCCTGAGCCTGACGAAGGGCGGGGGGGAGCTGGTACAGCCCCCATTCGCTCAGGGTGTAGCCCTGATCGCGGGCGATGCCCCGGAGCTTCACGTGGTGGGCCTTCGAGCCGGTGAGGTGGTGGAGCAGGGTGGGGAAGTCCTCCGGCGGCACCACCCGGAGGTCCACGTGCATGCCGCCCGCGAGCCGGGCGGTGATCTTGGTGTCGCCCTGCGAGGACACCTCGGCCGTGCCGGGCCAGCCGGCGAGCGCGTCGGCCATCGCGGCCGGGTCGTGCGAGGCGGCCACGAGATCGAGGTCGCCCACCGTCTCGCGGCCGCGCCGCGCCGAGCCGGCGAGCTCCACCGCGACGGCGGCGGGCGCGGCGCGGAGGTGCGCGAGGAGCGGCTCGGCCTCGACGAGCGCGTCGGCGAGCAGGACGCGGCGGTCGGCGGCGCGGGCGCGCACGCGCTCGATGCCCTCGAGGATGCGCGCCTGGGTCTTCCCCCCGAACCCCTTCACCCCCGCGACGCGGCCCTCCCGGCAGGCGGCCTCGAGCGCGGCGAGGGTCGCGATCCCGAGGGCCGCGTGGAGGGCGGCGATCTTCTTCGGCCCGAGGTCGGGGACCTGGAGCAGCTCGAGGATGCCGGGCGGGTGGCGGGCCCGGAGCTTGTCGAGCGTCTCGCTCCGCCCGGTCAGGTGGAGCGAGGCGATCTTGCCCGCGAGCGCCTCGCCGATGCCGGGGATGTCGGTGAGCCGGTTCTCGGCGACCAGGGTCGCCAGATCGCCGGAGAGCCCCTCCAGCGCGCGGGCGCCGGTCTCGTACGCCCGGATCTTGAAGGGGTTCTCGCCCTCGAGCTCCAGCAGGGCGCCGATCTCGCGGAGCGCGTGGGCGATCTCGAATCGATCGAGCATGCGGATGGTTATAACGGGGACGGCTGCCAGGGGCGCGGGGTCGGGTCTGGGCGGGCTCGGGCTCGGGCTCGGGAGAGGAACGAGGGAAGAGGGAATGGGACATCAGGATCACAAGCGCGACGCCCCGCAGGAGGTCCGGGTCTTCGTCGTCACGGCCTCGGACACCCGGGGCGAGGCGGACGACGTGAGCGGCGCGCTCCTCCGGCGGTCGGTGGTCGCGGCGGGGCACGTGCTCGCCGGGTACCGCCTCACGAAGGACGAGCCCGCCGAGCTCCGCGCGTCGCTCGAGGAGGCCGCCGCGGCGGGGGCGGACGCGGTCGTGGTCAACGGCGGGACCGGGATCTCCGGCCGCGACCGGACGTACGAGGCGGTGGCGGGCGTGCTGGAGAAGCGGCTCGACGGGTTCGGGGAGCTGTTCCGGATGCTCTCGTACCAGGAGATCGGCAGCGCGGCGATGCTGTCCCGCGCCGTCGGCGGCGCGTGGCGCGGGCGGGCGGTGTTCGCGGTCCCGGGCGCGCCGGAGGCGGTCCGCCTCGCCTGGGAGCGGCTCATCGGCCCCGAGCTCGGCCACCTCGTGCGGGAGCTCCGGCGGTGATCGCCGCGGCCCGCGCCCGCGCGCTGCGCCCGCTCCTCGACGCGCTCGCCGCGGACGTGGATCGCGCCGCGCGCATCGCGGCCGATCCGGTGGAGTTCCCCCGCGCCCACGCCGACCCCGGCGACGCGGAGGTGGCCGGGCTCGTCGCGGTGAGCCTCGCCTACGGCCGCGCCGATCTCTTCAAGCCGGTCGTCGCCCGCGTGCTCGCCGCCATGGGGCCCGCGCCGGCGCGGTTCGCCGAGGCCTTCGCGGCGCGGCCGGACCCCTCGGCGTTCGAGGGGATCGTCTACCGCTTCAACCGCCCCGCGGATCTCGCCGCGCTCGTGGCGGCGATCGGCCACGTGCGCCGCCTCCACGGCAGCCTGGGCGGCCGGTTCCGGGCGCTGTTCGAGGCGGGCGGCGGCGGGCCCGGCGCGCTGCGCCCCGCGC
>JAEYZK010000253.1 GCA_023428085.1 Pseudomonadota bacterium
GGCCTCGGCGGGGCGCCGAACAGCCGGCGCGCGGCGCCGAGCGAGCAGCGCTGATGCGCGGCGTAGGCGCGGGCCGCGGCCTCGCGGACCGCCTCCGGCCCTCCGCCGCGCGCCCACGCCACCACGGCGGCCTCGAGCGTGTACGCCTCCGCGGCGAGCAGCCCGGTCGTGGTGAGCCACGCGGAGGCGCCCGCCCGGCGGAGCGGCTCCCCGAAGAAGCTCCGGCTCGCGCAGGCGATCGCCAGCGCCGGCCGCGCCGGCGCGCCCGGCGCGCGCTCCGGGAGCGCCGCGAGGAGCGCGGCGATCGCGGGGTTGCCCCGGTCCATGAAGCCGTCGTGGCCGACGTACGCGAGGAGGTCGGCGCGCTCGAGCGCGACCGCCGCGGCGCCCCCGAGGCCGGGCACCACGACCCGCTCCGGCGCCGCGTGGCCCGCGGCGGCGCGGAGGAAGTCCTCCAGCGCGCGGGCGATCTCGCGTCCGCGATACGCGTCCGCGACGAGCAGGACGCCGGTCGGTCCGTGCCGGAACACGGCGCGCTCGAGGACCGGGCCCTCCGCCGGCCGCGACACGAGCAGCCGGCGCCACCCCGGCGCGCGCTCGAGGAACGTGCGGACGCCGTGGCGAGCGCCCCAGTACAGGTTCCGGCGCGGGTCGTCGCCGTCCCCGAGCGCCGCCGGGACCGGCACGATGCCCTGGTGGACGTTGTCGCACAGCGCGACGAAGACGTGCGCGACCCGGGCCGGCGCGGCGGCCGCGGGCGCGGCGAGGCCGATCGCGACGATGAGCGCCGCGGCGAAGGCCGCGCGCGCACGGAGCGGCCTCCGGCCGGCAAAGGGTGGGCGCATGCGCGATCCACAGCACGAGGGGAGCGCGCGCGCCAGCCGTGGGCGCCGCGCGGCGACCGTTCCCCACCTGCGGAGGCGCCATCCCCCTATCCCCCCCGAGGGACGTCGCGGTACGCTGGAGTCCGGCGCGCGGCGCCGGGCGAGCGCCGCAGGAGGCACGGGCGTGGGCACGGACGTGCGGATCGCGGTGGCGTCCGCGAGCCTCGGCGCGGGGTTCGCGGGGCTCATCTACTCGAACCTCAAGAAGCAGCTCAAGCCGGGCGAGTCGATCGCCGAGTGCGCGATCGCCTTCCGCACCGACCCGGAGGTCGTGAGCGCGCGGCTGCGGCAGCTCCTCGAGGGCGACCCGAAGCCCACCGCCCTCGTCGGCATCTGCCTCCGCGCAGACCCCGCCGCGCTCGCGGCGTACCGGGCGGCGGGCGCGCCCGTCATCCTCGTGGACGAGGAGGCGGAGGGCGCCTCGACCGTCTCGTGCGACAACTTCGCGGGCGGGTACATGGCGGCCGAGCACCTCGCCGGGTCCGGCCGCACGTCCATCGCGGTCGTCTCCGGCCAGATGCACATCAACGGCGGGTACAACGCCCTCCAGCGCGTGAAGGGGTTCGCCAAGGGCTGCGCCGAGCGCAAGCTGCCGTTCCGGATGGAGGACGTGATCGAGGTCGTCTACTACACGCACAAGGACGGCGTGAACGCGATGAACCAGCTCCTGCAGGAGCGGCGGAGCATCGACGCCGTCTTCTGCGCCGCGGGGGACGCGACCGCCACGGGCATGATGGCGGTCGCGCGCGAGAAGGGGATCAAGATCCCCGAGCAGCTCGCCATCCTCGGCTACGACGACAGCCCCATGGCCGCCATCGCGACCCCACCGCTCAGCTCGATCCGCCAGTCGGCCGAGCAGTTCGCCGCCGAGGCGTACCGGCTCGCGACCGAGCGCCGCGCCGAGTGCATCGACAGGCCGCAGAGGGTGCTGTTCCCGCCCAAGCTCGTGCTCCGGCGGTCGGCGTAGGGGCCGTCTCCAGCCTTCGGCACCGCCGACGCGTTCGCGGTGAGCATGAGCGGGCCCGCGCACGCGCCGTTCCCGGTCAGTGAACCTTCACGCATGTCGGCCCGACACTCCCCTGCGCCGCCGCCTGCGCACACCGCGCCCGTTTGCGCGCGTGTGCAATTCCTCATGCGCAATCAAGAGGTTCGTCGGGACTGGAACCAAAAGGGTTCCCGCGCTACACCTGAGACGAACGCGGGGCCCCGCTGGAGGCCAGCTCGACAATGTCCGTACGGATCGCGGTCGCCACGCACAGCCTGAGCTCGGGGTTCTCGGGCGCGATGTACGCCCTCATCCGGAAGCTCGTGCAGCCCGGGCAATCCATCCTCGAGTGCGGGATCGTCCTGCGCGACGATCCCGACCACCTGCGGGAGAAGCTCCTGAAGCTCCTCGCGAGCGAGCCGCGTCCCGCGGCGCTCCTCGGCATCTGCCTGCGGCCCGACCCGAAGACGATCGCCGCCTTCCGGGAGATCCGCGCCCCGGTCGTGCTCGTGGACGAGCAGGCGGAGGGCGCGTCCACGGTCGCGTCGGACAACTACGCCGGCGGGCAGCTCGCGGGCAGGCTCCTCGCGGACGCCGGGCGCCGGACGATCGCCGTGGTCTCCGGGCGGGTCGAGGTGAACGGCGGCTACAACGCGGTCCAGCGGCTCCACGGGTTCACGAAGGCGCTGGCCGAGCGCGGCCTCCAGCTCTCGGACGAGCACCTCGTGCAGGTGGTCGAGTACTCGCGCAAGGAGGGCGAGGCCGCGCTCCCCGAGCTGCTCCGGAGGAGCCGGAAGCCGGACGCGATCTTCTGCGCCGCGGGCGACTTCTGCGCCAGCGGCCTCCTCGCGGCCGCGCGGGACCGGGGCCTCAAGGTCCCCGGCGACCTCGCGGTGCTCGGCTACGACGACAACCCGCTCGCCGCGATCTCGCACCCGCCGCTCACCACGATCCGGCAGCCGATGGATCAGATCGCCGAGGAGGCGTGGCGGCTCGTCACCGCGGAGCGCGAGCGGATCCTGGTGAAGCCGGTGCGGTCGCTGTTCCCGCCGGAGGTCGTGAAGCGCGAGACGGTCTAACCTGACGGGGGCGGCCCCCGCCCCGCCGGCACCCGGCGCGCGCTACTCCCCCACGTCCTCGTCCGCCCCTGGTACGCCCTCGCCCTCCTCCTCGGGCTCGAGCGGCGGCGGCGCCGGGAGGAGCTCGCCCGTGCGCCCGGCCCGGCGGCGCGCGTAGTAGCGGGTCACCGACGGCAGGCTGAAGCGGTTCATCGTCACGCTGTGGGTGGCGGTCGCGTTGAGCTTGTCGATGTCGATGAACCACTCCGGCAGGAACACCGGCCCGACGCAGACCCCCTCGTCGATGAGGTCGCGGACGAGCTCGGCGTCGTCCACGCTCATCTTCCCCGCGAGGTACGCGCGGACGAGGTCCACGTCGCGCTGCTCGAGCGCGGAGCGCAGGAAGTTGAACGCGCGGCAGTAGCCGCGCTGGTACGCGGCGTCCTTCGTGAACGGCGCGCCGCCCTCGAGCACGCCGCCGCGGAAGACGCGCTCGCTCATGAGCGCGGCCTTCTCGGGCGGGAAGCGGGCGAGGAGGTACCGGTACACCTCGAGGAAGTCGGCGCCGCGGGCGGCCATGTCCACCGCGATGGTCCGTTCGCCGAGCTCGATGTACCGCTCGTCGGTGATGTGGCCGGCGAGGTACTCGGAGACGATGCCCGTCCCCTCCTGCGACTCGGTGTGGCGCGGGAGCCCGACGCCCATCACCGTCAGGACCGGCTGGCGGTAGCCGTTCATGCTGGTGAGGACGTGCCAGAGCCCCTCGTGGTGGGCGAGCGCGCGCACGCGGCGCTCGGAGAAGCGCGCCCCCTTGCGCAGCGTGATGTGCGTCGCGCCGGCGGCGGCGTTGGCGGTGAGGCGGGTGCGGACGATCACCCTCACGTGGCCGCCGAGGTACGGCGTGCAGATCTCGGCGACCTTCGCCGCGGCCTCCTCCGCCGAGTAGGCGAGCTCCTCGTCGCGCGCGCGGGGCCGCGAGGCCCAGAGCCGGGCGATGGCGAGGTTGTCCACGTTGTGGTCGGGGAAGCGGTCGCGCGGGTCGCCGTAGAGGCGCTGCGAGAGCTCGTAGAAGCGGCGCGTGCCGCGCGCGGCGAGCAGCTCGGCCGCCAGGATGAACTCGTCGCAGCGACGGCGGAGGAGCGACTCGACCGGGTTCTTCCCGCGGATCTGCCGGCGGATGGAGCGGAGCTCCTTCACCTTGTCGGAGCGCTCGAACCCGAGCGGCGGGTACCGCGGCCGCGGCAGCTCGCGCGCCCCCTTGCGGAAGAACTGCGCGTGGACCCGCGGGCCCCAGTTGATGGCGCGGAAGACGCGGATCGGCCGCTGCGCGTGGAGGATGGCGTCGGAGATGCGGCGGAGGTACTCGCGCGGCACGGGGCGAACGTAACACGGTCCGCCGCGCGGCCCGACCGGCCGCGGCACGGACCCCGCCGGGCGCCCCGCCGCTCGCCAGGCCTGGGTTTCGAGGACGGCACGGCGGTTGCTCTGCCCGCGGGGCGAGGAGACCACCATGAGCACCAAGATCGAGTCCATCCACGTCGCCCCGACCAGCGAGAGCCGGTCGGTGCCCGGCCGTTTCGAGACCACCCTCCGCGGCGCCGCCGCCGGCCTCGCCCACGGGATCGCCGACGGCGTCCAGCTCGCGGCCCCGTTCGTGCCAGGCGGTACCGTGATCTCCGCCGCCGTCCGCGTCGGCGCGGGCGCGCTCGCGGCCTCCGGCACCACCGCGATCTTCATCAACCAGCTCCGCGAGAAGATCGGCGTCTTCTTCGGCTCCCCGGAGACCACGACGGGCGGCAAGGCCCTGAAGTTCTACTCCTCGGTGCGCATGGACATCCGCCGGATCGAGACCCTCAAGGAGGGTGGCGAGGCGGTTGGTAACCGGACCCGGGTCAAGGTCGTCAAGAACAAGATGGCGCCGCCGTTCAAGCAGGCCGAGTTCGACATCATCTACGGCGTCGGCATCTCCCGCGAGGGCTCCCTGATCGACCTGGGGGTGGAGCACGGGCTCGTCCGCAAGTCCGGCTCCTGGTTCACGTACGAGGGGGACCAGTTGGGGCAGGGCAAGGAGAACGCCCGGTCCTTCCTCCGGGACAACCCCGACCTGGCGGTCGAGATCGAGAAGAAGATCAAGGAGAAGCTCGGCATCGGGGCCACGCTCGACGCGCCGGCGGACCCGGCCGCGGGCGTCGACTTCTGAGGTGGCTCCCGGGCGACGCTCGCGCGGGAGTGCCGGCTCGCGAGGGATGCGGGCCGGCGCCGCCGCGCCCGGGGCGCCCGAGGAGGGCGCAGGCCCCGGCGTGACCGGTGGCTCCACGGCCGATCCCGTCGCGGCGGCCAAGGCCGTCGTGCTGCGTCGATTGACGGCCGCCCCCCGCAGCCGCGCGCAGCTCGCCGAGGACCTCGCCGGGCGCGGGTTCGAGGAGGACGTGATCGCCGAGGTGCTCGACCGCTTCGTCGAGGTCGGCCTGATCGACGACGCCGAGTACGCCCGCATGGTGGTTCGCTCCCAGGGGGAGAGCCGCCGACTGGGACGGCGCGGCCTCGCCCAGGAACTCCGCCGCCGCGGAGTCCCCGAGGCCGAGGCGAGTCAGGCCCTCGCCGATCTCGACCCCGAGGTCGAGGAGGCTCGCGCCCGCGACCTCGTACGACGACGCTGGGACCCGGACGGGGACCAGCGGGCACAGGCGAGGCGACTGGCGGGCATGCTGGGCCGGCGGGGCTTCCCGCACGACATGATCA
Organism: Pseudomonadota bacterium; assembly: GCA_023428085.1. Classification (GTDB taxonomy): domain Bacteria; phylum Myxococcota; class Myxococcia; order Myxococcales; family Anaeromyxobacteraceae; genus Anaeromyxobacter. The sequence goes on from JAEYZK010000253.1 coordinate 5,670, forward strand.
CCCGGGTGCTCACGGACGTGTTACGCGGTCGCGACGCCGACACGTGGGATGCTTGACCACGGTCGTCCCGGCCGAGTGCATCATCGCCCCCGGTGGTGCCGTCGGGCGCGATCCGCCGTCGGGCGGCAACGGGGAGGTGGGTCATGACGGAGATCGCCGTGATCATCGCCCTGCTGCTCACATGCCTCGTCGCCCTGATCCTCGTGCTGCTGGCCCGCCGGGAGGCCGGGTCGACCCGCGAACGTACCGTCGAGGACGCCGAGGCCATCCGCCAGGAGGCCGCCGCGGTCCGCGCGGAAGCCATGGAGCGGCTCGCCGCGGTGATCGACCGCGAGCAGCGCACGGAGAGCCGGGAGAACGAGATCCGCTCCGACCGGCGCGAGGCCCGCGCCCAGCGCGAGGCCGCCACCGCCCGCGCCGAGGCCGCCGAGGCCCTGCGCGCCCAGGCCG
>JAEYZK010000260.1 GCA_023428085.1 Pseudomonadota bacterium
CGCGCGCTCCTGCAGCACCTCGGCCCGCTGCGTGAGTGCGGACGGGATCGTCACGTCGCTTTCGGCGAGAAAGCCGGGTTTGCCCTCGCGCTCCCGCTGGACGCGGTCACCGTCACGAACGCCGCCGCCCGCGGCGCCGCCCTCCTCGGCGGCCTGGCGGCAGGCCTCCTCGCGCCGGGCGACCTCGCGGCGCTTTCACCTTCCGTCACGCCGGTCGTCGAGCCGCGGGACGCCCCGGCGCTCGCGGAGCGCTACGCGCGGTTCCTGGACCTGCGCGCGCGGCTCCAGGACTGGTTCGTCACTGGAACGCCGGCAGCTCGTCCGCGGTGAGGACGCCGGGGTCGGCGAGCAGCGCGGCCGCGTGCTGGTTGGCGCGGAGCGACATGTGCGCGGTCGTGCCGTCGCCCCAGTCCCAGTCGTGCCAGGCGACGAAGTACGCGGCCTCCGGGTACCGCTGGCGGATCGCCTCGACGTACCGGCGGTCGTCGAACGACCCGTCCCCGCGATCGTTCGGCCCCAGCTCGGCGAACCCGACCGGCTTGCCGAAGGCGAGCGCGCTGCCCCAGCGCCCGGGCCGGAGCGCGTCGCCGTAGTAGGTCGGGCCGACGACGTCCACGTAGTCGGCGCCCGGGTAGTTCTGCGCAGCGGCCTTCGCGCCGCCGTCCGCCGGCGAGTAGACCCAGAGCAGGTTGTCGAGCCCCTTCTCGCCGGTGAAGTACCGGTACATGTCCTGCCACACGCGCTGGTACGGTCCGCCGTCGTCCCCGTACGTCTTGAAACCCCACCAGAACCAGTCGCCGTTCATCTCCTGCATCGGCCGCCACAGGACCACGACGCCCGCGTCGCGGAGCTGGGCGAGCGCGGTCGCGATCCGGTCGAGCTTGCGGCGCCAGACGGGGTAGATGGCCGAGCCCGGGTCCACGAGCGCGTCGAGGTCCACGTTCGCGAGGTTGTTCCCCTGGTTCCGGGTGTGGGTCCAGACGCCCTGATGTCCGTCGGAGAGATCGGACTCGTCGATGAGCCACGGGTTCTGGGGCGCCCAGTTGATCGTGACGAGCCCGCCGCGCTCCCAGTGCGCGACGAGGACCGCGTTGGCGGCGGCGAGCTGCTCCGGGCGGAAGACGAGGTCGTGCTCGTAGTCCACGCCGAGCATGCCCACCCACGTGCCCGTGTCCTCGTGGAGCTTGCCGACGAGCGCGTCGAACCCCATGAGCGTGTTTGCTGGATCGGCGATCTGGCTGCCGTGGCCGGCGTTCTGCCCGACGACGGTCCCCTGGAACGCGCCCGTGGAGTGGGCGGCGAGGTACGCGAGCACCGCCTTCGTGGCGGCGGTCGCGTCGGGGTTGCTCGGGGTCGCGTCCACGCTGCGGGGCCCGCGCGGGGTGGTCGAGCAGGCGACGCCGAGGGCGGCGAGGATCGGCAGGAGTGCGGTTCGCATGTGGGCTCCGGGGCGCGCGTGCAGCGCCGCCCCGCGGACGTTACGTCTGCCGGGATCGCCCTGGCAAGCCGATGAACGTCCACCTGGTCGACGGCACCTACGAGCTCTTCCGCGCGTACTTCGGCGCACCCCCGGCGAAGGGTCCGGACGGCCGCGAGGTGGGGGCGACCCGCGGCCTCGTCCGCTCGCTGGCGCTGCTCCTGCGCGACGAGGGCGTGAGCCACGTCGCGGTGGCGTTCGACCACGTGATCGAGTCGTTCCGGAACGAGCTCTTCCCCGGCTACAAGACCTCGGCCGGCGTGCCCGCCGAGCTCCTCGACCAGTTCCAGCGCGCCGAGGACGCGGTCCGGGCGCTCGGGGTCGTCGTCTGGTCGATGGTCGAGTTCGAGGCCGACGACGCCATGGCCACCGCCGCCGCGCGGTTCGCCGGCCAGCCCGGCGTCGAGCGGATCCTGCTCTGCACGCCCGACAAGGACCTCGCCCAGTGCGTGCGCGGGCGGACGGTGGTCGGCCTCGACCGGCTGCGCAGGAAGGTCCTCGACGAGGACGGCGTGCGCGAGAAGTTCGGGGTCGCGCCCGCGTCCATCCCCGACTGGCTCGCGCTCGTCGGCGACACCGCCGACGGCATCCCCGGCCTGCCGCGCTGGGGCGAGAAGTCGGCCGCCGCGGTGCTCGCGCGGTACGGCAAGCTCGAGGAGATCCCCGACCTGCACCACCGCTGGGACGTGCCCGTCCGCGGCGCGCTCGCCCTCGCCGAGAGCCTGCGCGCCCACCGCGCCGAGGCGGTCCTCTACCGCACGCTCGCGACGCTCCGTGAAGACGTGCCGCTCGCCGAGGACCTCGAGGCGCTCCGCTGGCGCGGGCCGGACCGGGAGCGGCTCGCGGCGCTCGAGGCGGCGATCGGGGAGGAGCGGATCGGGGAGCGGTTGCCGCGCGGGCGGGGGTGAGCGCAGGCAGTCGGCTGCGCCAGTTCACCCGCTGAGCTCGTGGGCTGGATGATCGGACTCGCGAGTCGGCAGCACAGCCATTACTCGACACCCTTGCCCAGGCCTCCGCGCGTCGCCCGTTGGTCCTCGTCGCGCTCGTCCGCAGCGAGTATCGTCTACAAGCGAGGAGGTCCCCGATGTTTGAAGCGATCTGCATTCGCGAGCACAGGAACACGCACCACCAGTCATGAAGGAGGTGTGCGGCACCTCGCCAGACGCTCGTCGCGTCGCAGATCGCATTGTCGCACACACCGACACGATTGATCCCGGATCCGCCGAGGTGCGCGGCTGCCTTAGCGGAGCGTGGGACAACTCGGCATACGTGCTCGAGTCGGTGAAGCGCACCATCCGCCGTTTCGCGCCCAGTTACCCCGGGTTCGACAGCATTCGGTTCGAGCTTCCGCGCACTGCCTGCTGAAGGGCTGGAGACCGGACCAGTTCGTGCGAACGCACCTGAGGCAGTTTGTGGAGGGCTCGGGCGACAAGAATAGGGTCGCCATGCAGAACCCCGTTCCCTTCGATTGAGCCATCGAGTCGTCGTCAGACCTCCGTGCAATTCTCCCGGCATGACGACGACAATGGCTTCAACGCATGAACTGGTCTCCCGCCTCGCCGCCCTGCTCCGGAACGAGCGGCGTGCGATGGCCGACTTCATCTCGGAGCTGGCCGAGTTCGATCGCAGGCGCTGCTGGGAGGAGCTCGGGTACCCGAGCCTGTTCGAGTTCCTCGTCCGGGAGCTCGGGCTCTCGCGCGGGAACGCCTTCTACCGCACGAAGGCGGTCTCGCTCGTCCAGCGGTTCCCTGAGGTGCTCGAGGCCCTGCGGGAGGGGAAACTGTGCATCACGAGCATCGCGGAGGTGGCGAGGGTCCTGACGGCCGAGAACAGGACGGAGGTGCTGCCGCGGTTCTTCCACGTGTCTCGGCAGGAGGCGAAGCTCGTCTCGGCGGAGATCGCGCCTCGGGCGAGCGTACCGGTCCGAGAGGTCGTTCGGGTCGCTGTGGAACGCGAGCCAACCGCTCGGCCCGTGCCGCTGGCTCTCCCCGCCTCGATTCCGGTGCCGGATACATCCGCAGTTCACCCGCTGAACTCCATTGCCCCGAAAGCGCCGGAACCATCGAGGGAGGTCCGACCGGAGCCTGCGCGCGAGGTGAACGATCCGCTCACCGCGGAGCTCAGCCGGCTGCATCTCACCGTCACTCGCGACCTGCTGGCCAAGGTCGAGGCAGCCCGGCTGGCGCTCTCGCACTCGCATCCGGGAGCGACGATCGCCGACATCCTGGCGCTTGGAGCCGAGGCGGCCCTGACCAGGGAAGCGAAGCGACGGGCCCTCGTCGCGAAGCCCCGGGCCCGGCGGCCGGCGAACCAGCCCGCAGGATCTCGTTCCGAACAGATTCCAGCCCACGTCCGCCGCGAGGTCTGGCGGCGGGACGGAGGATGCTGCCAGTGGAAGCTCGCGTCGGGCGGCATCTGCGGGTCGAGGATGCGCTTGCAACTCGATCACATCGTCCCGAAAGGGAAAGGAGGAGGGACCACGGTCCAGAACCTGAGGGTCCTCTGCGAGCGCCACAATCAGTATGCGGCCCGGCTCGAGTACGGGGACGACGTGATGGCTCGGCATCGCCGGGCGCGCGCGGGTTCGGCCTGAGGACCCCAGGCGCGGCCGAAGCCGGGCTGCCCGTCGCCGGCCGACCGCTCGCCGTGCTAAGAACCCCGCCCATGCTCAAGCACAACACCTACTTCGACGGGAAGGTCCAGAGCGTCGGGTTCGAGCGGAACGGCCGCCGGGCAACGGTGGGCGTCATCGACGCCGGCGAGTTCCACTTCGGCACCGACGCCGCCGAGCGGATGACGGTCGTCTCGGGTGAGCTCTGGGTGAAGGGCCCCGGCGCGAGCGCGTTCCGGGCCTACCCCGCCGGCACCGCGTTCGAGATCCCCGCGAAGAGCGGCTTCGACGTGAAGGCCGACGCGCCGGTCGCATATCTGTGCGAGTTCCTGTGACGCCGTGAACCGCGCCCGCGTCCGGAGATCCGGCGCGGGCGCCGGGGGGCACGATGATCTTCTTCCTCACCGGCGCGAGCGGCGCGGGCAAGACGGCCTGCATGCCCGACCTCGCGCGGCTCCTGCCCGAGGTGGCGCTCCACGACTTCGACGAGCCCGGCGTCCCGCCCGGCGCCGGGAAGGTCTGGCGCCAGGAGACGACGGAGGCGTGGCTCCAGCGCGGGATCGCGTACGCGCGGGAGGGCCGGGATCTGATCGTGTCGGGCGGCGCCGTGCCCGGCGAGGTGCTGGCCTGCCCGTCCGCCGCCGACGCGGGCCCGATCGCCCTCTGCCTGCTCGACTGCGGCGACGTCGAACGCATCGATCGCCTCCGCGCCCGCGGCACGCACGGCTGCACGCAGGAGATGCTGAGCTGGTCCGCCTGGCTGCGCGTGCACGCGGCCGACCCCGGCTGGCGCCCCGACGTGATCCAGGACGGCGCCTGGCCCGCGCTGCGGTGGGACCGGTGGGCCGGGTGGAAGCGCGGCGATCCGCGGTGGCAAACGGCGGTCGTGGACACCACCGGCCGCACGCTGGCGGAGGTGGCCGAGGAGGTCGCGCGGTGGGTGAAGGCGACGCGGGCCGGAGTGCCGTTCGCAGCGCCGGCCCCCTCGCCGCTCCTCGAGCACGATCCGGCGCGCGAGGCCCTCATCGAGCCGGCGCGGACGATCGCGCGCCGCGCCGACATGCCCGACCGCGCGGTCGGCTGCTTCTTCCGCGAGGTGATCGCCGGGCTCGTCGCCGCGGGCCGCACGCGCACGGTCGCCGTGCTCCGGTCGGAGCTGGGCGAGATCCCCGTGTACGAACTCGCGCACGAGGGAGGGCGGGTGGCCGTCTACCACGCCGGCCTCGGCGCGCCGCTCGCCGCCGGGATCCTCGAGGAGGTGATCGCGCTCGGGGCGGAGCGGATCGTGGCCTGCGGCGGGGCCGGCGCGCTGGAGCGCGAGCTCGTCGTCGGCCACGTCATCGTGCCCGCGGACGCCGTGCGCGACGAGGGCACCTCCCACCATTATCTCGCGCCGTCTCGGACCGTCGCCGCGGATCCCGGCGCGCTGGCGGCGATCGAGGCCACCCTCGCCCGCCACGGCGTGGCCCACCGCCCCGGACGGACCTGGACCACCGACGCGTTCTATCGCGAGACGCCCGACCGGATCGCCCGCCGCCGCGCCGAGGGCTGCTGCGCCGTCGAGATGGAGGCCGCAGCGCTGTTCGCCGTCGCGCGGCATCGGGGGAAGAAGCTCGGCCAGCTCCTCTACGCCGGCGACGACCTCTCGGGCGCGGCCTGGGACCCCCGCGCGTGGGACGGCCACTCCGGCCGCGAGCGGCTGTTCTGGCTGGCGGTGGAGGCGTGCCTCACGATGGAATGAGGCGCGTCACCGCCCGTCGCTCGACAGGCTCAGGACGAGCGGGCCTTCACGGTCCGTCACCGTTCGCCCTTCGACTCCGCAGCCGCTGCGCGGCTGCTACGCTCAGGGCGAACGGACCCTTCTCCCCAGGACGCCTGCTCATCCACGACCTCCGCTCGCATGCCGCCGGCCGCGCCACAGCCGCCGGAGCGCCGGAGCCCCGGTCCCCGCGGAGGTGAACGGACCCTTCTCCCCAGGGCACCTGCTCGTCCGCGACCTCCGCTCGCATGCCGCCGGCCGCGCCCGCAGCGGGCGCGCCCCTGTCCGAAGCCGGCCACCCGCGAGCGCAGCGAGCGGAGGTGGCCGGCGAGTTGGGCGCGCCTCGCCCAACCGGACCTCACGGCTTCGCGCGCGTACCGGCACCCCTGCCGCGCGCCCGCGGTAGCGAGCGGGGGCCGGGGCGGAGGCGCGGAGGCGGCGTACGGCACCGCCACCCGTTCGTTCGACTCCGCCCCGCCTGACGGCG
>JAEYZK010000308.1 GCA_023428085.1 Pseudomonadota bacterium
CGGTCTCGACGATGTCGCCGACCTGGCGTGCCTGGTCGTAGAGGTGGGAGGACTGGCCGACGATGCTCTCGACGGAGGCCTGGATGCGCTCGAGCTCGCCGGCGCTCCGCTCCGCGGCCTGCTGCCCCACCTGGCTCATGTCGGCCGCGCGGCGGGCCACCTCGAGCACCGAGGCGGCGCGGTTCGCGGCGACGGACGAGGTCTGCTCGAGCTCGCGGGTGGTGGAGCTGGTCTCGGCGACGCCGCTGGCCTGGCGCTCGAGCATCGCGCTCTGGGCGCGGGTGTGGTCGGCGAGCTGCTCGGCGGCGAGGGCGAGCTCCCGGGACGCTTCCTTGAGCGTGCCGACGAGCTGGCGCAGGCGCGAGACCATGCGCTGGAAGCTGCCGGCGAGGACGCCGACCTCGTCCCGGGTCTCGACGCGGACCTCCTGCGTGAGGTCGCCCGCGGCGATCCGGAGCGCGACCTCGGACAGGGTCTTGAGCGGCCGGGAGGCGCGCCCCGCGACGGCCCACGCGGCGACGAGCGCGAGCAGCACGGAGGCGCCGAGGAGCCCGGCGCCGGAGAGGATCGACCGGAACTGGACGTCGCGGGCCTCCGCCATGCCGCTCGTCATCGCCGTGCTCGCGGCGGCCTTCTTCTGCTCGAACTCCGAGGAGAGCGCGTTGTACCTGTTGTCGATCTCCTGGATCTCCGTGTTGAGCGCGGTGGCCTCGGGCGTGACGCGGCTGTGGACGTGGATGTCGTTCTGCAGGCTGGCGATCGCCGCCTTCTTCTTGAGCTCCGCCTGCACGCGCTTCGCGGCGAGCGCGTGCGCGTCGCGGTAGTACGCCTCGAACGCGGCCGCGACCTCCTCGGCCTGGCCCGCGCCGAGCGCCTTCGCGCCCTCGTCGTCGATGAAGTCGAGGACGTTCTCGTGGAGCTCGTCGGTCTCCATGATGCGGGTGAAGTCCTCGGACTCGCCGACGATCTTGAGGAGGAGGTGGACCTCCTTCAGGTGGTCGACCATCCGCTGGTAGAAGCGCAGGACCGGGAAGTCCCTCGTCTCGACGTCGCGGAGCCGCTGGCCTGCGCTCGCCGAGATCCCGAGCGTCAAGGTGGTCGAGACGACCGTCGCCGCCACGGCGACGAGCGCCGGGATGATCATCTTCCAACGGACCGAGAACCGAGGCCGCATGCGCGTTCCCCTGAGGCGATGGGAGCCGGCTCCGCACGAGCGCGCACGGGGAGGTGGCGCCACGGCAACCGCTTCACAGGAGGTCCGGTCTTACCAGACCTGCGACTGAAACGTTGAAACGCGGCCGAGGGACACGAGGTCCCGGCGCACGGAGCGGGTACGTCGGAGCACCCGCACGTGCCTCGGTCCCTGCGCACGCACCCGGCAAAGGTCGGGGCAAACGATCAAACGTGCTGCGCGCGCACCCGCGCGGGCGCTCGCGCCGCGGCGCGGCGCTCCCGCCGGCTCCACAGGTACGCCGCCACGGAGGGCGACCACGCCGCGAGCGCGCCCACGAGGCCCTGCGCGGGCGGCACGAGGAGCTGCCGCGGGCGCGCGGGGAGCGCGCGGGCGAGGACGGCGTCCACGACCGCCTCGGCCGAGATCTCCGCACCCCCGGCCGCGGCGCAGGCCTGGGCGCCGAGGCCGAGCACGTCGTCGGGCGCCTCGACCGTCGCGGTGCAGACGACCGTCACCGCCACGCCGCGCGGGCGCAGCTCGAGGTCCGCCGCGAGCGCCACCGAGCGGGCGGCCGCGGCGGCGGCGCCGTGGAGCCAGAGGCCGGGGCGGGGCGCGAACGCGTCGAGGGTGGAGAAGACGACCGCGTGTCCCTGCCCCCGCGGGACCATGTGCGCGGCGGCGGCCTGGAGCCCGAAGGCGGTCCCCTTCGCGTTCACGTCGAGGTGCCGGTGGACGTCCTCCGGCGTGGCCGCGCAGGCGTCACCGGCCTTGAGGTGGCCGGCCGCGTGGAGGAGCACGTCCACGCCCCCGAAGGCGCGCGCGCCGGCGGAGAAGGCCTGGGCCCACTGCGAGGGCTCGCGCACGTCGAGCGGGACGAGCCGCACCCGGGTCGCGGGCCAGGCGGCGAGCCGCGACGCCTCCTCGAGCCGGTGGTTGTCGAGATCCGCGGCGAGGACGCGCCGGCCGAGGCCGACGAGGCGGCTCGCGAGGCTCTGCCCGAGGCCGCTCGCGGCGCCGGTCACGAGGAAGACAGGATCGTTCACGGGTGCCCTCGAGTGCGATCCGGATCCTGCGCACTTTCCCCCTGGTTCGTAAACGGAGCGGGTCGTCACAGGGCGCGGCGGGAGGTCGCGGGGGCAGGAACCACCGGTGAACGTCCGAGCACGTCCGGCGGCAGGATCCCGCGCGGCCGGACCACGAGCATCACCACGACGAGCAGGGCGGCGAGCGCCGCCGCGCCTGCCAGGGCCCAGCGCAGCGGCATCGGGGCCCGCTCCGCGAGCCGGGCCACGACGAACGGGGTGAGGCCGCCGAACAGCGCACCCAGGTGGTAGACGAGCGCGAAGCCGCGGGCGCGCACCTGCGCCGGGAACAGCGCGGCGAAGAGGTACGGGGTCACCCCGGAGATGCCCGCCCCGAGGAGCCCCGCCAGCGCCGCGCCCGCCCAGAGCCCCGCGCGCACCCCCGCTGCCCCCACGTAGAGCGGCAACGCCGGGAGGAGGAGGAGGAGCGGCACGACCTGCGCGCGCACCACCCCGAAGCGGGAGGCCGCCGCGCCGATCGCGGCGGCGCCGACGAGCATGCCGAGCTGGAAGAGGAGCGTCGGGAGCGGGAGCGCGGACGCCGGGAGGCCGAGCTCCCGCTGGAGCATCGCCGCCCAGTTGCCGACGAGCGCGTAGTAGACGGCGAAGCTCAGGGCGTACAGGGCGGAGCCCCAGACGACGCGGCGGCGGAAGAGGCTGGGGTCGGGCCCGGGCTCCTTCACGGGGGTGGGGCTGGAAGGGAGGCGGGGCTCCTTGACGAGGAGGCGGATGGGGACGACGAGCAGCGCGGGGGCGGCGGCGATGAGGAAGAGCGTCCGCCAGTTCTCCTCGCCGACGGCGGCGTACGCCACCGCGGCGAGCACGTAGCCGATGCCGAAGCTCCCCTGGAGGACGCCCGAGGCGAGGCCGCGCGACCGCGCCGGCCAGCTCTCCATGGCGAGCGCGGATCCCGCCGTCCACTCCGCGCCCATGCCGAAGCCGAACAGCGTGCGGAGGACGAGGATGGCCGTGAAGCTGTCGGCGAAGTACACCGCGCCGTCGCAGGCGGCGAACCAGAGGATCGACAGCATGAGCGGGAGCCGCCGCCCGCGGCGGTCGGCGAGCCAGCCCGCGAGGAGCCCGCCCAGGAGCCGCACGAGCAGCGTGAGCGTGACGGAGAGGGCGGTCGCGCTGAGCTGGACTCCGAACTCCTTCGCGATGGGCCGCATCGCGAAGAGGAAGATGCAGAAGTCGAAGCCGTCGAGGACCCAGCCCGCCCAGGCGGCGCCGTAGTTGGTCCACTGCGCGCGGGTGGGCTCGCGCCACCACGGCACGGCGGCGGCGGACGGCGTGGGCTCGGCCATGCGCCGGGGAGTACCCCGGTCCGGGCAGCGTGGACAAGCGGTCTCGCCGGGCCTCACTCCCTCGTCGTTCGCCTGCGGCCCGCGGCCGCGTCGACGACGCGTCCGCTCACGGGGGCGTGGCGACGCGACCTTCGGGCGCGGCGAGGAGCGCCCGGAGCTCGGCGACCCCCGCCGGCGCAGGCCGGATCACCTCGGGGTGGTAGCCGCAGGTGGCGAGCGCGAGGTCGCGGACCTCGCCGGAGGGCGCGCGGACGTGGGCGACGAGCGCGCACCCCTCGTCGCGCACGGCGACGTCGCCGGCGGTCTCGAGCTCCACCCACAGTGTATGTCCCGGCGGGTGCGTCGCGAGCCACTCGCGCATGCCCTCCTCGTACTCGGCGCGCTCGCCGGGCGCGATGTAGTCGCGCACCAGCGTCTGGTAGGCGAGGACGAGGGCGCCGGGCTCGCTGGACGAGAGCCGGTCGAGCCGCGCCGGGACGTTGCGGGCGAGGATGGGGAGGAGCACCGGCGCGTCGGGCCGGGGGCGCGCGGCGGCGAAGGCCCGGAGCGCGGCCTCGAGGCGCTCCTGCCGCCGGACGTCGCCGGGCCACACGCACGCGCGCAGCCAGTCGGCGTCGTCGGGCCGGCCGGCGTCGAGGGGCTCGGGGTCGAGGCCGAGCCGCGCGACCGCGTGGACCGGGCCCGCGACCTCGAGC
>JAEYZK010000328.1 GCA_023428085.1 Pseudomonadota bacterium
GCCCGGCGCACCCGGGCGTCGGCGTCGCGCTGGGCGACGAGGAGCGCCGCGGTCCCGTCGCCGCCGCGGCGCGCTGCGGCCCGCACGCCCGCCACCCGGGCCTCGGGATCGGGAGAGCTCACGTCCCCCCTGGGTCCGCAGGCGAGGACGGCGGGGAGGACCCCGAGGGCGAGCATCCGGAGCGTCCGCATCGCCCGCATGGTCGCCGGTCGTCGGCCGGGGCGCAAGGGCGTCGGTCGCCTGTCCACGGTCCACGGTTGTGAGTTGCCGGCGCCGTTCGGGCGGCAATAACAGAGGACGCGAACCGCCAACCCTCCGAGGTGGACCCCCATGACATCGCTCTCGCGCTACCACCTGCTGGGCCGCTCCGGGCTGCGGGTCAGCCCGCTCGCGCTGGGCACGATGACGTTCGGGACGGAGTGGGGCTGGGGCAGCCCGCGGGAGACCGCCCACGAGCTGCTGGCCCGCTACCTGGACCACGGCGGCAACTTCATCGACACCGCCGACGGCTACACCGGCGGCACGAGCGAGTCCTTCATCGGCGCCTACTTCCAGAAGGCCGGCGGGCGCGACCGCGCCGTGATCGCCACGAAGTACACGCTCGGCGCGACCCCGGGCGATCCCAACAGCGGCGGCAACGGCCGCAAGGCGATGTTCCGCGCGCTGGAGGGGTCGCTCCGGCGGCTCGCCACCGACCACGTCGATCTCTACTGGATGCACGCCTGGGACACGGTCACTCCGGTCGAGGAGGTCCTGGCGTCGTTCGCGGACCTCGTCCGCCAGGGCAAGGTCCGGTACGCGGGGTTCTCCGACGTGCCCGCCTGGTACTTCGCCCGGGCGCAGACGCTGGCCGCGCGCGAGGGCCTGCCGCCGATCATCGGGCTCCAGCTCGAGTACTCGCTCGTGGAGCGGAACATCGAGCGCGAGCACGTACCGGCGGCGCTGGCGCTCGGCGCGTCGGTCGTCGCCTGGAGCCCGCTCGCCTCGGGGCTCCTCACCGGCAAGTACGCGCGCGCGGGCGTGAAGACGAGCGGCGCGGGCCGGCTCGCGGCGCTGCAGGACTCGGGCAACCCGGGCTTCGAGAAGCTCTTCACCGAGCGCAACTGGACCATCGTCGAGGCGCTCGCCGCGGCGGCGAAGGAGCTGGGGCGTCCGGCGGCCCAGGTCGCCCTCTCCTGGGCGCTGCGCCGGCCCGGGATCGGGGCGCTCATCCTGGGAGCGACGAAGCCGGAGCAGCTCGCGCAGAACCTCGGCGCGCTCGAGCTCGTGCTGCCGGACGAGGTGACCCGGCGCCTCGAGGAGGTCTCCCGCCCCGAGCTCGTCCACCCGTATCACTTCTTCGCGCGGTTCTTCCTCGGCATGTGGTCGGGCGGCACGGACGTCCGGGCCGAGCCGCCGTGGTTCCGGCCGGAGGGCTGACGCCGCGGGAGGCCGCGGTCCCCTCCACCCCCGGCGGGGGTCCCCGGCCTCCGCCCGCCCGGCTCGTTGCGCGCCGCGGCCTCCCTGGACGGCCGCTCCGGCGGCGGCGCGGGCTCGGACCCTGGCACGGGCGGCGGCCCATGCCCGTGGCGGCGGGCGGCGCGCGGGAGCTTCCGGGGCAGCGGCGGCGTGGCGGCGACGCCCGGCGCGAGGCCGACCCGCTGTCGCATCGCCTTCACCTCGCTGGGCAGGAGCGCCCGGAACTCGCCCGCCCGGAGGCCCTCGACCGTCACCCCGCCGAACTCGGGCCGGTAGAGGCGCTGGACCTGGAGCCCCACCGCCTCGCAGAGCCGCTTCACGAGGTGGTACCGCCCCTCGCCGACGACCACCCGGATCCAGACGTTCTTCTCCGCGTGCTCGTGGATCCCGACCTCGAGCGCGTGGGCCGGGCCGTCCTCGAGCCGCACCCCCCGCGCCATCCGCTCCAGCGCGCGCGGATCGGGCGCGCCGCGGACCTTCACGAGGTAGACGCGCTGGTGGCCGTAGCGCGGGTGGGCGAGCCGGTTCGCGAGCTCGCCGTCGTCGGTGAACACCACCGCCCCCTCGGCGTCGTAGTCGAGCCGGCCGACCGAGAACACGCGGGCGCGAACGCCGGCGAGGTACTGGAGCGCCGTCGGGCGCCCATCCGGATCGGCGGCGGTGGTGACGCAGCCCGGCGGCTTGTAGAGCAGGAAGTAGCTCTTCGCCTCGGGCCGCGAGACGAGCTTGCCGTCCACGGTGACGAGATCGGCCTCGGGGTCGACCTTGGTGCCGAGCTCGGTCACCGTCTTCTGGTTCACCTTGACGCGGCCGGCGGTGATGAGCTCCTCCGCCTTGCGGCGCGAGGCGACGCCGCTCGCGGCGAGGAACTTCTGGAGCCGATCCTGCGCCACCTTAGGTCCCCACCTTCTCACCCGTGTCCGTGCCCGGGCCCGCCTTCGACTCCGCCTGCCCTGCGCGTGGGCCCGGCGCAGCAGGGCCGGAGTCGAAGGGCTCGGGCGGAACGGCCTCAGGCGCCGCGTCCGCGAGGGGCAGCCCGGCGTCTGCCGCCTCCTTCTTCTTGTCCCCCAGGGCCTCCGCCGCCGCGCGGCTCTTCTCGTCGGCCTCGGCGATCGCCCGCTCGAGCTCGTCGAGCGCCGCGTCGCCCTCGGCCCGCTTCGCCTCGAGCGCGGCGCGCGCCGCGGGATCGGAGAGCTCGTCCACGATCCCGGCGATGCCCGGGAGCTGCTCCGGCGCCTCCTTCTCGACGATCTCGCGGTGCTCCTCCGAGAGCTCGTGGAACTCGCGCAGCGTCGGCAGCGAGGCGAGGTCCTTGAGCGCGAAGAACTCGAGGAACTCCTTGGTCGTCCCGTAGAGCATCGGCCGGCCCGGCTCCTCCTTCTTGCCCAGGATCTTGACCAGCCGCCGCTCGAGCAGCGCCTTCAGGACCGCGCCGCAGTCCACGCCGCGGACCTCCTCGACCTCCGGCCGCGTCACCGGCTGGCGGTACGCGACGATGGCGAGCGTCTCGAGCGCCGCGCGGGTGAGGCGCTGCGGCTTCACCTTGAGGAAGCGCCGCGCGTAGGCTGCGTTGAGGGGCGACGTCCGGAGCTGCCAGCCGCCGGCGACCTCGTGCAGGACGATGCCGGAGAGGCCCTCCCGGTAGGTGCCGGAGAGCTGATCGAGCGCCTTGGCCACGCGCTCGACCTCGAGCCCGGTCGCCTGGCGGAGCTCCTCCGGCGTGAGCGGGCGCTCGGCCAGGAAGAGCAGCGTCTCGATCACCGTCCGCGCCCGCCCCTCGCCGAGCCGCTTCGCCTCGGCGGCGAGCTTCTCGAACGGCTCCTCCTTCTCCTCCTGCCGGTCCTCGGGGACGTCGATCTGCGCCGACTCGACCTCCTCGAGCGCGGGGTCGCCGCCCTTCGCCTCCTCGGCCGCCTGGAGCGCGGAGAGCTCGTCGGCGGAGACGGAGGGCGAGGCCTCGGGGGCGGCGGACGCGTCGGGCGCCGCGGCCGCGGCGTCGCGATCGTCGGATTCCTGGTTCACCTGTAGTCCTCCTGGGCGCCGGGCGTCACGGGGGCGTCGTCGCCCAGCGTGTCGCGGGCCTCCACGATGATCTCCGCCCCGGGGCCGGCCTCGTCGAGGGCAGCCTGGTAGATGCGGATGAGCCGGAGCTTCGCCATCTCGAGGATGGCGAGGAACGTGGTGAGCACGTTGGCGCGGGTGTTCCGGCGCTCGGGCGGGCCGGAGAGCAGGTCCTCGAACGTCGCGCGCCGCTGCAGCCGCAGCACGTCGGCCACCCGGCTGATGGCGTCGGTGATGCTGAGCCGGTCGGTGACCACCTCGCGGACCGTCTCCGGCTTCGCGCTCTTCAGGGCGCGATCGAGCGCCTCGATGAGCTTGAAGACCGACACGTCGGCGAGCCCCTCGGGCCCCTCCGGCGAGGCGGGGCGCTCGACGCGCACGCGCCGGGTGAACACGGTCCGGTCGAGGATGTCGCGGCTCCCGAGCTCCTCGCCGGCGGCGCGATACTTCTGGTACTCGAGGAGCCGCCGCACGAGCTCCGCGCGCGGGTCCACCCCCGCGTCCTCCGCGGGCGTGTCCTCCGCCACCTCGGTGCGCGGGAGGAGCAGCTTGCTCTTCATGAGCAGGAGCTGCGCCGCCATGTGCAGGAACTCGCCGGCGACGTCGATGTCCAGCTGCTGGAGCGCCTTGAGCGTCGCGAGGTAGCTCTCGGTGATCGCCGCGATGGGGATGTCGAAGAGATCGACCTCGTGCTCCTTGACGAGGTGCAGGATGAGATCGAGGGGCCCCTCGAACGGCGGCTCGCCGGGCTTGAGCGGCGGCAGGCGGACGCGGAAGGCTTCCGCGGCGGCGCGGGCGGTCGCGTCGACCTCGGGGGCTGCGTCGAGGGACGCGCCCGAGGAAGCCTCTCTGTGACCGTTCCTCGCCATCCGACGATTCGCCCCGCGTCCTCTCCCGTTCGTGCTTCGACAGGCTCAGCACGAGCGGATACGAAAGCCCGCTCGCCCTGAGCTTGTCGAAGGGCGAGCGGTCTAGCCCAGCGTGAGCTTCATGGCCTGCCGGACCTGCGCCATCGTCGCCTCGGCGACGGACCGCGCCTTGCGGGTCCCGAGCTGGACGAGGTCGTCCACGTCCTTCGGCTTCGCGAGCAGCGCCTCGCGCCGCTCGCGGATCCGCTCCTGCTCCGGCAGGAGCCGCTCGAGCAGCTTCTTCTTGCAGTCCACGCAGCCGATCCCGGCGGTCCGGCAGTTCGTGTCCACCCAGGAGATGGTGTCCGGGGTGCTCGTCACCTTGTGCAGGTAGAAGATGCCGCAGACGTCCGGGTTGCCCGGATCCTGGCGGCGCTTGCGGGCGGGATCGGTCACCGCGCCCATGATCTTCTTCTTCGTGCTCTCCGGGTCCTCGCCGAGGTCGATCGTGTTGCCGTAGCTCTTCGACATCTTCCGGCCGTCGGTGCCGAGGATCTTCGGCGCCTCGGTGAGGAGCGGCAGCGGCTCGGGGAAGATCTCGCCGTAGTGGGAGTTGAAGCGCCGGACGATCTCGCGGGCGAGCTCGAGGTGCGGGACCTGGTCGACGCCCACCGGCACCCGGGTCGCCTTGTAGAGGATGATGTCCGCGGTCTGGAGCACCGGGTAGCCGAGGAACCCGTAGAGCGCGAGATCACGGTCGGTGATGTTCTCGCGGAGCTCCTTGTACGACGGCGAGCGCTCGAGCCAGCCGACGGGCGTGATCATGCCGAGGAGCACGAACAGCTCGGCGTGCTCCTTCACCTCGCTCTGGACGAACAGCGTGGCCTTCTGCGGGTCGATCCCGGCGGCGATGAAGTCCACGAACATCTCGCGCTCGGCCGCCTTGATGACGCCGGGGTCGTGGTACTGCGTCGTGAGCGCGTGCCAGTCGGCGCTGAAGAAGAAGCACTCGGCCTCGGCCTGGAGCCGGACCCAGTTCGCGAGGGCGCCGTGGAGGTGCCCGATGTGGAGGCGGCCGGTGGGCCGCATGCCGCTGACGACGACTTGGCGAGGGGGGGTGGTCATGGGAGGGTCCGAGCCTACGCCGCGATGCCGTTGATGACGAGGCTGTAGAACGAGAGCACGAAGTTCTGGGCGGGCCGGAGGACCGTCCACAGGAGCGGCGGGCCGTCGGGGCCTGCGGGGATGTAGAGCAGCGCGATCAGGACGAGCGGCCCGAACGCCCGGAAGCGCTCCCAGCCCGCCTGCAGGCGGCGCGGGAGCACGTGGCCGACGAAGTGGCTCCCGTCCAGCGGAGGCAGCGGGAGGAGGTTGAAGATCGCCAGGACGACGTTCACCACCACGAAGGCCTTGAGGAGCAGCTCCGCCGGGGCGTCGCGCACGACGAGGTTCGGCGCGAAGCGCAGGAGCAGCCCCCACGCGATCGCGGCCACGAGCGCGAACGCGAGGTTCGAGATCGGCCCCGCGAAGCTCACGAGCGTGTCGCCCGTGGACATCTTCACGCCGCGGCGGAAGTTCGCGGGGTTGACCGGAACGGGCTTCGCCCAGCCCAGCGGCGAGACGCCGGCGATCGTCATCACCAGGGGGACGACGATGGTCCCGATGAGATCGATGTGCGGGATCGGGTTGAGCGTGAGGCGCCCCATCCGCGCGGCCGTGTCGTCCCCGAGCCGGTACGCGGTCCACGCGTGGGCGAACTCGTGCACCGTCAGGGAGAGCAGGACGACGATGAAACCGGGTAGTGCCTTGGCAAGATCAAACCCCAACGCAAGTCCTCTCAAGAAAAGCGGTTCTTTAGCCCAGCGGGCGCGCCGGGTCAACGCACGCCTCGGGTGCGCGAAAACGTTCAGCTCCCGGGGGCGGGGCTCGTTCGCGGGGGCTCAGGCCCGCGGGTGGAACCGCGCGTGCAGCCGCTTCACGTGGCTGCGGTCCACGTGCGTGTAGATCTGCGTCGTCGTCACGTCGGCGTGGCCCAGCATCGCCTGGACGGCGCGGAGATCCGCGCCGCCCTCGAGCAGGTGGGTCGCGAACGAGTGGCGGAGCTTGTGCGGCGAGATCGCCCGGCGGATCCCGGCGACGCGCGCGTGGCGCCGGAGGAGCTTCGCGAACCCCTGCCGCGTGAGCCGCCGCCCGCGCGGCGTGACGAAGAGGTCCTTCGAGCGGCGGCCCTTGAGCAGCCGCTCGCGCGCGGTGGTGAGGTACGCCTTCACCGCCTCGACGGCCGGCGCGCCCACCGGCACGAGCCGCTCCTTGTTGCCCTTGCCCCGCGCGACGAGGACCCGGCTCTCGAGATCGACGTCGTTGAGCTGGAGCCCGACGAGCTCGCTCACCCGCAGGCCCGTCGCGTAGAGCAGCTCGAGCATCGCGCGATCGCGGCGGCCGCCCGGCGTGCGCGGATCCGGCGCCTGGAGCAGCCGCTCGACCTCCTCCCGCCCGAGCAGCCCCGGCAGCGTCCGCGCGGTCCGCGGCGCGTCCACCTCGTCCGTCGGGTCGCCGGGCGCGAGCCGCTCGCCCACGAGCAGCTTGTGGAGCCCGCGGATCGCGGAGAGCGCGCGCGCCTGCGAGCGCGGCGAGAGCCCCGCGCGGACGAGCCCTGCGAGGTGCGCCCGCACCTCGGTCCGGCCGACCTGCTCCCACGAGGTGACCCCCATCTTTCCGAGCGCGTCGAGGTACGCGCGGACGTCGCGGCCGTACCCCTCGACGCTGTTCTCGGCGAGCCCCTTCTCCACGCGGAGGTGGGCGAGGTAGAGGTCGAGCGCGGGGTCGAGGGGAGACGGCACGAGGGGACGATAGCGCGGCGGGCGCGCCGGTCCAGAAAGGCTCCGTGCGCCTCGCGGGCGGGCTCGGGCGCGGGGGCTTACGCCAGGAGGTCGGACACGTCGCCCTTGCCGACGCGGACGACGACCGGCTCCGGACCGGAGAGGTCGATCACGGACGAGGCCTCGTTCGCGTGGAGGCCTCCGTCGAGGATCAGGTCGAGCCCGTGGCCGAGCTTGTCCTTGATGTCCTTCGCGGACACGAGCACCTCACCATCGGGGGTCGCGGCCGAGGTGGAGATGAGCGGGTGCTCGAGCCTGCGGACGAGCGCGAGCGCGACCGGGCTGTCCGGGATCCGGATGCCGACGGTCTTCTGCCGCCGGAGCACCAGATCGGGCACGAGGCGCGTCGCGGGGAGGATGAACGTGAACGGGCCGGGGACCTTCCGGCGGAGCACGCGGTACGCGGCGTTGTCCACGATCGCGTAGCGGGAGATCTCGGCGAGGTCCTGGCAGATGAACGACAGCTCTTGCGTCGGCGGGATCCCCTTGAGCTGGTAGATGCGCTCGATCGCCCGCTTGTCGAAGAGATCGCACCCGATCCCGTAGTAGGTGTCGGTGGGATACGCGAGCAGCCCTCCGGAGGAGAGCGCGGAGATGGCGCGCTCGATCACGCGCGGCTGGGGATGCGCCGGATCGATCTCGACGATGTGGGCGGCCGCCATGGCGCCGATCTAGCAGCTTTCCGGCCGTCCACAAAGCGCACGACGCGCCGCGCGGCCGTTTGGTTCCCATGCAGCACCGGGCCCGCCCTCGGTGAGGGCGGGCCCGGGTACCGTCGACTCCCGCGCGCTCCGTCAGGTCCTGTTCTTGCCGCGCTGGATCAGCTCGCGGACCTTCTGGCCGCCCTTCTTGCCGATCTCCTCGTAGAACGCGTGCCCGCGCTCGTCCCGGACGGCGATGCCACCCTTCCGTCCGGCCTCGGAGACCGTCATGCCCCGCCGCCCTTCCTCGGGCTCCCGCCGCGCGGCGCCATCCTTCTGCTCGTTGTCCGCCATGCTCCCCCCTCCCCCTGATCGCGGCCCGCCCGAGCGGCGGGCCGTTCCCCCGGCGGCCTACTGCTTGCCGCCGTCCTCGGCCGAGGACTCCTCGCCCTCGGCCTTGCCCTTCTCGATGAGCTCCCGGACCTTGTGCCCGCCCTTGCGTCCGATCTCCTCGTAGAAGGGCGTGCCGCGCTCGGCCTTGATCGTCTCGCCGCCCTTCTTGCCGATCTCCTCGTAGAAGCGCGGGCCGCGCTCGGCCTTGACCGTGTCGCCGCCCTTCTTCCCGATCTCCTCGTAGAACTTCCGGCCTCGCTCCGCCTTGACGGTCTCTCCGCCCTTCTTGCCGATCTCCTCGTAGAACTTCCGCCCCCGCGTCTCGCGGACGCGGACGCCCCCCTTGCGACCGGCCTCCGAGACCGTCATCGCCCCCTTGCTGCCGCCCTTCTTCTCCTCAGCCATGTGTCGCCCCCGTCCGTTCACGCACAATGTGGTCGCTGGCCCTCCGGCGGCGCAGGGCCCGACCGAGCACGTGGTCGGCGATGACCTCGGCCATGTCGAGGCCGGTGGCCTCCTGGATGCCTTGCCAGCTCGGGTTCCCGTTCACTTCGATCACCGTCGGCCCGCCGGGCCCCATCACGAGGTCCACCCCGGCGTAGTCGAGGCCCACCGCGGCCGTGGCAGCCTCCGCGACGGCCTCCACCTCGGCGGTGCAGCGCCAGGGTTCTGCACGCCCGCCGATGCTCACGTTGGTGCGCCACTCGCCCGCGGGCGCGTGGCGCTCGATCGCGGCGCGCACCTTCCCGCCGACGACGAACACGCGGAGGTCGCGGCCCGGGTGAGGCACGTAGGACTGGAGGTACACCCCGTGATCCCGCTCCACCTTCTCGCGCACCGCCGCACGGCCCGCCGGGTCCGGCGCGAGCCGCTCGACGCCCTCGCCCAGGGAGCCCGCGATCGGCTTCGCGACCGCGGCGCCGAGCGCCTGCAGGGCCGCGGCGGCGTCCTCCACGGTCTGCGCCACGGCCGCGGCCGGGGTGGGGACCCCGGCGCGCCACAGGAGCCACGAGGTCCGGAACTTGTCCTGCGCGGCGAGCAGGGGCCCGATGCGGTTCACCACGAGCGTCCCCGACTCCTCGAGCAGCCTGTAGAGCTCGAACTGCACGTCCGGGTCGCCGCCCTGCCCGAGCCCGCGCGCGAGGAGGAGCGCATCGACGCGCAGCGGACGCCCGTCCGACGAGGGGGCGAGCCCGTCCGCGCCGAGGACGGCGCCGAGGGTCGCGGGATCGAGCACGGTCGCCCCGCACCGCCGCTCGCACGCCTCGAGGAGGCGGCGGCTGTGCCAGTCGACCTCGGGCCATGCCGTCACGACCCCGATGCGGATGAAGCTCTTCGTCACGCGGCCTGCTCCCCTTCCCCTACCCCGAGCGCCCGAGGAACATGGTGTCCACGGCCGGCTGGGGGGACAAGGGCGCGCCATCCCGGAGCATTTCCGGAGCGTCCCGCCGGGGATCGGCGGCTCACCGCGGGGGGTGACGGGCGTCGTGGCGCGCGACGCCCGATCGGTCCCGCGGGCGCGCGCCGGAGGGGGCGGGCTTACTCGGGGCGCGCGAGCGCCGCCGCGACGGCCGCGGTGATGCGCGGCGCGTCCGCGGGCTCGATCCGGCCTCCGTCCGCGGTGCGGACGTAGAACGCGTCGGCCGCGCGGTGCCCCTCGGTCGCGATGCGCGCGAGGTCCACGGAGAGGCCGAGCTCGAAGAACGTGCGCGAGAGCGTGTGCAGGAGACCGACACGATCCGCGGTGAACACGTCCACGACGCTGTGGGCGCGCGCGCTGTCGTTGTCGATCACGACGCGGGTCGGCACGCTGGGGAGCGGCTTGGCAGGCAGCGCCGACGCGCGCAGCCGCCGGGTGAGCAGATCATCGAGCGACTCCTCGCCGGAGAGCACGCGGGCGAGATCGCGCCGGGCCGCCCGCCAGCGCGGCGCCGCCAGGATGGTCTCCTCCGGGCCGCGGAGCTGGAACACGTCCAGCGCCCGCCCGGCCAGCCAGCCGAGGGCCGGGTCGTCGGGCGTGGAGAAGACCTCGGCGTGCTGGATGTCGATCCGGTGGGCGGCGAACACGCCGGCCACGGTGGCGAGCAGGCCGGGGCGGTCGCGCGCGGTGATCGCGACCTCGGAGAGGCCGAGGGCGCCGCGGTGCCGGACGAGCGCGGCGACGGCGCGGTGCTGCCCGAGCTCGAGGAGGCGCAGGTGGCGCGGGGCGTCGTCCGGCGCGGCGGTGACGAAGTAGCGGGCGGGCATCGCGGAGAGGAACGCGATCCGCTCCTCGGGCGCGGTGTACCGGGGGCCCGTGACGAGCGCCTCGCCGACGCGCCGCCGGCCCTCGTTCTCGGCCGTGCCGGGCGCCGGGCGGCGCTCGCCCTTCGTCAGCACCGCGCGCGTCTTCTCGAACAGCTCCTGGAGGAGCCGGGCCTTCCACTCGGTCCACGTGCGCGGGCCCACGGTGGCCATGTCCGCGTAGGTGAGGAGGTACAGCTTCTCCAGGCGGTCGAGCGTCTCGACCTCCTCGGCGAAGGCGTGGATGAGATCGGGGTCGGAGAGGTCGCGCCGCTGGGCGATGTGCGACATGCGCAGGTGCTTCGCGACGAGCCACTCGATGTCCGCGGCGTCGGCCGGGTCCACGCCGAGCCGCGTGCACGCCTCGACCGCGATCTCCGCCCCGCGCAGCGAGTGGTCCTTGCCGCTGCCCTTGCCGATGTCGTGGAAGAGCGTCCCGAGGTAGAGCGCGAGCGGGCGCTGCTGCCCCTGCATCAGCGCGCCGAGGACCGGCTCCTGCACGTCGCCGCAGCGCAGCGCGAAGAGCCGGCGGACGGCGAACAGCGTGTGAACGTCCACCGTGTACACGTGGTACAGGTCGATCTGGCGCCGCGCCGTCACGCGCGCGAACTCCGGGAGCACGTGCGGCAAGACGCCGATCTCGTGCATCAGCGTGAGGAAGCGCCCGCGCGTCCCCGGCCGCGTGAAGCAGGCGAGCAGCTCCTGGTTGAGCTCCGGGTCCTGGGCCGCCTCGGGGGGCAGCTCGGTCGCGACCTGCGCGGCGAGGTCGCGCGCGTACGGGTACAGGTCGAGGCTCTCGCGGTCGGCCGCGGCGAACAGGCGGACGAGCGCCGCCGGCGAGCGCCGCAGCACGTCCTTGTCCGCCACCGTGAGCCGCCCGCGGAACACCTTGAGCTCGCCGCCCGGGAGGAACCGATCCGCGGCGCGGGTCGGCTGCCCCTGGAGGATCGTCACCGGCCGCTCCGCCCCGATCACCGCCGCCGGCGGCGGGACCATGCGCCAGCCGGTGGCGTTCTGCGGCTCGAGGCAGCGGTCCACGATCGCGTCGCAGGCGACGATGACCGTCTTCGCGGCGAGGTAGTAGTGCCGCATGAACTCCTCGACCGCCGGCGAGCCGGGGTGGTCGGTGTAGCCCATCGCCGCCGCCACCTGGGGCTGGATGTCGAAGGTGAGCTGGTCCCACTTGCGGCCGGCGAGGTAGTGCATCTCGTTCCGGACCCGCCAGAGGAAGTCGCGGGCGCGGCGCATCTCGCGGATCTCGCGCTCGGGCAGGAGGGCGCGCGAGAGGAGCTCGGTGATGCCGGCGACCTTGAACCGGACGCGCGCGAGCCAGAGCGCCGACTGGAGGTCGCGCAGGCCGCCCTCCGACTCCTTCAGGTTCGGCTCGAGCAGGTAGAGCGAGTCGCCGAACCGCTCGCGCCGCGCGCGCATCTCGTCCAGCTTGTCCGCGAGGAACTTCTCCACCTTGGCGGCGGAGAGGCCGTGCAGCTCCTCGCGCTCGAGCGCGCGGAAGAGCGCGCGGTCGCCGGCGAGGTGGCGGAGGTCGAGGAGCGCGGTCCGCGCGGTGTGGTCCTCGGACGCGAGCCGATCGCACGTCGCGAGGTCGCGGACCGAGTAGCCCACCTCGAGCTTGAGATCCCAGAGCGCGTACACGAGCCGCTCCGCGGCGAGCTTCACGAACGGGTCGGGCTTCCCGTCCGCGTGGAGCACGAGGAGATCGAGGTCGCTGTACGGCGCGAGATCGCGGCGGCCGTAGCCGCCGATGGCGATGAGCGAGACGGGGCTGGGCGCGTGCGACTTGCCCGCCTCCGCGACCGCGCGCGACCAGAGCTCTTCGACGATCCGATCCGTGGCCGCGCTCTGGAGCCGGACCACCGTGTGCCCGCTGCCGCCCGCGCGGTGCACCTCCTCCACGAACTTGCGCGCGGCGAGGAAGTCGCCCTTGGGATCTCCGGTGAGGGGCGGGAGCTCCTGGACGCGGGTCTCGAACTCGAAGGCGGGATACGCGGGGAGGCTCGTGAGGGCGTCGGGCAGAGGTGGCATCGGGTCGGGGGAGTATAGTCGGCGGGCCCGCCCCGCCCTTGCTTCGGCGCGCCGCGGCCGTCGGTTCATGCCGAGCGCCCATCTGCCCCATAAGGGCCAGGCCACCGCGGGCACCGTCAGGGTGTAATCCGCCGATGGTCCGGGATTTCCTCCAGCGGCTCATGCAGACGAAGCTCGGCCTCGCGGGCGCCGTGCTCACCACCGCCAGCGGCTTCCTCATCGTCGCGTTCTTCGTGATGGCGATGGCGGGGCTCGAGGAGACGCCGTACCTCGGCATCCTCGCGTACCTCATCCTGCCCGGCGTCTTCCTCGTGGGCCTGCTCCTGATGCCGCTCGGCACCTGGCTCCAGCGGCGCCGGCTGCGGCGCGGGGGACCGGCGGCGCAGGCGCTGCCCGTGTTCGACCTCAACGATCCGCGGACGCTGCGGCGCCTCATCCTCTTCGGCGCCCTCACCGCCGCGAACGTCCTCATCCTGGCCGCCGCCGGGTTCAAGGGCGTCGAGGTGATGGATCGGCCCCAGTTCTGCGGGTCCTGCCACTCGGTCATGGATCCCGAGTACACGGCGTACGTCCGCTCACCGCACTCGCGGGTGGCCTGCGTCCAGTGCCACATCGGCCCGGGCGCGAGCTGGTTCGTGAAGTCGAAGCTCTCGGGCGCGTGGCAGGTGGTCTCGGTCAACCTGGACCTCTACCCCCGCCCGATCCCCACGCCGGTCGAGAACCTGCGCCCCTCGCGCGACACCTGCGAGCAGTGCCACTGGCCGACGAAGTTCGTCGGCGACCGGCTCAAGGTCCTCGAGCGGTTCGCCGACGACGAGAAGAGCACGCCGAAGAAGACCGTGCTCCTCCTGCACGTCGGCGGCGGCGACGTCGGGCACGGCATCCACTGGCACGTCGCGCCGGGGGTCGCCATCCGCTACCTCGCCGACCGGAAGCGCGAGAACGTGCGCACGGTCGAGGTCACCCGCGCCGGCGGCGCCGTCGAGCGGTACGACCTCCCGCCCGACGAGAAGGCGGCCGCGGTGGATCCTGGGACGCTCGAGTGGCGGACCATGGACTGCGTGGACTGCCACAACCGCCCCACCCACCAGTTCCGGCCGGCCGCGTACGAGGTGGACGGCGCGATCGCGGCGGGCCGCATCGACCGGAGCCTGCCGTTCGTCCGGCGGGAGGCGATGGCCGCGATCACCGCCAGGTACGCCGACCGCGCCGCCGCCCAGGCCGGCATCCGCGACGCGCTCTCGTCCTTCTACGAGAAGCAGCACCCCGACGTCTGGGCGGCGAAGAAGGAGGCGGTGCTCGCCGCCGCGGACGTGCTCGCCGAGGCCTGGGGGTACAACGTCTGGCCGCAGATGAACATCGCGTGGGGCACCTACCCGAGCTTGCTCGGGCACGAGGAGGCGACCGGGTGCTTCCGCTGCCACGACGACGAGCACGCCACCGCGGCGGGGAAGAAGATCTCCCAGGACTGCGACACGTGCCACACCGTGCTCGCCGACGCCGAGGAGAGCCCGGAGATCCTGAAGCTGCTCGGGCGGTGAGGCCGGCGGCGCCGCCGCGGGCCCGTGCCGGGACGCCGTCCACGGCGTACCGGCGACCGTTCGCGGGCGGCGTTCGACCGTCCGTCGGTTCTCGTCCGGCTCCTCGGCGCGCCGGATAGCGTCCTCGCTCGAGGAGGAGACCCGATGACGCCCCTTCGAGCCGAACGGATCCGCTGGTGGAAGTCCCTCTCCGTCGCCCTGCCGCTCGCCGCGGCGCTCGCGCTGGCCGGGTGCGAGCCCGAGCGCTCCGACCCCAGGCCCCCGCCGCTCACCGTCCCGGAGCTGCTCGAGCGGTTCACCGCGTCGTACCAGGCGAAGGACGCCCGCGCGATCGCGGGCATGTGCCGGTTCCCGTTCGAGCTGGACGGCGTCCCGCTCGAGGACGCCGCGCAGCTCCGGGAGCTGCTCGGGAACCTGTTCGAGGAGGCCGGGACGTACGAGGCGGTCGAGCTCCTCGAACCCGAGATCGCGGAGGCGGGGGACGCCGTCACCGTCACCGGCACGCTCCGCGTCGTGGACTCCCTGCACGGAGAGTCGAACACGCCGTTCACGATCGAGGCCCTGCGCGAGGACGGCTCCTGGAAGGCGACCCGCTTCGTCCGGGGCTGAGGGGGACGCCATGCGTGCGCGCGCGCTCTGCCTGTTCCTCCTCGCCCTGGGCTGTGGACGTCACGGCGGCGACCCCCTCGCCCTCGAGGACGCCACCATCCGCCGCGGCGAGTACCAGGTCCACAACAACTGGTGGGGCGAGGCCCTCGCCATCGGCGATCACGAGCAGTCGATCTTCCTCCGGGAGACCGGCGGCGAGATCGTGTTCGGCTGGGACTGGAGCTGGGTCGGGACCGGCGTGGTGGCGTACCCGAACGTCTTCTTCGGGGCCTCCCCGTTCGAACCGCGCCGGACCACGTCGCGCCTCCCGATGCGCAACGGCGCGAGCCGGATCACCGCCCAGTTCGAGATCCTGACGGAGGCGAGCGGGACCTGGAACACCGCGTTCGACCTCTTCTTCACCGCGACGCCCTCGGGCCGCAGGACGCACGAGGTCATGATCTGGACGGACGGCGGCGGCGGCATGCAGCCGGCCGGAGAGCTCGTCGGTACGCTCGACGCGGGCGGCGTCACCTACGACCTCTTCTGGGAGCCGGAGATGGATCTGGCCGAGTATGGCTGGCCGGAGAACTTCCGCTACGCGGCGTACCGCGCGCGCGAGCCCGTCCGCTCGGGACCGCTCGACCTCGGCCTGTTCATCGACGACCTGCTCGCGCGCGGCTACCTCCCGGCCGACGGGTACCTCGCGTGTATCGGGTTCGGCAACGAGGTCATCCTCGGGGCGGGGCACACCGAGGTCGCGAACTACGCGATCGAGATCGAGTGAGCGGCGGGTCGGCGCCCGCGGCCCTGCTCCTCGTCGGCCCCGGACCCGGGGCGCGTCCACGCCGCGCCGGTCACCGCCGCGCCACGGCCGGCTCGCCCTGCGCGAACCGCTCCACGGCGCGCGCGATGCCGTTCGCGACCTCTTCCTGGTAGTGGGCCGAGGCGAGCCGCTTCTCCTCCACGCGGTTCGAGATGAACCCGGTCTCGACGAGCACCGCCGGCATCCGGGCGCCGAGCAGCACGTAGAAGAGCGCGCTCTTCACGCCCAGATCGTGCACGTCGCCCACCCGGGAGCGGACCCCACCGCAGACCTCGCGCTGCACGAGGCGCGCGAGGCGCAGGGAGGCGTCGGCGCTCGCCTTCGCGTCGAGGTCGGTGAGGATGCGGGCCAGGTCGCCGGCGACCTCCAGGTCGGCGCCGTTCTCGCGGGCGGCGAGCCGCCGGGCGTAGCGGTCGTCGGTGACGTTCAGGTAGTAGGTCTCGACGCCCGACCGGACGCGGCGCGGGTGGGCGTTCGCGTGGACGGAGACGAACAGATCCGCCCGCGCGGCGTTCGCGAGCGCCGTCCGCTCCTCGAGCGCCAGGTACCGGTCGCCGTTCCGGGTCAGCACGACCTCGAAGCCGGAGGCCCGGAGCTTCTTCGCGAGCCGCCGGGCAATGGCGAGGGTCACGTCCTTCTCCCGCACGCGGCTCGGCCCGATGGCGCCCGGATCGTGGCCGCCATGTCCGGCGTCCACGACGATGCGGCGGATGACCCGATCGCCCTCCTCCCCATCGAGGTCGCGGGCGGACGGCTGCGGCGCGACGGCGACGGTGTCCGGCGGCGCCGCGGGGAGGGGCGCGGGGGGCGTCGCGGGCGCGGCGGCGGGCCCGCCCTCGAGC
>JAEYZK010000362.1 GCA_023428085.1 Pseudomonadota bacterium
AGCGCGCGGAGCGGTCCCGGGCCGCCGCGCTCGCCGCCGGAGACGACGGGCGCGGCGGCGTCCGGCGCGGCGACGAGCTCGGCGAGCTCGCGGTCTCCTTCGGCCGCATGGCCGTGGCGCTCGCGGGCCGCGAGGATCGGCTGGCGGCCGAGGGCCGCCTCGCCACCGCGCTCGCCCGCAGCCTCGCCCTGGAGGAGGTGGCGCGCGCGGGGCTCGAGGAGATCGTCCGGTACACCGGCGCGGAGCTCGGGGCGGTCTACGTGCTGTCGAGCGACGGCGCCGCGCTCGAGCGCGCCGCCGCGTGGAACCACGGGACGATGCCGGCGCGGGTGCCGGCGGCGGAGGGCGTCCTGGGCGAGGCCCTGCGCACGCGCACGACGGTCCTCGTCGCGGGCATCCCGCGCGCGACGCCCTTCTCGCTGCACCTCGGGTTCGAGACCCGCGCGCCGGACAGCGTCGCGGCCGTCCCGATCTCGTTCGGCGGCGCGCCCGTCGGCGTCCTCCTCCTGGGCTCGCTCCGCGCGTTCGGCGCCGAGTGTCTCCCGTTCGCCGAGCGGACCGCCGCGGCGCTCGCGGTCTCCATCCAGAACGCGCTCGCCCACCGGCGCACCCGCGCCCTGGCGGAGGAGCTCCAGCGCTCGAACGAGCGGCTCCAGGCGCAGAACGAGGAGCTCCAGGCGCAGGGCGAGGAGCTCCAGGCCCAGAGCGAGGAGCTCCAGTCGCAGGGGGAGGAGCTCCAGGCGCAGGCCCTCGAGCTGGGCCAGCGGAACGACGAGCTCCGCGGCCACCGCGACGCGCTCGAGGCGGTGGACCGGCGGAAGAACGAGTTCCTCGCCACGCTCGGGCACGAGCTGCGCAACCCGCTCGCGGCGATCACCTCGGCCGCGCAGGTGCTCCTCGCGCGGCGCTCCACCGAGGGGGGCGGGCGCCACGCGGCGGTCGTCGCGCGGCAGGCGGAGCAGCTCCGCCGCCTGGTGGACGATCTGCTGGACGTGGCGCGGATCGACCACGGGAAGATCGAGCTGCGCCCCGCGCCCATCGATCTCCGGACGGTGGTCTCGCGCGCCCTCGAGGGCGCCCGGCCGGCGCTCGAGGCCAAGCGGCACCGGGTGACCGCCGCCGTCCCGGAGCGCGCGCTGCCCGTCCGCGGCGACGCGACGCGGCTCGAGCAGGTGCTCTCGAACCTCCTCCACAACGCCGCGCGCTACACGCCGGAGGGCGGGCGGATCTGGATCGAGGCCGGGCGGCGCGCGGGCAACGTCCAGGTGCGGGTGCGCGACGACGGCGTCGGGATGTCCCGCGAGCTGCTCGCGAGCGTCTTCGAGCCGTTCACGCAGGGGGGATCGTCGAGCGGCGCGGAGCAGGGCCTCGGCCTCGGGCTCGCGCTCGTGCGCCGGCTCGTCACGCTGCACGGCGGGACGGTCGAGGCGCGCAGCGCGGGCCCGGGTGCGGGGAGCGAGTTCGTCGTGGAGCTCCCGGCCGCGGGCGATCCCGCGACGCCGAGCGCGCCGCCCGGGACGCCGGACCCGGCGGCGCCAGCGCCGCGCTCCTCGGAGCGCCCGCTCCGGGTCCTCGTCGTGGACGACAACCCCGACGTCGCCGAGACGCTCGGCGATCTGCTCGAGTACTTCGGCTACGACGTGCGCGTCGAGGGGGACGCGGCGAGCGGCCTGCGCGCCGCCCTCGAGCTCCTCCCGGAGGTCGCCCTGCTCGATCTCTCCATGCCCGGCATGGACGGGTTCGAGCTCGCGCGCGAGCTCCGGCGGCGCCTCCCCCCGGACGCCCCCACGCGCCTCGTCGCGATCACCGGGCACGGCACCGCGGACGTGCGGGAGCGGACGCGCGGCGCGGGGTTCGACCTCCACCTCGTCAAGCCGGTCGGCGCGCTGGAGCTGCGCGACGCGCTGGAGCGGCTCGCGAGCGGCGTCGAGGTCGGCGCGGCGGCCTGAAGCGGGCCCCCCGCGGACGCGTTGTGCATCCGGGGCGCTTGTTGTAGTGATTGCGGACAGGGATGTCCATTATGACGCCGCCCCCGGAGGCCCCGCGCCGCACCCCGCTCCCCGTGCTGCGCGCGCCCGTCCGGCGCGCCCCGCCGGATCGGTCGCAGCGCTGGCGGCGGCTCGTCCAGGTGGCGTTCCTGCTCCTGAACGTCGCGATCGGCGTCCAGTTCTGGTTCTTCGTCCGCTTCTTCGAGACGGGCGGGCGGACTCCCTACCTGCCGCGCCCGCCGGGCGTCGAGGGCTGGCTCCCGATCGCCTCGCTCATGAACCTGAAGGCGTTCGTCCTCACCGGCGAGGTGCCGGCGCGGCTCGTCGCCGGGCTCGTGCTCCTCGTCGCCTTCCTCGCGATCACGCTCCTCCTCCGGAAGGCGTTCTGCGGCTGGCTCTGCCCGGTGGGCACCGTGTCCGAGGCGCTCTGGAAGCTCGGTCGCCGCGTGTCGGGGCGGACCTTCGCGCTCCCGCGCTGGGTCGACGTCCCGCTCCGCGGGCTCAAGTACCTGCTCCTCGCCTTCTTCCTCTGGGCGGCCGTGTGGAGCCTCTCCGTCGAGCAGATCCGGGCGTTCCTCGCGAGCCCGTACGGCCTCGTCGCCGACGTGAAGATGCTCGACTTCTTCCGCCGGATGGGCCCGACCACCGCCGCGGCGCTCGGGGTGCTGGGCGTCGCCTCGGTGCTCGTCCCGAACGCCTGGTGCCGCTACCTCTGCCCGTACGGCGCCCTCCACGGCCTCCTCTCCTGGCGCTCGCCCGTCCGGATCCGGCGCGACGCCGGGACGTGCATCGACTGCGCGAGGTGCGCGCGCGCCTGCCCGTCGCGGCTGCCGGTCGATCGCGCGGCCTCGATCGCCTCGCCCGAGTGCATCGGGTGCCTGGAGTGCGTGGCCGCGTGCCCCGTCGCGGACACGCTCGCGCTCTCCGTCACCCGCCGGCGCAGGCTGCGGCCGGGCCTCGTCGCCGCGGCGATCGCGGGCCTGCTGCTCGGGTTCGTCGGCGGCGCCCGGCTCGCGGGCCGGTGGCACACGCACGTCGATCCGCGGGTCTACGCGCGGCTCATCCCGCGCGCGGGTGCGCTCGATCACCCGCGCTGAGCGGGCCGGCGCTGCCGCCGGCGCGCCGGGCTCTCCCCTCCGGCCGCCTCACTGGAACTGCGCGACCGCCTCGTCGGCGCTCGCCCGCGGCAGCCGGAACGTGAACGCGCTCCCCTTGCCGACCTCGCTCCGGACGTCGATGCGGCCGCCGTGGGCCTCGACGATGTCGTGGACGATCATGAGGCCGAGCCCCCAGCCCGCGTTGCGCGCCGGGGTCGTCCCCTGGGTGAACCGGTTGAAGAGCAGCGGGATCAGCTCGGGGGCGATGCCGACGCCCGTGTCCGAGACCGTCGCCTCGACGGCCTGGGCGCGGACCTGGACGGCGACGGTGACGCGCCCGCCCTCCGGCGTGAACTTGATCGCGTTGCCGACCAGGTTCGCGAGGACCTGCGAGAGCCGATCGCCGTCGCCGATCACCGCCGCCTCGGCGGGGGGCGGCTCCACCCAGTCGAGCGTCAGGCCGCTGGCGCGGGCGACCGGCCGGAGCTCCTCGACGATCTTCGTCGCCAGCGCGCCGAGATCCACGGGCTCGCGCGCGATCTTGTAGCCGGTCCCCTCGAACCGCGCGAGGTCGAGGAAGTCGGTGATCATCTTGGCCATGCTCCGGCTGCTCGCCTCGAGCTTGCGCAGGTCCGCGAGCACCTCCGCCGACAGCGGCCCGCGGCGGCCCGCCATCAGCGCGTGGATCCGCATCAGCATCGCGTTCAGCGGCGAGCGGAGGTCGTGCGCCATCACCGAGTAGAAGTCCACTCGGCGCGCCTCGGCGCGCCGGCGCTCCGTGACGTCGCGGAGCGCGATGGTCGTCCGGGCGGCCGTGTCCGTCGGGAGGACGCGCACGGAGGGCGAGAGGATCCGGTCGCCGAAGGTGACGTCCGGCAGCGGCATGAGCCCGGTGCCGGGCCCGATGCTGATGTTCCTGCGCGTGAGGTCGGGCACGAGCGCCTCGACGGGCGTCCCGCGGAGCCCCTCCGCGTCTTCGCCGAACAGCCGCTCCGCCTCCTCGTTCGCGAACGTGATCCGCCCCTGGGCGTCCACCACGACGAGGGCGTCCGGCGCGTTCGCGAGCAGGACGCGCACGCTCTCCTCCGCCTTGAGCGCCCGGTCCAGGAGCCGCGAGGTGCGGACGAGGGCGGAGACGCGCGCCCGGAGCTCCTCGTCGTCGTACGGCTTGGGAAGGTAGTCGTTCGCGCCCTGCGAGAGCCCCTCCGCGATCTGCTGCGGCTCGCCGCGCGAGGTGAGGAGGAGCACCGGCACCTGCGGGAGCTTCCCCTCCGCGCGCATGAACCGGACGACGTCGATGCCCGAGACGCCCGGCATGACCCAGTCGAGCACCAGCACCTCGGGCGGCGGCGGGTGCGCGGTCGCGAGCGCCTCCAGCACGGCCGAACCATCCGTGAACGCCCGCGTCTCGCAGACGCCCGCGATGGCCCGCTGGGCGTGCTGGAGATCGAGCGGGCTGTCGTCCACTACCCAAACGAGGGGCGGGGGGCTGGTTCGCGCAGGGGGCAAGGTACATCCGTAGTCGAGAGCTCAGGGATAGCGCCTTGAAATCGCGTTGACAAGGCGCGACCCGGGGGCGAATGAGAGTGCGCATGCGAGAGGTCCTCGTGGTCGATGACAGCAAGGTCATGCGGGACATGATCACTGCCTGTCTGCGTCCGGAGCCCAGGCTCGGCTTCACGCACGCGTCGAGCGGCCTCGAGGCCATCGAGAAGCTCTCCCTCAAGCCGTACCACCTCGTGGTCCTCGACCTGAACATGCCGGACATCGGCGGCATCGAGGTCCTCGAGTTCGTGCGCAGCCAGGACCGGCTCCGGAAGGTGCCGATCCTGGTCGTCACGACGCGCGGCGACGAGGGCTCGCGCGAGCGGGCGCTCGCCGCCGGGGCGGACCGGTTCCTGACGAAGCCCTTCGCGCCCGAGGTCCTCCTCGCGGAGGCGCGGGCCCTCCTCGGCGCGACGTCCGCCGGGGTCGCGTGAGCGACGGCCTGCACAGGGAGGAGTTCCTCGCCGGGTACGTGGCGGAGGCGCACGAGCACCTCGCCACCGCGCGGCGCGCCGCGCTCGCCGCCGACGAGGCGCTCGCGCGCGGCCATCCGGCGCCGCGGCCGACGCGCGAGCTGTTCCGGGCGCTGCACACGCTCAAGGGGCTCTCCGGGATGATCGGGGCCGATCCGATCGTCGATCTCGCGCACGAGATGGAGAACGTGCTCCGCACCGCCGACCGCGCCGGCGGGCGGCTCCGGCGCGAGGCGCTCGACGCCCTCCTGCAGGGCCTCGGCGTGATCGAGGATCGGGTGGGGCTCGTGGCGCGCCGCGAACCGGTCGGGGCCGCGCCCCGCGCCCTGCTCGACGCGCTGGCCCGGCTCGAGGCGCCCCCGGAGGCGGGCGCGATGCCGGCGCTCGACCTCCCCCCCGATCTCGCCGCGAAGCTCGGCCTCGCCGAGCGGGAGCAGCTCGCCGTGGGCGTCGCCGAGGGGCGCCGCGCGGTGCGCCTCGACTTCACGCCCTCCGCGGAGCGTGCGGCGCGCGGCGTCGACATCAGCGCGGTGCGCACGCGCGTCGAGGCGATCGGGGAGATCGTGAAGGTCGTCCCCCGGTCGCTGCCGCGCGAGGAGGGCGCGCCGGCCGGGCTCGTGTTCACGCTCGTCGTCCTCACGGCGGCGAGCGCGGAGGAGCTCGCCGCGCTGGCGGAGGGCGGGGCGGTCCAGGACATCCAGGTGGCCGGGCCGGCCGCCGCGCCGGCGGAGCCCGGGGAGCCCGCCGAGGACTCCGTCTCCGGGAGCGCGGGCCCCCACGCGTTCGTGCGCGTCGAGGTCGCGCGGCTCGACGAGGCGCTCGAGCACGTGTCGGCGCTCCTCGTCTCGCGGGCGCGCCTCGGGCGCGAGCTCGACGCGCTGGCCGCGGCCGGCGCCGACGTCCGCTCCGTCCGGCTCGGCCTCCAGGATCACGCGCGCGAGCTCCGGCTCCTCCGCGCCGCGGTGATGCGCGCGCGGCTCGTGCGCGTGGCCGAGGTCCTCGAGCGCGCGCCCTTGCTCGTCCGCGGCCTCGCCCAGAGCAGCCGGAAGCAGGTGCGCGTCGCGATGGAGGTCGGCGAGGCGGAGGTGGACAAGGCGGTCGGCGAGCGCCTCTTTCCGGCGCTCGTGCACCTGGTGCGGAACGCGGTGGATCACGCGATCGAGCCGCCGGACGAGCGCCGGGCCGCGGGCAAGCCGGAGGAGGGCACGATCCGGATCACGGCGCTGCACCACGGCGAGGGCGAGCTGGAGCTCGCCGTCTCGGACGACGGGCGGGGGATCGACGCCGCGGCGGTCGCCCGGAAGGCGAGCGTGCCCGTCCCGACCACCGCGCGCGAGCTCCTCGACCTCGTCAGCCGCCCCGGGCTCTCGACGATGAGCGCGCCGAGCCGGACCAGCGGCCGCGGCATCGGCATGGACGTGGTCCGCCGGATCGTCGAGCTCGACCTCGGGGGCACGCTCGACCTCTCCACGTCCCCCCGGCGGGGCACCACGTTCACCTTGCGCGTGCCCGTCAGCCTGACCATCGTGGACGGCCTCACGTTCGCGTGCGCCGGAGAGACGTACGTCGTCCCCACGGCCGCGGTGGACGAGCTCGTGGACGTCGAGCCGCAGCGGCTCATCGCCGGCCCGTCGCCCCGCAGGGAAGGGATCTCGGTCCGGATGCTCCCGTGGCGCGGCCAGACGGTGCCGTTCTTCGACCTCCGCGACGTCCTCCGCCTCCAGCGGCCCGGGGCGTCCCGCAAGGGCATCATCGTCGCGCGCGACGGCGCCGCCGTCGGGTTCGGCGTGGACCGGATGCTCGGGCGGCAGGAGGTGGTCATCCGGTCCGTGCGCGACCCGCTCGTCGAGCGGGCCGGCATCGCCGGCGCCACGGATCTCGGGGACGGGCGGCCGACGCTGGTCCTCGACCTCCTCGCCCTGGCGCGCACGCTGCCGTCGATCTCGCAGGAGGCGAGCTGATGCTGCACGTCACGTTCCGGGTCGGCGACGCCGACTACGTGCTGCCCGCGTCCGCCGTCACGCAGATGGAGTCCTTCTCGGGCGCGACGCTGGTGCCGGGCGCGCCGGCGCACGTCGCCGGGCTCGTGCAGCTCCGGGGGCAGGTCATCCCGGTCGTGGACGTGCGCGCGCGGTTCGGGCTGCCGCCCGTGGAGCGCTCGCTCGACGCGCGCATCATCGTGGTCGGGCAGGGCGAGCGCCGGGTCGCGCTGCTCGTGGATCGCGCCCGCGAGGTGGTCGATCTCCGGCCCGAGGCGTTCCGGGATCCGCCCGAGCTCGTCGCGGAGCGCGCCGCGGGCTTCGTCCGCTCCATCGCGCAGTCGGACGCGCGCGTGTTCATGCTGGTGGACGTGGCGAAGATCATCGGGCACGACCCGTTGCCCGCGGAGGCGCACCATGGCGAGAAGACCTGAGAACCTCCCGGAGGCCGCGCCGGAGGCGCGGGCGACGAGCGCGGACGCGCTCGCGCGCTCGAAGGACGACGTCGCCGCCACGGCGCAGCAGGTCCTCGCGGGCCTGGAGGACACGTCGGCGGGCCTGCTCGAGCTGAGCGCCTCGGTGGCCGGGGTGAAGAAGGACGGGGAGGCGCTCGCCGCCTCCACCGACGCGACCGCCACGGCGCTCGAGCAGGTGGCGCGGTCGGTGAAGGGCGTGGCGGCGAACGCCGAGGATCTCGCCGCGGCGGGCGAGGAGCTCGTCGCGACCGCGACCGAGACGAGCGCGAGCGTGGAGTCCCTGGCCGAGCGCGGGCGGGCGAGCGCCGCCACGACCGAGGAGGTCGTGAGCACGATCGAGGAGATGGCGAAGGGCATCGCCCGCCTGTCCGACGACGCCCGGGGCATGGGGGAGCGCGTCCGCGGGTTCGCCACGGGCGTGGTCGGGGCCTCGGCGGCGCTCGAGAAGGTGAACGCCGACGCGGCGGAGATGGCCGCCGGGGTCGAGGAGACCTCGGCGACCGCCGAGGGCATGGCGCGGTCGATCCGGAGCGTCGCCGAGAGCGCGCGGACGGTCGAGGCGATCGCCGCCGGGAGCGCCAGCGGCGTCGCGGAGATCGCCGCCTCGGTCGAGGAGGTGGCGGCCACGGCCGAGAAGAACGCCGCCACCGTGGACGCGAGCGCCGCCGCCATCGAGCAGGCCGCCCGGTCCTCGCAGGCGATGGCGCAGAGCGCCGAGCAGGTGGGGGCGCTCGTGGCGAGCACCGCCGCCGCCGCGGCGCAGGCCGACCAGGGGACCCGCGCGATCCTCGCCGCGGTCCAGGGCGCCGGCCGGACCGCGGAGCGGGTCAACGGCGCCGCGCGCGAGGGCGGCGCGTCCATCGCGCGCTCGATCGCGGTGCTCGGGCGGATCGGGGGGTCGCTCAACGAGTCCACCACGGTGATGCGCGACATGGGGAAGCGCGCCGAGGAGATCGGCGACATCGTGCAGACCATCAACCTCCTCGCCGACCGCACGAACCTCCTGTCGCTCAACGCGAGCATCGAGGCGGCGCGCGCCGGAGAGCACGGCCGCGGCTTCGCCGTCGTCGCGGAGGAGATCCGCGCGCTGGCGGACCGGGCCGCGGCGGCGAGCGGGGACATCGCCAAGATCGTGCGGGCGCTCCAGTCCGCGGCCCGCGACGCGGTCCAGGCCTCGACGGAGAGCGCCCGGGTGGCCGAGGAGGGCACGCGCCAGGCGAGCGAGGCGGAGAAGGGCCTCGCCTCGATCCTCGAGGGCGTGGACACCCTCGGCCGGGCCATCCGCGAGGCCGAGCGCGGCGCGGAGGAGCAGGCCAAGGCGGTCCAGATGCTCGCCGAAGGCTCGGGCAAGCTCAACGAGGAGGGGCGCGGGATCGCGCGGGCCGCCGCGGAGCAGACCCGCGCGACGCAGCTCCTCGCCCGGAACGCCTCGGAGATGCGCCAGATGGCCCGGCAGACGCGCGACGCGACCGCCGAGCAGGCGCGGGCGCTGCGCGACCAGGCCAAGGCGAACGGCGAGCTGAGCGCCGCCGCCCAGAAGGTCGCGCGGGCGACCGACGAGCAGGCGGCGGCGGCGGGGCAGGTCGCGGCCGCGGCGGCGCGGATGCGGACGCTGGTGGTGCAGACCGCCGGGGCGGTGACGGATCAGACCCGTTCGATGGCGGCGCTCCGCGGATCGGCCCAGGAGGTCCAGAGCGCGACGGACCGGACCGTCGCCGGCCTCGGCGAGCAGGCCAAGGGCGCGAGCGAGATCGCGCGCGCCATGGAGGAGACGCGCCGCGAGGCGATCCAGACCGCGCGCGCGGTCGCCGAGCAGGCGCGCGCGGCGAAGCAGGTCGAGACCGCCGCGCGGCAGGTGTCCCGCCTCGCCACCGAGATCACCCGCGCGACGAAGGAGCAGGGGACCGCGGCCGCGTCGCTCGTCCGCGAGGGCGACGAGGTGCGGCGGGTCGCGAAGGCCACGGTGCGGGCGGTCGGGGAACAGGCGGAGGCCATCCACGCGCTGTCCGCGGCGGCGCGGCGGGAGACCGAGCGGCTCCGGTCCATCGCGCGCGCCGTGTCGGAGGGGCGGGGCGCGTCCGCACGC
>JAEYZK010000395.1 GCA_023428085.1 Pseudomonadota bacterium
CCTCGAGCGCGTGGAGGCCGCGCGGGCCGGCGCGGGACCGCGCGCGGTGCCGGCGGCGGTGCAGGGCGGGCGGTGAGCTCCACGGCGGGGGAGGGCGAGGCGGCCGGCCCTGCGACGCGCTATGCTCTCGCGTGGGCGGCCGCCCGGCCGCCGCGATCGAGGTGGCGGATGAGCTTCGCGGATTGGCTTCGAGTGTTCCGGTCCGTGCACGCGGAGGCGCGCCGCGGGGCCCTCTCCCCGGAGGCGCTCCGCGAGTACCGCGAGGCCCGCAACGAGCTGGCGCGCGCCCTCCTCGCCGCCCAGCACGTGGCGCTCGAGCCGGGGGTGCAGCCGCGGCGGACGCTGCGGGCCGCCCGCGCGCTCCAGGCCGACCTCGCCTTCTTCGACGGCACGCTGCGGATCGCCACCCGATCGATCTCCTCCGGCGGCTTCGCGGCGATGCTCGCCAAGGCGCCCAAGCTGGGCGAGGAGGTGCGGGTCACGCTCCGCCTCCCGGGCGAGGCGCCGCTCCAGTGCGACGCCCGGGTGGTGGAGACGAAGGCCCAGGCCGGCAGCGCCCTCGTGTCGTTCCAGTGGGCCGGGATCCAGGACGAGGACGCGGAGCGCCTGGAGTCCGTGGTGTTCGACGCCGTGCTGGAGCAGCTCCAGGGCTAGCGCGGCCTCGTCGCCCCCCTCACCACAACGCGCAGCGCCGCTCCCCGCTCCGCACCATGGGGCTGTCCGCGGGGCAGGAGAAGGCCTGCTGGAACGCGGGCAGGTTCGCGAGCGGACCGTTGACGCGCCACTTCGCCGGCGCGTGGTAGTCGTCGAGCGCGAAGTAGCGCGCCAGCTCGGGCCGGATGAGCGTGCACCAGGACTGCGCGTGGGCGAGGAAGAAGACCTGGTCGGGCGCGAACCCGGCGGCGCCGGGCGCCGGGAAGTCGCCGCGCTGCGCCCGGTACGCGGCATGCGCGAGCTCGACGCCGCCCAGGTCGGCGATGTTCTCGCCGAGCGTGAGCTTGCCGTTCACCTTCACGTCGTCGGCGGCCGGGTACTCCCCGTACTGCTCCACCAGGCAGGCCGCCCGCCGGTCGAACTCGTCCGCGACGGCCGGCGTCCACCAGTCGCGCAGGTTCCCTTGCCCGTCGAACTGCCGGCCCTCGTCGTCGAACCCGTGGGTGAGCTCGTGGCCCATGACCATCCCGATCGCGCCGTGGTTGAACGCGTCGGGCGCCTCCGGGATGAAGAAGGGCGGCTGCAGGATCCCCGCTGGGAACACCATCTCGTTGAGGCCCCACCAGTAGTACGCGTTCACCTCCTGCGGCGGCATCGCCCACTCCAGCCGGTCCACCGGCTTGCCGATCTTCGCGAGGTCCCGGTCCACCTCGAACGCCGAGGCCGCGAGCACGGTCCGGAAGTACGACGATCGGTCCACCGCCATGGCCGTGTAGTCGCGCCAGCGATCCGGGTACCCGACCTTGTTCACCACCCGGTGAAGCTTCTCGCGGGCGCGCCGGCGCGTCGGCGCGTCCATCCAGGAGAGGCCGTCGAGCCGGCGATCGAACGCCGCCTCGATCCCGCCGACGAGCGCGCGGGCCTTCGCCCTGCCCTCCGCGCCGTGGTACCGCCACGCGAAGGCCTGGCCGAGCGCCTCGCCGAGCGCGGCGCCGGTGCGATCCACGCAGTGCTTCCACCGGGGCGTCAGCTCCTGCGCGCCGGTGAAGTGCTTGCTCCAGAACGCGAACCGCTCCTCGACCAGCGCGCGCGGCAGGGCCCGCTCGCGGGCGAGCAGCGCGAGGAGCCGCCAGCGGAGGTAGCCCTTCCACTCCACGAGCGGCGTCGCCGCGAGGAGTGCGTCCAGCTTCTCGATCGAGGCGGGGGTCGTGGCGTTGAAGGCGGTCAGGTCCGGGTGGCCGAGCGCGGCGAGGAACCGGCCCCAGGCGAACCGCGGCGCGAGCCGCTCGAGCCCTGCGCGATCGACGCGGTGGTAGGTCCGCTTCGGATCGCGGCCCTCGACCTTCGTCCAGTGGGACGAGGCGAGATCGCGCTCGAGCCGCCAGATCGCCCCCGCGAGCGCCGCGGCACGGTCCTGCGGCTCGCCCGCGAGCGCGAACATCTTCGCCAGGTGGGCCCGGAACGCCTCCTGGAGCGCGACGTCCTTCGGGCCGGTCGCGAGGTAGTACTCGCGGTCCGGGAGCGAGAGCCCGCCCTGCGCGACGACGCCGATGACCTGGGTCGCGTCCTTCGCGTCCTGGCTGGAGTAGAACGCGAACGCCGCCTCGACGCCCTGCCGGTGCAGTCCGCCGAGGGCCTCGGCGAGGGAGCCCACGTCCTGCGCCGCGTCGACGCGGGCCCAGGCGGCGCGGAGGTCGGCGAGCCCGCGGGCCTCGATGCCGGCCTCGTCCATGCAGGCGGCCCAGTAGTCGCCGACCTTGTCCGGGAAGCGGTCGCGCGGGTCGCGCGCCCCGGCAGCGTCCGCCTCGGCGATCGCCCGCAGGAGCTGCTCGTTCCGCTCCTCGATGGCGGTGAAGCTGCGCGCATAGATGGACCGGTCGGGCGGGAGCTGCGTCCGCGCGAGCCAGCCGCCGCAGGCGTACTGGTAGAAGTCCGTGCAGGGGCTCACGCTCGTGTCGAGTATCGCCGGGTCGATCCCCGGCAGCGCCGCCGGCGCGGAGGGCTGGGCGGCGCCCTGCGCGGGCGGAGCGGTCCGGCAGCCGCCGGCGAGGGTGGCGACGGCCAGCGTCAGGGCCGAAGCCAGGGCGGAGCCGAGCGGGTGGACGCTGCTGCGCATGCAAACCTCGTCAGAGGGCGTTCGGCCCTCTCCTGCCGGTGAAGGCCAGGGAGTCTGCTCCGGGGGCCCGCGCACCGCGCCGTCCTTCTTGGGCCCTCGCCGGGACGCGGCCTCCGTGATCCTGTCAGAGGTCCCTGCTACATCCCTCAGCCTGCTGAAAACGCCGCCTGCGGGATCCGCAGGCCACACACGACGGAGCGCTCGCCATGGTGAACAAGGTCATCCTCATCGGCAACCTGGGGAAGGATCCCGAGGTCCGCTACACGCAGGGCGGGCAAGCCGTCGCCAACCTGCGGATCGCCACCTCCCGCTCCTGGACGGACAAGCAGTCCGGCCAGCGCAAGGAGGAGACGGAGTGGCATGACGTCGAGGTCTGGGGGAAGCAGGCCGAGCAGTGCGGGGAGTACCTCGCCAAGGGCCGCCAGGTCTACGTCGAGGGCCGGCTCAAGACCGACAAGTGGCAGGACAAGACGAGCGGGCAGGAGCGCTCGCGGGTGAAGGTCGTCGCCGACTCCGTCCGGTTCCTCGGCGGCCGCGGCGCCGGCGGCCCCGGCGGTCCCGGTGGCGGCGGCGGGCGCGGCGGCCAGGGCCCCGACGACATGGGCCCGCCCGGCGGGTTCGAGGAGCCCGACTCCGGGCCGTCGCACGGCGGCGGTGGGGGCGGCGGTGGGGGCGGTGGGCCGGACGACATTCCGTTCTAGGCCGGCCGCGCATCGCGCACTCTGAACGCGTGCGAGAGGCGGAGCGGTTCTCCGCCTCTCTCACTCGCCGGAGCAATCGGTGGGCGCGAAGACCTGCATGCTCGTGTGCTCGGACGGCGATGCGCGCGAGGCGCTGCGCGCCGGGCCAGCGCTCGACCGCGACGCCACGCAGAGGCTCGCGGCCGCGCTCTTCCCGCTCCGGACGGCATCCGGAAAGACCTCGGGCCTCGGATGTCCTTCGAGGAGCCACTCTTCGCCGGTGAGCACCCGGTCGAGGACGACGGCGGCTCCGAACCCTACCCACTTGATTTCCACCCGCTGGAGCTCGGAGACGCGGCGCTGTGCGAGCTTTTCGGGTACCAGCTCGAGGGCGCAGCGACGGCGCCGTGCTGGAGCCGGAGTCGATCCCGCTGCTCCGCTACCGGCGCTCCCGGCCCTGGCGCTGGGCGTTCTGGCGCCGAGCGCCGCGACGCGCGTGATCCGAACCCGTCCGCGCAACGGTTCAGCGGCCCCGCCCGCCCCGGCGCGGCCTTCGCACGGCGCGAACCTTTCCGCTCGCACCCCCGCCGGCATAGAGGAGCTCGCGCCCATCCGACTCCAGCCCGCTCACCATCGTCCCCTCGGGCATGGTCAGCCGGGTCCTCACCTCCCCCGTCGCGGGATCGACCTCGCGGATGTCGGAGGCGTCGCCCTCCCAGGTGCCGTGCCAGAGCTCCCCGTCGACCCAGGTCACGCCGGTGACGAAGCGGTTCGACTCGATCGTGCGGAGGACGGCGCCCGTGTCGGGATCGATCTGGTGGATCTTGCGATCGCGGTACTGGCCCACCCAGAGCGCCCCCTCGCCCCAGGCGAGACCCGAGGCGCCTCCCGCGCCAGGCGCCGGGATCGTCGTCAGCACCTCTCCACTCGCCGGATCGATCCTCCGGATGCGGTCGCCCGAGAGCTGGAACAGGTGACGACCGTCGAACGCCGTCCCCGCGTCGCACGCCACGTCGAGCGCGCGGACGATCGTCCCGCTCTCCGGATCGAGCGCCTGGAGCTTCTCGCCGGTGGCGAACCAGACCAGGCGGCCGTCGAAGCTGACGCCGTGCACCGGCGGCGCGCTTGGGAATGGGCCGTACTCGCGGACGATCTCGGCCGGTCTGGCGCTCTCGGTCTTGGCCATTCTCGCTCTCCTCTAGCCCGGCGGCTCCGCGGCCGGGAGCAA
The DNA here is from genome assembly GCA_023428085.1 of Pseudomonadota bacterium. Classification (GTDB taxonomy): domain Bacteria; phylum Myxococcota; class Myxococcia; order Myxococcales; family Anaeromyxobacteraceae; genus Anaeromyxobacter. Next base: position 4,679 of record JAEYZK010000395.1, read on the forward strand.
CAACGTCGTCGTGAATCCGGCCAGCGTCGCGCAGAGCCAGCGCTGGGACCGCCCGCGGCCCAGCGCCCGGACCTGGCCCGCCTCCGCCAGCGCCCCGAGCGCGCGCTGCACGGAGCGCTTGCTCTCCCCCAGGGCCAGGGCGAGGGAGGACGTCGACCACGCCTCGCCATCGGCGAGCAGCGCCAGGACGCCCGCGTCCGGCGTCTCGATCGGCGGCGCGAGCACCCGGACCGAGGCTCCCTCTCGAATGGCCAGGCGGAAGCCGCCCGCGGTCGCCCGCACGTCGGCGACCGGCTGCAGCACGCGGCGCAGGCGCCCGATCGCGACCCGCAGGCGCGCCCGGTGCGACTCGTTCGGGCGACGCGCCTCGAAGACGCGGGCGATGAGGGACGCGCGGAGCGCCTCGCCCGGCCAGGCCTCGGCGAGGCCGGACAGCAGCGCGAACAGGGCCGGCCGCCGCGCGAGCCGCACCTCCCGGCCGCCGCGTCGCACCGCGCGCCGGCAGCCGTCCACGATCAGGTCCGGCGAGGAGAGCACCTCCGCCACCTCGGCCAGGGTCAACGCCCGCGCCGCTCCGGCGTCGACGAGGCGCGCCGCCGGGAGGACCAGCGCGCGTCCCGCGTGCTCCACCTCCGCGCGCAGCGCCGCGAGGGACCGTCGCCGGATCAGGCGGAGCACCTCGGCGTCGCAGTGGTCCTCGCCCGTGCCGCCCAGGTCCGCCGGCCGGATGCGTCCGACGACGACGGTCCCTACCGCGACCAGCCGGTCGAGCACCTCGCCGACGACCGCCGGGCCGATCCCGAAG
>JAEYZK010000403.1 GCA_023428085.1 Pseudomonadota bacterium
GCCTCGGCGCGGGCCGCGCCGCCCGCGGCCACCGCCGCGCCGGCCGCCGCCACCCGGAAGAACCCTCTGCGGGAGATCTGCACGGTGCGCTCCTTCACTCGCGGGCGGCCGCGTGGTGGAAGCCGGCGAGGACCGCAGCGCCGAGGAGGGCGACGAAGAAGGCGAGGATCATGGGATACGTCCTTTCTCGGTGCCGGGGTGCCCGAGCCCGTCCACGAGCTCGTCCACGAGCTCCCCCTCGAGCGCGGCCTGCTCCACCCGCGCCCGCGCCTCCTGGAAGGCGGCGCAACCCTGGAAGGCGCACTCGGTCTCGCAGGAGCTGCCGGAGACGAGCTCGGAGAGCGGCACGAGCTTCTTCACCGGCGAGGCCCGGCAGAACACCATCCGCACTTCCTTCAGGTAGGGGCAGCTCATGGTCGTCCGTCCCGACGATCCCTAGGGCAAGGTTCGGGCCACCCCCGTTCGCGTGAGGTGCCGGCTGTAGAATTCGCCGGAAATCAACGGGTTCGAAGCCGGACCGCGACTGGACGCGCATCGGCACGCCCCGCCCTTCGACAGGCGGGCGCGGTACCTCTCAGCACGCGAGGACGGACGCAGGGTCGGCGCAGCGCGATTCGTCCATGGATTGCGCCACCTTGCGGGCGGGATCCGGACAGCGTCGAAGAACTCGACACCGTTGCAGCACTCGACACTCGCCTACCGGTCGCCGGAATTCTCCTCGCCGTCCCGGCGGATACCCCACTTCTTCATCTTGTTGTAGAGCGTCACCCGGTCGATCCCCAGGATGCGGGCGGATTGACTCACGTTGCCGCCCGTGTGGGAGAGGACCGCGGCCACGTGGCGGCGCTCCACCTCCTCGAGGGAGGAGAGCGGACCCGACCTGGCCGGCGCGCCCGCTTCTGCGCGCACGGGGAGCCCGAGGTCGGGGAGCTGGATGATGGTCCCGGCGCACACGACCGCGCCCCGCTCCAGCACGTTCCGCAGCTCGCGGACGTTCCCCGGCCAGTCATGCGCGAGGAGGGCGTTCATGGCCTCGGTCGAGACCCCCTCGAGCGGCTTCTTCATCTCCGCGGAGAGCCGCTCGAGGAAGCTGTCCACGAGGAGCGGGACGTCCTCGCGCCGCTGCCGGAGGGGCGGGAGGAGGATCGGGATGACGTTGAGCCGATAGAACAGGTCCTCCCGGAAGCGGCCCTCCTGGACGGCCTTCTTGAGGTCGCGGTTGGTGGCGGCGACGATCCGCACGTCCACCTCGACGGGGTTGTTGCCGCCCAGCCGGTGGAACTTGCGCTCCTCGAGGACGCGCAGGAGGTCGAGCTGGAGCTTCGGCCCGACGTCGCCCACCTCGTCGAGGAAGAGCGTCCCGCCGTCCGCGGCCTCGAACTTCCCTTTCCGCCGGGCGAACGCCCCGGTGAACGCACCCTTCTCGTGTCCGAAGAGCTCGGACTCGAGCAGGCTCTCCGTGAGCGCGGCGCACGAGACGGCGACGAACGGCCCCTGCGCGCGCGGGCTCTCCTGGTGGACGGCGCGCGCCAGCACCTCCTTGCCGCTGCCGGACTCGCCGAGGACGAGGATGGTCGAGTTCGACCGCGCCGCCGTGCGGGCCAGCTCGAAGATCGACTGCATGGCCGGGCTCTTCGAGACGAGGTCGCGGAACCGGTACTCCTGCTTGAGCGCCTGGCGGAGGACGGCGTTCTCCCGGAGCAGGGCCTGCTGGGCGACGATCTTCTGCATCATCAGCGACAGCTCCTCGGGATCGAACGGCTTCACGAGGTAGTCGTAGGCCCCGAGCTTCATCGCGCCGACGGCGGTGTCCACGGTGGCGTACGCCGTCATCATGACGACCGCGAGATCCGGCGATCGCTTCTTCGCCTGCTCCAGGACCTGCATGCCGTCGATGCCCGGCATCTTGAGATCGACGATCAGGATGGACCACGGCTCCGCCTCCAGCCGCTGGAGCGCGGTCGCGCCGTCGGGCGCCGTGGCGACGAGGTACCCGTCCTTCTCCAGCCAGCCGCCGAGCGACTCGCGGACGATCTCCTCGTCGTCCACCACCAGGATCCGCGTCCTCTCGTTCGACATGTCCGCTCCTCTCGCGCCCGCGCTCACGGGCTCGCGCCGAGCCGAACCCGGCAGTCGCTGCACAACCCCGCGCCCTTCTCGTCCACGTCGCGCACGCTGGAGGACCGCCCCATCACGCACCCCGGCGTCGGGCAGTGGCGCAGGCCGAAGCAGTGCCCGAGCTCGTGGACGGCCTCCTTGGCGAGCCGCTCCCGCACGACGCGCGGGCCGAAGAGGTCGAGCTCGTCCCCGAGGCGCGCGGTGGAGATCACCGCCGCGGCGCCCCCGAGCTGCGCCTCGCCGAAGACGTACGTGAGGATGGGGATGAAGAGGTCCCGGTCGGTGACGCCGAGGACCTTCCCGCCCTCCGGCGCGAGCGGCAGCAGCCACTTCAGGATCTCTCCCGAGGCGTGCTGGTTCCGGCGCGGATCGAACGCGTGCCGCGGGGCGCCCGGCGCCTCGAACGTCTCCACCGGCGCGCGGAACGCCCGCGCGACGTGCTTCCCGACGTGGCCGAGCAGCGCCCGGTCCGGCGGGCCCTCTCCGACCCAGCCGATGCGGATCGGCCCCATTCATCCCCGCGCCTTCTCGCCGTCCCGCGCGCCGGGGCCGGGGGGGGGCGCCCCGTCGCCGCCGGGCGCGATCGTCGGGATCCGGATGACCACCTCGGTCCCGCTCCCCGGCTCGCTGCGGATGTCGATGGTCCCGCCGTGCCGCTCGACGATGCCGTAGACGACCGAGAGCCCGAGCCCGGTCCCCTTCTCCTTCGTCGTGAAGAACGGGTCGAAGATCTTCGGGAGGACCTCCTTCGGGATGCCGGGGCCGTCGTCGCGGAAGACGAGCTCCACGAACCGCCCGCCGGACGCGACGCGGGTCTCCACCCAGATGCGGCCGCCGCGCGGCAGCGCATCGCGGGCGTTCATCACCACGTTGACGCACGCCTGGCGGAGCTGCCCGAAGTCGGCCCGGACCGGCGGGAGGGGGGCGAGCTGCTTCTCCAGGGTCAGGTCGTTGAGCTGGATGGGGTTCGCGAGGAGCTGCAGCGCCTCCTCGACCGCCGCGTTCACGTCCACGTCCTTCACCGTGAGCGGCCGCTCGCGGGCGAAGTCGAGCAGGTTGCGGACGATGGCGGTGCACCGCTCGGTCTCCCGCTGCACGAGGTGCAGGTTCTTCACGAGCGTCTTGCGGGTCGTCTCGTCGGGCGGGCCCTGATCCAGGGTGCGGACCATGAGCTTCGCGAACGTGAGGATGCCGGCGAGCGGGTTGTTGATCTCGTGGGCGATCGAGGCGGACAGGCGCCCCAGGGAGGAGAGCTTCTCCGAGCGGACGAGCTGGTCCTGCGCGGACCGGAGCGCCGCGGTCCGGTCGTGCACCTGGCGCTCGAGGTCTGCCATCAGCGCGTGGAGATCGTTGCGCGCGTGGCGGAGGGAGGAGGTCATCTCGTTGAAGGAGGTCGCGAGCGCCCCCAGCTCGCCGCTCCAGGTCACCGGGATCTCGGTCTCGAACTCCCGGCTCGCGACGCGCCGCGTGGCCTGGACGAGGGCCGCCACCGGACGGATGAGCTGCCGGCGCGCCACCCAGCCGACGAGGAGCCCCAGCACCACCGCCGCCACGGCCGCGCCGCCCAGCGCCCGCTTGCGGAACCCCGCGGTGTCGGCGTCGAGCCGCTCCAGCGAGATGCCGACGTCGAGCACGCCGAGCACGGTCCGGCTCGCCGGGTGCGCGTGGCACTCGCTCGTCGAGCAGGACGCCTCGTTCTTGAACGGGGTGAGGAAGCCGAGCGCGCGGTGCCCGTCGCCGGTCTCGTACACGTGCTTGCGCTGCGCCAGCTCCAGCGACGCACGCGGCGTGCCGCCCTCGTGGCACGCCCAGCAGCCCTCGCTCCGGACGTCGATGCGGGTCCCCACCTCGCCGGGCACGGTGGAGAAGGTCACCCTGCCCGCCTCGTTCGTCAGCCGGATGCGCTCGATGCCGGGCTGGCGCGCGATGTCCTCCATGATCGCGTAGGCGTCGTGGCGCCGGTCCTGGAGCATGGCGCGGTGCATGGAGTTGTGGATGGTCTGGGTGACGAGGTCGGACTCCTCGATCACCTGGCCGAGCAGGTGCTGCTGCACCGCCACGGCGGCGAGGAAGATCGCCACCATCGTGACGAACGCCACGAGCCCGGTCGCCGCGAGGATGCGGGTCGAGAGCCGCTGATGCCACGGGATGTCGAGCCTGGCGGGGACGAGCGGCGCGGATCCAGGAGGACCGCTCCCGCCAGGGGGCGCGGCGGGCTGTCCTTCGGAGAGGCTGGCCGGCTCGGCCATTTCAGGCTTCCTCGCTGGAACCCCTCGATTCCACGGCATTCGTACGCCGTGGCGACCTCCGGGTTCCTTGATCTGGATCACTCATGCTGCATTTCTCGCCGGTCATCATCGAGGAATTCAGCGATCCGCTGCAACCCGAGGGGATGCTGGCAGATTGCGTCATCGTCAGGGCCTGTTAGCTTGTCCGGCTCCATGCCCCACCCTCGAGCCATCCTCCTCGTCAAGTGCGCGGACCGCCCCGGCCTGGTCGCCGCCATGTCCTCCTTCCTCTTCCGGCACGGCGCCAACATCACCGACTTCGACCAACATACGTCTGAGACGGGGGGGCCGATGAAGCTGGCCCCCCCGAGCCCCCCGCTCGCTCCGGGCCAGGCTGCGACGCCTGCCCCTGCGCTCGCCGAGACGGGGCCGCTGCTGAAGCCGGCCTCCGGCGGCACCTACTTCTGCCGCGTCGAGTTCCAGACCGACCGCCTCGATCTCCCGCTGGACGACCTGGAGAAGGCGTTCGAGTTCGACGTCGCGCGCCCCTGCCAGATGACCTGGCGGCTCACGCTCTCCGATCGGCGGAAGAAGGTCGCCCTGCTGGTCTCGAAGCACGACCACGCGCTGCTCGAGCTGCTCTGGTCCTGGAAGCGCGGCGATCTGCGGGCCGACGTGACCACCGTGGTCTCGAACCACCCCGACCTGCGCGAGGCGGTCGCCGGGTTCGGCGTCCCCTTCGTCCACGTGCCCAACGCGGCGGCGAAGCGCGCCGAGGCCGAGGTCCGCATGGCCGAGGTCATCGGCGCGGTCGATCTCGTGGTCCTCGCCCGGTACATGCAGATCGTCTCGCCGGAGTTCGTCGCGCGCTGGCCGGAGCGGATCATCAACATCCACCACTCCTTCCTCCCCGCCTTCGTCGGCGCCGATCCCTACCGGCAGGCCTACGAGCGAGGGGTGAAGGTCGTCGGCGCGACCGCGCACTACGTCACGGCCGAGCTCGACGCCGGGCCGATCATCGAGCAGGACGTCGCCCGCGTCTCGCACCGGGACTCGGTCGAGTCGCTGAAGTCGCTGGGCCGGGACCTGGAGCGCCGCGTGCTGGCCCGCGCCGTGCGCTGGCACTGCGAGGACCGCGTCCTCGTGCACGGCAACAAGACGGTCGTGTTCAGTTGAAACGGGGGCTGCGCCCCCGTGATCTTGCCGGGGGGCCGTGAAGCCGGCCCCCCCGTCCCCCGGCGCGCGGGCCCGGCGGCGTCCGCGCTAGACGCGTGGCCGGGCCGCGGGCTTGGCCGCGGCCGCGTCGTCGCGGAGGCGTGAGCCTTCGACGGGCGGCGCCGGGAGCGCGTCCTGCGGCGCTCCCTCGATCGGCAGCGGCTTCTTCTCGCGGTCGGGGATGAGCACCGACGCCACCACCGAGAGCACGAGGAGCCCTGCGATCACCGTGAGCGAGACCCAGATCGGGACCTCGATCCAGTGGTCGGAGAGCATCTTCGCCCCGACGAACGCGAGCACGAGCCCGAGCCCGACCTTCAGGAACCGGAACGCGCCCAGCATCCCGGCGAGCAGGAAGTAGAGCGCCCGCAGCCCGAGGATCGCGAAGATGTTGGACGTGAAGACGATGAACGGGTCCGCGGTGATCGCGAAGATCGCGGGGATGGAGTCCACCGCGAAGACGATGTCCGTCGCCTCGATGACGACGAGCACCGCGAGCAGCGGCGTCGCGAGCAGCCGCCCCTTCTCCCGCACGACGAAGTGCGCACCGCGGTAGTCCGGGACGGCCGGGACCACGCGCCGGAACAGCCGGAGGACCGGGTTCTTCTCCGGGTGCTGCTCGGCGTCGGCGTGCGTCAGGAGCTTGATGCCCGTGTACACGAGGAACGCGCCGAAGACGTAGATGACCCAGTGGAACGACTGGATGAGCGCCGCCCCGGCGAAGATGAAGGCGGCCCGCATGAAGAGCGCGCCGAGGATGCCCCAGAACAGCACCCGGTGCTGGAGCTTCGCCGGGACCGAGAAGTACGAGAACACCACCAGGAAGACGAAGAGGTTGTCGACCGACAGCGCCTTCTCGATCAGGTAGCCGGTCAGGAACTCGAGGGCGCGGACCGACCCGAACCAGTGGTAGACGCCGAGGTTGAAGAGGAGCGCCAGGCTGATCCAGACCACCGACCAGATCGCCGCCTCCCGCGGGCGGACCGCGTGCTCCTTGCGGTGGAACACCCCCAGGTCCAGCGCCAGCATCGCCAGCACGAACACGAGGAAGCCGATCCACAGGGCGGGGGTGCCGATGCTCTGAATCGCCATTCCGACTCCGGAGTCCAGGCGAGAGGTCGAGAGGCCCGACTGCCTCGCGAGGGGGCGGGCAGCCTACGACGGCCAGGGAAGTGGTCCACCAACATTCTGTCCGCGACCCCCGGTCGAGGCTCGGCTGGCCGCGAGGAGGCCGGAGAGGCGCACGCTACACCGCACCGGCGCGCTCCTCGCCGCGGCAGGAAGCCTCATCGCCCGCTCATCGGCCCTGCGAGCCGCCCGGGGCGGGGCGGCGATGCGCAGGTTCTGTGGACGAAAGGAGGCCGACCGTGAACCGCGACAAGATCAAGGGAGCGATCGACGAGGTGAAGGGGAACGTGAAGAAGCGGATCGGCGGGGCGACCGAGGACCCCGGCAAGCAGGCCGAGGGCTGGGCCGAGGAGAAGAAGGGCCAGGTCGAGAAGAAGATCGGCGACTTCGAGGACGAGTCGGCGCGCCGGCGCGATCGCGACGACGAGTGAGCGGGAGCCAGGATCGACGAGCGGGGTGGAGGCGAGCTCCGCCTCGCTCGTCGCTCCGCCGCCCTAGTGGGCGACGTTGCCGCCGCCGCGGCGATCGTTCGCGAACGAGCCCGCGAACGTGCGCGGCTCCTCCTGGACGCGGAAGAGCGGGCACTTCTCGCAGGACCAGCTGTCCCAGTCCAGCTTCACGGCGACGTCGAGACAGCCGTCGTAATGGAAGCAGTACAGGTTCCGGTGGCCGGAGACCGTGGCCTCGGAGCGGATGAGGGTGGCGAGCGGTGTTGGATTGGGCTGGGTGTGCACCTTCGACTCCCCGGATGAGATTGCGCGGCTTGGAGGTGGGAACAGGCAAGCGAGCGGCGCATTCCTGCCCGGCGATCTTCCAACCCTCGAACCACGAGTCCTCGCCGGCCCGGGAGCATCCCGGCTCGTGCCTCGGCGGCGGACCGAATCGTTACAGGACGATATAACAACCCTCCACCCGTCCCGCCGCGGCGCGGCGACGCGCGACCGGGGCTTCGACCATAGGCACGGGACTGGGCCCCGTCAGGCCACCCCTCCAGCCAGCGACAACGTACCGCACCATGGCGACTGAGCGTGAACTCGGAGCCCGAGACCGATCCCGGCCGAGGACCGCCGGGCGGGGGTGGCGCGCGCCGCGCCGGAGGACGTTATGTCGGCCCCGGGGCAACCCCTGGGCAGGAGGCCTGGATGGCGCGGAGCTGGACGCTCGACTCGACGGTGACGCTGAACGGCGGCGTGAAGATGCCGGTCCTCGGGCTGGGGGTGTGGCAGACCGGGGCGGGCACGGCGACGCGCACGGCGGTCCGGGCGGCGCTCGACGGCGGGTACCGCCTCCTGGACACCGCGCGCATCTACCAGAACGAGGCCGACGTGGGCGCCGCGCTCCGCGAGAGCGGCGTCCCCCGGGACGAGGTCTTCGTCACCACCAAGCTCTGGAACAGCGACCACGGCTACGACCGCGCGCTGCGCGCGTGCGACCAGAGCCTCGTGCGGCTGGGCCTCACGCACGTCGATCTCTACCTCGTCCACTGGCCGGCGCCGGGCCGCCGCGAGACCTGGCGGGCGATGGAGCGCCTCCTGGCGGACGGGAAGGCGCGCGCGATCGGCGTCTCGAACTACACGATCCGGCACCTGGACGAGCTGCTCGGCGAGTGCCGCATCGCACCTTCGGTGAACCAGGTGGAGTTCCACCCGTTCCTGTACCAGCGCGCGCTGCTCGAGCACTGCCGCGCCCACCGCATCCAGCTCCAGGCCTACGGTCCGCTCGTCCGCGGGCAGCGCATGGACCACCCGGCGATCGCCCGGGTGGCGCGCGAGCACGGGCGCACGCCCGCGCAGGTGCTCGTCCGGTGGGGGATCGAGCACGAGGTGGTACCGATCCCGAAGTCCGCCCGGCCCGAGCGGATCCGCGAGAACGCCGACGTGTTCGGCTTCGCGCTGGACGCCGAGGAACTCGCGGCGCTGGACGCCCTCGACGAGGGCTACCGGGCCGCGTGGGACCCGACCGACGCGGCGTGACGGCCCCTCACCCGTGCACCGCCGCGCCGAAGGTCCGCGCCCACGCGAGCTCCTCCGCGGCGAGCGGGCCCTGCTCCACGGCCGCGAGGTTCGCGCGGAGCTCGGCCGCGCTCCGCGGGCCCGTCAGCACCACGTCCACGTGGGGGCTCGTGAGGCAGAACCGATAGCACTCCCCGGCGGTCATCGCCCGGTCGCGCCAGCCGCTCGGCGCCCGCAGCAGGCGCCGCCAGGAGGTCGCCGTGTACGCCACCACCGCGGGCCGGCGCCGCGCGAGGTGCGGGAAGACGTCCCGCTCCGCGCCCGGGTGCGCCGCGTTGTAGCGGATCATGAGGAGGTCGAGGATCGAGTCCTCGGCCAGCCGCCCCGCGCGCGGGCGATCGTGGATCGACGCGCCGATCGCGCCCACCTTGCCCTCCCGCCGGAGCGCGACGAGCTCCTCCTGCACGGCCCCCGTGAACGCCGACATCTTGCCCAGCCAGTAGAGCTGCAGGACGTCGAGGTAGTCCGTCCCGAGCCCGCGCAGGACCTTCTCGACGGTCCTCCGGAACGCGCCCGGGAACCAGCCGAGCATCGGCCCCGCCGCGAGCACGTACCGCTCGCGATCGCGCCGCAGCGCCTCCCGGAGCGGTGCGCGCGGCATCCTGGGGCTCAGGAAGACGTACTGCACCCGCTCCAGGGCCTCGCGCCACCCCGCCTCCTCGAGGCCGAACGAGCCCGAGAGGCCGAGCCGGAAGATCCGCTTGCCGAGCGCGGGGACGTCGCGGTGCAGGAAGTCGGGGGGGGTCATGCGGGGATCCTCCCGCACCGCGGGTGCGCGGGCAATCTCGTTCGTGCCCGGCCCCCGGGACGAGCGGGGGCCCTCCCTACCCCTTCAGCGCCGCGCCGACGATCGCCCGGGCCTCCTCGAGGATCCGCGCGAGGTGCTCGTCGCTCCGGAAGCTCTCCGCGTAGATCTTGTAGACGTCCTCGGTCCCGGAGGGCCGCGCCGCGAACCAGCCCTCCGCGGTCGCGACCTTGAGGCCCCCGATCTCGGCGCCGTTGCCCGGCGCGCGGGTGATCCGCGCCGTGATGGGGTCGCCCGCGAGCGTCGTCGCCTGCACCTGCTCCGGCGAGAGCGCCTTCAGGATCTTCTTCTCGGCGGGGGTCGCCGGCGCGTCGACCCGCGCGTACCGCGGCGCCCCCAGCTCCGCCGTCATCTCCCGGTGCAGCTCCCCCAGGTCCTTCTCCAGCCGCGCCTGGATCTCCACGGCGAGCAGGTCCATGACGATGCCGTCCTTGTCGGTCGTCCACGTGGTCCCGTCGCGGCGCAGGAAGCTCGCGCCCGCGCTCTCCTCGCCGCCGAAGCCGATCGTGCCCTCGAGCAGCCCCGGCACGAACCACTTGAACCCCACGGGCACCTCGACCAGCCTGCGCCCGAGCCGCTCCGCCACCCGGTCGATGAGCGCCGACGACACGAGCGTCTTGCCGACGCCCGCGTCCGGCGACCAGCCCGGGCGGTTCCGGAACAGGTAGTCGATGGCGACCGCGAGCACGTGGTTGGGGTTCATGAGCCCGACGCTCGGGGTCACGATCCCGTGCCGGTCGGAGTCGGCGTCGTTGCCGAAGGCGAGATCGAACCGGTCCTTCATCGCCACCAGGTTCGCCATCGCGAACGGCGACGAGCAGTCCATCCGGATCTTCCCGTCGTGGTCGAGCGGCATGAACCCGAACGTCGGGTCCACGACCGGGTTCGTGACCGTGAGGTCGAGGCCGTACCGCTCCGCGATCCGCCCCCAGTAGTGCACGTTCGAGCCGCCCAGCGGGTCCACGCCGATCCGGAGGCGCGCCTCCCGGGCGGCGGCGAGGTCCACGACGCTCCCGAGATCGCCCACGTACGGGCCCACGTAGTCGCGGGTCCGCGCCGCGGCGCGCGCCCGCTCGTACGGCACGCGCTGCACCTCGCGGTTGCCGGTCTCGAGGAGCGCGTTCGCGCGCTTCTCCATGGCGGCCGTGATCGCCGTGTCGGCGGGCCCGCCGTCCGGCGGGTTGTACTTGATGCCGCCGTCCTCCGGCGGGTTGTGCGACGGGGTGACGACGATCCCGTCGGCGAGGCCGGAGGTGCGCCCGCGGTTGTAGGTGAGGATGGCGTGCGAGATCACCGGCGTGGGTACCGGGGCGCCGCCCTCGGAGACGACCACCTCGACGCCGTTCGCCGCCAGCACCTCGAGCGCCGTCCGCTCGGCCGGCCCGGAGAGCGCGTGGGTGTCCGACCCGAGGAAGAGCGGCCCGGTGACGCCTGCCTGCCTGCGGTGCTCGCAGACGGCCTGGACGATCGCGAGGATGTGCGCCTCGTTGAAGCTCCGGCGCAGCGCGGAGCCGCGGTGCCCGGACGTGCCGAAGGCGACGCGCTGGGCGGGGTCCTGCGGGTCCGGGGCCTCGGCGGCGTAGCGGCGGAGGAGATCAGCGACGTCCACGAGGACGTCCCGCGGAGCGGGCTTGCCTGCCAGGGGGTGGGCCATGCACTGGATACTGGCACGGCCCGGGCCCTTGTCACGACCTCTCGCGGGCCGGAAAATGGCCGCATGCCTCTCGCTCCACTGGTCGCCGCCCTGCTCGTCGCCGGCCCGGCGGCCCCCAGCGCCCCCTGGCGCACCCTGGAACCCGGACTCGAGTACGGGTCGTTCGACGGGCCGCCCGGCGTCGGCGGCGACCGCAAGATCTCCGTCGTGCGGGTGGACCCGCGGCTGTTCGAGCTCCGCCTCCTCAACGCCTCGGCGCCCGGCCAGGGCGCGCCGCTCTCGGCCCGCGGCTGGGCGGACCGCGCCGGCGCTTCCGCGGTGATCAACGCGGGGATGTACCAGGAGGACTACCGGACGGCGGTGTCGCTCCAGCGGACCCGCGAGCACGTGAACCAGCGCCGGCTGTCGAAGGACCGGACCGCGCTCCTCTTCGACCGCCTCGCGCCCGGCATCCCGCCGGTCCGCATGGTGGACCGCGACTGCGACGACCTCGAGGCGGAGGCCCGGAGGTACGGTACCGTGGTCCAGTCGATCCGGATGCTCTCCTGCCAGGGCAAGAACGTCTGGGCCCCGTCGGACCGCCGGTGGTCGATCGCGGCGCTGGGCGTGGACGGCGCCGGGCGCGTGCTCTTCCTGCACGCGCAGTCCGCCTGGCCCGTGCACGAGTTCGTCAACGCGCTCCTCGCGCTCCCGATCGACCTCCGGCGCGCGATGTACCTGGAGGGCGGACCGGAGGCCCAGCTGTTCGCCCGCGGCGGCGGCGTGGAGGTCGAGCGGCTCGGCGCGTTCATCGGCGCCCAGGCCGTCACGCGCGAGGGGTGGAAGGTGCCGAACGTGATCGCGGCGGTCCGGCGGAGCCGCTAGGCGGGGGCGGGGAGGTGCCAGGCGGTCCTCCGGCCCGGATCCCCGACCCTTCGTGCCCGCCCCGGAGTGCGCAGGCTTGGGATCGACGGAGGAGCCCATGGCCGACATCGGGGTGAGCGTCGGGGATCAGGTGTACGCGGAGGAGGGCGCCGACCCCGTCGGCGCGGTCCGGAGGGTCCGCCCGGACGAGCTCGTCGTCTTCTTCGAGGGGACGGGCGACCTGATCGTCCCCGCCGAGGCGGTCGCGGCCGTGCACGACGGCAAGGTCGTGCTCGACGGCGGCGCGCTCCCGGCGGAGCTCCGCCGCGCGATCGCCGCGGCGCACCAGGACGAGCGGCCGGGGCTCTGAGCCCCGGCCCCGCCGGCCGCTACTTGCCGCCCTCCCTGGCCTTCGGCTCCGGCGACGCGCCGGCGGGCAACGCCTGGGGCGGCTGCACGTCCGGCAGCTTCCCGCCCGCGAGCGAGACCGCCTTGACCTCGGCCTGCCGGGCGAGGTCGATCGACTCGGCCAGGATCCGCGCGAGCTCCTGCGACGCGTGGAAGCCCATCGAGTTCTCCGCCGCGACGAAGTCGAGCCGCCACTGCGCCGCGCGCTGGAGCTCGCCGAGATCCTTCAGCTTCGGATCCTTCGCCACCGCCTCCTGCCAGAGCGCCGTCTGCGCCGCCTTGACCTCCGTCGCGAGCGCCTTCTCCCGATCGCCGGGGGAGAGCTGCGCCCAGTCCGGGCGCTTCGCGGCGGCCTCCTTCGCGCGCGCCGTCGCCTCGGCGAGGTGCGCCGCGTCGTACGGCTTCCGCACCGCGACGATCGCGTCGAGCATGCGCGTCGCCGCGTGGCCGGCCCGCGTCATGAGCGCGAAGTGGCGATCCTGGATCCCCTCCGCGCGCGCCTTGAGCTCCTCGTCGGGGTACGGGTGGCACGTCTGGCAGGATCGGTTCACCATGAGCAACGGGCTCCGCACCCAGTGCTCGGAGACCTTGAGCGCGCCCTCGCGCTTGTACGGCATGTGGCAGTCCGCGCAGGCGACGCCGCTCCGCGCGTGTACGCCCTGGCTCCAGACCTCGAACTCCGGGTGCTGGGCCTTGAGCACGTCCATGCCGGTCTCGGCGTGCGTCCAGTCCTTGAACCGCTGCCCCTTCACCTCGATCGAGTCGTAGTACTTCTCCATCTGCTCGACCTTGAGCCCCTCGTTCCAGGGGAAGAAGATCGTCATGCCCTTGCCGCAGTAGTACTCGACGTGGCACTGCCCGCAGACGTACGAGCGCATCTCCTGGCGCGTCCCGTCCACGTTCGGATCGTAGGGCACCTTGCGATCGCCGCGGCGCCAGCGCTCGACGCTCGGGAGGTGCGGGACCGGATCGGCCGAGGCCGCGAGCTTCTGGATCCCGGAGAGGAACCCGGGCCGCGTCACGCGGAGCTCCATGTTCTCGGGGTCGTGGCAGTCCACGCACGAGACCGGGTGCGCCTTGCCCGCCGTCTGCTCGAGCTTCGCGTGGGCGTCCCAGTAGTTCATGTCCGAGACGGCCTCGAGCCCGCGCTGCACCTGCTCCTGCGGGTTGCCCTGCGGCAGCGCCTCGGCGCCGAGCTTCCGGTAGAGCGGCATGATCGACGCGTGGCAGTGGAGGCAGTTGCCCGACTGCTTCGCCTCGGCCGGCACGTTCCGCTTCGTGATCTCCTGGTCCTGGAGCATGAACGCGTGGCCGCGCCGATCGCGGTAGTCCACCGCGAACAGGTAGCCCGCGAAGATCCGGCGGAGCCACGGATCGCGCTCGGCCTTCTGCGGCGGGAGCGTGCCCTCCGGCCCGACCACGCTGCCGCCGTACTTCGTGCTCGTCGGCTCCGAGGTGCGGAGGTACCCGTCGTACTGGCGCGGCCAGTTGGCCCCCCACTTGGCCGGGTCGACGTCGTCCTCCGTCACCTCGACCAGCTTGAGGAACGGGTTCTTCGCCTCCTGCTTGCGCTCGAAGATGTTGAGGAGCAGCGCGGTGACGCCGGCGGTGACCACCGCCACGCCCAGCGCCACCGCCGCGTACGTCCAGAGCGCTCGCCGCCCGGTCTTCTCCATGATGTCCTCGCTACCTCCGCGCGCCGTGCCCGACGGCACCGTGGCACTGCACGCAGCGGATGGCGTTGTCGGCCCAGGTGCTGCCCCGCACGACGTCGTGCACGAGGTCGCCGTGGCAGCGCAGGCAGTTGTCCTGCAGGATCTGGCTGTTCGCCTGCTTGATCTGGATGGGCTCCGCGAAGGCCTGCTCCGCGCCGGGCTCGTCCGGCCGCGGGGGCTGGAACGTGAAGCCCATCGAGTGGTGGTAGCCGTTCCGCGCCTTCGCCAGGTACTTCTCCGGGAAGCCCGGCGGGACGTGGCAGTCGTTGCACGTGGCCACCGCGTGGTGCGGGCCCTTGCGCCACGAGTCGAACTGCTCGTTCATGATGTGGCAGTTCCGGCAGGCGGCGGGATCGTTCGACAGGTACGCGAGCCCCGAGGCGTAGCTGAACGTGACCGTGCCCACGCCGACCATCGCTCCGGAGAGCGCGGCCAGGACGAGCCAGCGTCTGGACCAGCGGACCTTTGGCATGGGTGATCCCGCGCGGGCATCCAACCAGCGAACCGCGGAAAGTTCCAGCACCCGTGCAGGTCAACGGACGCTTTCGGGAACGCGCCGGCCGGTTGTTGTGGCATTCGCAACGAGCGCGGGAGCCCTCAGCCGTCTTGCTTCTCAGGGGCCCGTGGGGATCGACGTCCGCTCCACCACCTGGCGGAGCACGAAGCTCGAGTGCACGCCGGTCACGCCCTCGATCCGCGTGATCTTGTTGAGGAGCAGGTTCTGGTAGCCGTCCATGTCGCGGACGACGACCTTGAGCAGGTAGTCCGCGTCCTCGCCCGCGATGAGCAGGCACTCGAGCACCTCCGGCAGCACCTTCACCTTGGCCTCGAAGTTGGCGAACCGCTCCGGCGTGTGCCGGTCGAGCGCGATGTGCACGAGCGCCAGGAGCGAGAACCCCAGCTTCCGCGCGTCCACGATGGCGCGGTACCCGGTGATGAGCCCGCGCTGCTCGAGCGCGCGCACGCGCCGGAGGCAGGGGGACGGCGAGAGGCCGATCCGGTCGGCCAGCTCCTGGTTCGCGAGCCGTCCGTCGCGCTGGAGGTGCTCGAGGATGAGCCGGTCGAAGCGGTCGAGGGCGGCGGGTGTAGGCATCGTCTGTCCCCGTGATGGATGATGTAGACATGTTCTGCCTCAGAATGGATGCATGGCGCCATCTTATTGCGCGCCGCACCCTGCCGGGCCGGATCTTCGCAAGCACCTGCTCCCTCCCCCGCCCTACCTTCTCGCAACCATGATCGAGCACCCCTCCAGCAAGTACGCCCCGTTCCGCCCCGTGGACCTGCCCGACCGTCGCTGGCCCGGCAACGTCCTCACCCAGGCTCCCACCTGGATGAGCACCGACCTCCGCGACGGGAACCAGGCGCTCTTCGAGCCGATGAGCGTGGAGAAGAAGCTCCGCCTCTTCCAGACGCTCTGCGCGATCGGCTTCAAGGAGATCGAGGTCGCGTTCCCGTCCGCCTCGCAGACCGACTTCGACTTCGTCCGGCTGCTCATCGAGGGCGGCCACGTCCCGGACGACGTCACGCTGGTCGTCCTGACCCAGGCCCGCGAGCACCTCGTCCGCCGGACGATGGAGTCGCTCCGCGGCGCGAAGCGGGCGATCGTCCACTTCTACGTCGCCACCGCGCCCGTGTTCCGCGAGGTCGTCTTCCGGATGACCCGGCCGGACGTGGTGAAGATGGCGGTGGACTCGGTCCGC
Organism: Pseudomonadota bacterium; assembly: GCA_023428085.1. GTDB lineage: Bacteria > Myxococcota > Myxococcia > Myxococcales > Anaeromyxobacteraceae > Anaeromyxobacter. The sequence continues at coordinate 15,827 of JAEYZK010000403.1, forward strand.
CTGATCCGCGCGCTCGCGGCGGACCTGCCCGGGACGGACGTACGCCTCGAGTACAGCCCGGAGGTGTTCGTCTCGACCGAGCTCGAGTTCGCGAAGGAGATCTGCGACGCGGTGGTCGAGGCCGCCGGCGCCACCGCGGACCGCAGGATCATCCTGAACCTGCCCGCGACCGTCGAGGTCGCGACGCCGAACGTGTACGCGGACCAGATCGAGTGGATGCACCGGAACCTCGCCCGCCGCGACGCGGTCATCCTGAGCGTGCACCCGCACAACGACCGCGGCTCCGCGGTCGCCGCGGCCGAGCTGGCCATGATGGCCGGCGCCGAGCGGGTCGAGGGCTGCCTGTTCGGGAACGGCGAGCGGACGGGCAACGTGGACCTGATCACGCTGGCGCTGAACCTCTACACCCAGGGCGTCGCCCCCGGGCTCGACCTCTCCGACATCAACCAGGTCGCCCGCGTGGTGGAGGACTGCACGCAGCTGCCGATCCACCCCCGCCACCCCTACGCCGGCGATCTGGTGTTCACGGCCTTCTCCGGCTCGCACCAGGACGCGATCAAGAAGGGCTTCGCCGCGGCCGCCGCGGCGAACGGCGGGACGTGGCGGATCCCGTACCTGCCGATCGACCCCAAGGACGTGGGCCGCACCTACGACTCGATCATCCGGATCAACGGACAGTCCGGCAAGGGCGGCATCGCCTACATCCTGGAGACCGTGCACGGCCTGGCGCTGCCCCTGCGCCTGCAGGTCGAGCTGTCCAGCGCCGTCCAGCGCCACGCGGACGCGACCGGCGGCGAGATCACGCCCGACGAGCTGTGGCGCATCTTCTCGCGGGAGTACCTCGAGCAGGCGGAGCCGATCGCCTACCTCGGCCACGAGATCCTGGACGGCGGCCGCGGCGTCCAGGTCACGGTCGAGCTGCACGGACGCCCGGCGGTGCTGGTCGGCCACGGGAACGGACCGATCGACGCGCTCGTCCACGCGCTCAAGATCCCCGTCCGCCTCCAGTCGTACGAGGAGCGATCCACCGGCGTGGGCGCCGACTCGAAGGCCGCCGCGATGGTGGAGCTGGCCGTGGACGGCGCCGGGCCGCGCTTCGGCGTCGGCGTCCACGAGAACATCGTCACCGCGTCGGTGCTGGCGGTCCTCTCCGCCGTGAACCGCGGGCTCCAGACGCTCGACGCCGCCGCGCGGCGCCGCGCGCTGGCGGCGCTCGAGG
>JAEYZK010000407.1 GCA_023428085.1 Pseudomonadota bacterium
GCCGCGGCGCGACGGCGCTCAGCCCCCGGGCGCCTCGCCCAGGTACGCCCGCCGGACGCGGTCGTCCGCGAGCAGCTCGCGCCCCGAGCCGCGCAGCGTGATCCGCCCGGTCTCGAGGACGCAGGCCTGATCGGCGATCTCGAGGGCCGCCTTCGCGTTCTGCTCGACGAGGAGCACCGTCACGCCCTCGGCGTGGATCGTCCGCACGATCTCGAAGATCATCTTCACGATGCGGGGGGCGAGCCCGAGCGACGGCTCGTCCATCATGAGCAGGCGCGGCCGCGTCATGAGGGCCCGGCCCACCGCGAGCATCTGCTGCTCGCCGCCGGAGAGCGTGCCCGCGCGCTGGTGGCGGCGCTCCGCGAGGCGAGAGAAGAGCTCGAACACCTTCCGGCGGTCGGCGGCGATCGCGGCGCGATCCGAGCGCGCGTAGGCGCCGAGGGTCAGGTTCTCGTCCACCGTCAGGTTCGGGAAGACGCGGCGCCCCTCGGGCACGAGGCAGACGCCGCGCCGGACGATCTCCTTCGTCGGCAGCCCGCCGAGCGCCTCGCCGTCCCAGGTGATCGTCCCGGCGGTCGCGCGGACGAGGCCGACGATCGACCGCAGCGTGGTGCTCTTGCCCGCGCCGTTCGCCCCGATGAGGCTCACCACCGCGCGGTCCGGGACGTCGAGGTCGATCCCCTGGATGGCGTGGATGCCGCCGTAGTGCGCGGAGAGTCCCTGGATCCTCAACATCACCCGGCTCCCAGGTACGCCTCGATGACCTTCGGATCGTTCTGGATCGCCGCGGGATCCCCGTGGGCGATCGTCTCGCCGTACTCGAGCACGTAGATCCGCTGGCACACCCCCATGACCACCTGCATGTGGTGCTCGATGAGGAGGACCGTGAGCCGGAACTGGTCCCGGATGCGCCGGATGAGGTGCATGAGCTCGACCGACTCCTGCGGGTTCATGCCCGCGGCCGGCTCGTCGAGGAGGAGGAGCCGCGGGCGCGTCGCGAGCGCCCGCACGATCTCGAGCCGCCGCTGCTTCCCGTACGGCAGCGCCACCGCGAGCTCGTCGGCGCTGCCCTCGAGGCCCACCTCGCCGAGGAGCCCCAGCGCGAAGTCGCGCGCCGCGCGCTCGCGGCGCCGGTAGCCCGGCAGGTGGAGCGCGGAGGAGAACACCCCCGGCGCGACGTGGGCGTGGCAGCCGACGAGGACGTTCTCGAGGACGGAGAGCTCCCGGAAGAGCCGGATGTTCTGGAACGTGCGGGCGACGCCGCGCCGGCAGATCTCGTGGCGCGCGAGCCCGGTGACGTCCTTCCCGTCGAGGCGCACCCGGCCCGCGGTGGGACGGTTCATGCCGGTGATGACGTTGAACGCGGTGGTCTTGCCCGCGCCGTTCGGCCCGATGAGGCCGACGATCTCGCCGGGCTCGATGCGGACGTCGAGCCCGGAGACGGCGGTGAGGCCGCCGAACCGCATGGTGACCTTCTCGGTCTCAAGCAGCGCCATGCGTCCCCCCCGCGGCGCCGCCGCCGCGGCGGCGCGGCAGGAGCCCCGCCCGCGAGAGCATCGACCAGGAGAACTCGCGCGTCCCCATCAGCCCGCGCTGGCGGAAGAGCACCACCGCCATGAGCAGCGCCGAGAACACGACCATGCGGAGGCCGGGCCGGGCCTCGGTGCGGAACAGCTCGAACCCGCCGGCGCGGAGCGCGAGGGGACCGTCGAGGAAGCGGAGGGCCTCCATCAGGATCGTGACCGCGAACGACGCGATCACCGAGCCGGTGATCGAGCCGATCCCGCCCAGCACCACGACGAGCAGGATGTTGAAGGTGAGCATGAACCCGAACATCTTCGGGTCGATGGTGGCGAGCACGTGGCCGAGCAGCGCCCCGCCCACCCCCGCCATGAAGCTCGAGAGGGTGAAGCTCACCACCTTCGTCCGGAAGACGTCCACGCCCATGGCCGCGGCGGCGATCTCGTCGTCCCGGATCGCCTTGAGCGCGCGCCCGTAGGCGGAGCGCACGAGGAGCACCATGAACAGGACCGTCAGGGCGGCGCACGTCCAGACCACCCCGGTGCCCGCGAAGCGCGGCAGGCCCTTGAGCCCGAGGGCGCCGTTCGTCACCGGCTGGAGGTTGGTCAGCACGACCCGGATGATCTCGGCGAACCCCAGGGTCGCGATGGCGAGGTAGTCGTCCCGCAGCCGGAGGGCGGGCGCGGCGATGACGGCCCCGAGCGCCGCGGCCACGGCGCCGCCGGCGACGAGCGCCACCGGGAACGGCACGGTCACGGTGGCGAGCCACGGGACGATGGGCTCCAGGAAGAAGTTCAGCGCCTTCTCGTCCGGCGTCATGGTGAGCAGCGCCGAGGTGTACGCGCCCACCGCCATGAACCCGGCGTGGCCGAGCGAGAACAGCCCCGTGAAGCCGTTGACGAGGTTGAGCGACAGCGCCAGCACCACGTAGATGCCGCAGAGGTTCAGGACGCGGAGGGAGAACGCGTCGAGGGTGCGGTCGGCGACGAGGAGGCCCCCCGCGAACACGACGACGGCCGCCGCGGTGAGGAGGTGGTGGCGCCTGCGCGGCCGGGCGATCTCGACGGTCATCGCCTACACCTTCTCGACCTGCGTCCCGCCCAGGAGCCCCGAGGGCTTCACGAGCAGCACGACGATGAGGAGCACGAAGGCGAACGCGTCGCGGTACCCGGTGAGCGTCGGCAGGAACGCGATGGTGAGGAGCTCGATCGCGCCGAGCAGGAACCCTCCCAGCACGGCGCCGGAGATGGAGCCGATCCCGCCGATCACCGCCGCGATGAAGCACTTCAGCCCCGGCATCGTCCCCATGAGCGGGTTGAGCTGCGGGTACTTGTACGACCACATGATCCCGCCGAGCGCCGCCAGCAGCGACCCGGCCCCGAACGTGAAGGAGATGATCCGGTTCACGTCGATGGCCTGCAGGCGGGCGGCGTCGAGGTCGGTCGAGACGGCGCGCATCGCCATCCCGGTCCGGGTCCTCTGCACGACGAAGACCAGCGCCGCGAGCACGGCGAACGTGATGAGCGGGATGACGACGCTCACCGACATCACCGAGACGCCGCCCAGCTCGAGCTTCACGTTCATGACCTCGGGCACCGTCACGCCCTTCGGGCGGCCGCCGAAGAGCACGATCCCCACGTTCTCGATGAGGAACGACGCGCCGATGGCGCTGATCATCACCGAGATGCGGGGCGAGTCGCGCAGCGGACGGTAGGCGACGCGCTCGAGCGCCACCCCGAACGCCGCGGTGACGAGCAGCGCGAGGAGGAGGGTCGCCCACCACGGCAGGAGGAAGACCGCCGCGCCGTAGAACGCGAGGTACGCGCCCAGCATGAAGACGTCGCCGTGTGCGAAGTTGATGAGCCGGAGGATGCCGTACACCATCGTGTAGCCGATGGCGATCAGCGCGTAGAGGCTGCCGAGCGACAGCGCGTTCGCGAGGTGCTGCAGGAAGAGGGGCAGCGTCATGGGCGCGCCGGGGGCGGCGCCGGGGCCGGGGCCCCGGGCCGCGGACAGGCGGTGTCAGGTCAGGGCTGGACGGTCGTCAGGTACGTGAACTTGCCGCCCTTGACGACCTTGATGACCGCGCTCTTGGTCGCGTCGCGGTTCGCGTCGAAGGTGATGAGGCCGGCGGCGCCCGGGAAGGCGGCGGTGGCGGCGAGCGCGTCGCGGAGCTTCGGGCCGTCCAGCGTGCCGGCCTTCTCGATGGCCGCCCGGACGACGAGGTAGCCGTCGAAGCCGAGGGCGGTCACCGCGGCCGGCTCCTTCGCGTACTGCTTGCGGTAGGCGTCGAGGAACGTCTTCGAGGTCTCGGTGATCGGCACCTCGGTCGCGAAGAACGTCGAGAGCACGGCGCCCTCGACGGCCGCCTTGCCGACGTCGAGGAACTCCGTCGCCTCCCAGGTGTCGCCGCCGAGGAACGGCGCGGTGATGCCGAGCTCCCGGGCCTGCTTGATGAGGAGCGCGCTCTCGGTGTAGTTGCCCGGCGCGAAGATCACGTCCGGCTTCATCGCCTTGAGCGTCGTGAGCTGCGCGGTGAAGTCCTGATCGCCCGTGTTGTAGTTGAGCTCGGAGAGGATGGCGGCCTCGTCGCCGGTGAGCTTCTTGAACTGATCGGCGAAGAAGCGGGCCAGGCCGACGGAGTAGTCGTTCGAGATCTCGCGGACGACGACCGCCTTCCTCGCCTGCAGCTCCTTCGCCGCGTAGTTCGCCATCACCGTGCCCTGGAACGGGTCGATGAAGCAGACGCGGAAGTAGTAGTCGTTGCCCTTCGTGACGAGCGGGTTGGTGGCGGACATGGCGACCGCGGGGACCTGCTTCTCCTTCACGATCGGGCCAGCGGCCATCGAGAGCGACGAGCCCCAGGAGCCGAGGACCGCCGTGACCTTCTCCTGGTCCACGAGCCGCTGGGCGGCGTTCGCGGCCTCGACCTTGTCGGACTTGTTGTCGACGAGGACGAGCTCGACCTGCAGCTCCTTGTCGCCCACCTTCACCGTCGGAAACATGGCGTGGGCGAGCTTGATGCCCTCCACCTCCATCGCGCCGCCCGCGGCGTTGGCGCCCGTCATCGGCTCGAACACGCCGAGCTTCACGGTCGTGGGGGCCGCGGGCTTCTGCGCCTTGCAGCCGGCGAGCGCGACGAGGACACCGATGCCGGCGACGCGGATGAGCTTCTGCATGGTGAGTCTCCTGCGTGCGAGAGACCGCAGACGCGGGCGGCCAGGGCGGTCGTGTGGCGCGCAGCGTGACACGCAGGGGCTATACCCGCAAGGGCATGCTGCTCCCGCTGGGTTCCCCATGTCGGAGGATGTGTGGCGCTCGAGGCGACCGCGCTCCCCCGCCTCGCGCGCGAGGCGGGGGGCGCAGGCCGCGTTGGGATCCCGGCTACTTCGAGAGCACCTCTTCCCAGGTGGTGACGGTCCACTTCGTGGCGAAGAGCGCGTCGATCGCCGGCCTGGCGGCGGCGCGGATGGCGGCCGCGTCGGGCGTCACCACGGTCATGCCGCTCGGCGCCGCCTGCAGCGCCGCGAGGAGCGACGCCTCCTGGTCCTTCGTCTTCTGCGTCGCCCACTCCGTCGCGTACGCCATGGCCAGGCGGACCCGGAACCGATCGACGGGGGTGAGGCGCTGCAGGAAGCACTCGTTCCCGAGCACCATGCCGAAGCCGACGAGGTGGTTCGTCAGGCTGAGGTGCGACTGCACCTCCTTGAGCTCGAGGCTCGTGATCTGCGTGAGGTCGCCCTCGGACGCCTGGGCCGCGCCGGTCCGCAGCGCCTCGTGGATCCCGTCGAGCGGCACCGTGACCGGCTGGACGCCGAGCGAGCTCCAGACCGCGACCCAGTCCGGCACGGGCGGGAGCCGCAGCCTCAGGCCGGCGAGGTCGGCGGGGCCGGTGATGGGGCGGTTCGAGGTGAACTGCCGGAAGCCGCGGTACACGGTGCCGAGCGAGACCAGGTTGGCCTGGTCGCGGATGCGCTGCCGCGCCTCCGCCCCCAGGTCGCCGTCCCAGACGCGCTGGAAGTGATCGTAGTCGGCGATGACGTACGGTCCGTTGAAGAAGAAGTACTCCGGCGCCCAGTCCTGGAGCGGCTGCCCTCCGGTCAGCAGGACGTCGGCGACCCGGGCGCCGGCGTCGCAGCTCGTCATCGCCGGGTCGATGGTCTGCTCGTTCAGCACGCTGGTCGAGACCGTGACGTCGATCCTGCCGCGCGACCAGCACTCCAGGACCTCCTCGAACTTGTACGCCGTGTCCGCGAGGATGTGGCCGGAGGCGAAGGGCGTCGCCACGCGGAGCTGGATCCGCGGGGCGGCGTCCGTCCCGGTCGCGAGGACGAGCGCTGCGAGGGCGGCGGCGATGCGAGCGACGATGCGAACGATCTTCATGCGCGATTCTCCCCTGGTCCCCACGCGCGATCGCGGACGAGCGGTGCCGTGGGACACGTGCACTCATCGTGGCACGATTCGCGGAGATACCAAGGGTGAAGAGCGTCCCTCGCGTGACGGGCGGTGTACCCGCGCGGTGGTGCTCGGAGCGTCACTTCACGCTGAAGTTCACGCGCGCGCCGGTCGCGCCCTCGCGCCCCTCGCCGTCCACGAGGAAGAGCCGCGTGTGGTCCACGCCCGCGGCGACGAGCGCCTCGCGCGCCCGCTGCGCGCGCCCGGCGGCGAGCGCGCGGTACGCCTCGACGGGCACCTCCTCCGCGGCGACGAGCCGGTCCTCCATCTCCTGCTGCGTGAGCGCCGCAGGGGCCTCGTCGCCGTCCTCGCGCGCCGGCCCGGGCGCCGGCGGGAACGCCGCGGCGTGGACGAGGCCGACGAACTTCGCGCGCTCCTCGGGCGTGAGCGTCACGTCGTCGGCGCGCGAAGGCGCCGGACGCAGCGTCGCCGCCTTCGCGCCCCGGAGGCGGCGCTCGAGCGCCGCGCGGCGGAGCGCGGGCCCGTCCTGCGCCGCGTCCGACACGCCCGCGATCTCGAGGCTGAGCGCGGGCCGCTCCGCGAGCGACCTCGCGAGCAGCGCGAACCGCTCCTCCGCGGCGGGGAGCGGGTCGGAAGCGCCCGGCGTGAACTCCACCGTCGAGAGGTCGGCGTCGCCGCCGCCCGCCAGCGCCGCGAGCGCGCGGAACGGGGACGTCGTCACCTTGACCAGCACGTTCCGGAGGGTGCGCCAGATGACGCGGCCGAGCCGGAACTCGGGATCGTCGAGGTTCCCCTCGACCGGCACGTCCAGCAGGATCACGCCGTTCCGATCCTGTAGCAGGGCGAGCGCGAGGCGGACCGGGAGGTTCGTCGCGTCCGGGCTGTCCGTCCTCTCGCCCAGCGTGAACTGGTTCACGGTCACGACGTTCGTCGCCGCGACGGCCCGGTCCTCGATCCGGTACCTGAGGTCGAGGTCGAGCTTCCCCTTCTCGATCCCGTAGCCGAGGAACTTGCCGGAGTACGGGCCGAGCGGCGAGAGATCGACGCCCTGCGCGGCGACGGCGAGCTCCGTGAACGCCGCCTGCTGCAGCGGGTTCAGCGTGCCCGTGACCCGGATCGGGGCCGCGCCCTCCACCTCGAGCCGCACGTCCACCGTCGAGCGGATCCTCGGGTCCGAGGAGAGCCGGGTGACCTTCGCCTCGGCCGCGGTGACGTTCACGAGCGCGGGCGGTCGCACCGAGCGATCGACGAGCGCGGCGCGCCCGCGGACGATCTCGATCGCGCCGATCGCGGTCCGCCACGCGGGGCCCGCGGCCGCGGGGCGCGCCTCCGCTGCGGGCGCGGC
>JAEYZK010000048.1 GCA_023428085.1 Pseudomonadota bacterium
GTCCGAAGCTCCCGCCCGCGCCCGTGGTCCGGCCGGGCACCGCCGCGACCGGCCCGACGGTCCGCCACGGCCCCACCCAGCCATCCGCGCCCGCGCAGGCGCACGCGGGCCCGCCCGGCGAGCAGAAGCCGCCCGTCGACCCGCGGACGCTCCGCCCCACCTCCACCCAGGCCGTCGTCATCTCGCGCCCGCTCATCCCCGTGCGCCGCGTGACGCCGCCCACCACGTCGGCCTCGCGCTTCCCGCAGGCGCCGGGCCCCCGCGCGCTCGGCCCGGTGCGCGAGCTCAAGGTCGTGCCCGGGTCGCTGGGCCGCGATCGCGAGTTCATCGACGTCTCGCGCGACAAGAAGCGCGGTCGCACCACGGGGCGCCCCGTCTCCGAGGAGGCCGCGAAGAACCTCTCGGGGAAGGAGCTGCTCCAGGCGGCGATCAGCGATCGCGCCTACGTCCCCGTCCGCGGCAAGAAGAAGAGGCCCACGAAGAAGGGAGCCAAGACGCAGATCACCGAGCGCGCCGAGCACAAGAAGGTCATCCGCATCGAGGAGTCCATCTCGGTCTCCGAGCTCTCGCAGGCCATGGGCGTGAAGGCCGCCGACCTCATCCGCAAGCTGATGCAGGGCGGGAAGATGGTCACCATCAACGCCCAGATCGACGCGGACACCGCGGCGGTGCTGGCCCTCGAGAACGGCTTCACCGTCGAGAAGAGGGGGTTCGAGGTCGAGGAGTACATCCCCGAGGTGCCGGAGGACGAGTCGAAGCTGGTCATCCGGCCTCCGGTCGTGACCGTGATGGGCCACGTGGACCACGGCAAGACCTCGCTCCTCGACGCGATCCGCGAGGCCGACGTCGCCTCCGGCGAGGCCGGCGGGATCACCCAGCACATCGGCGCCTACTCCGTGAACACGCCGCACGGGCCGATCACCTTCCTCGACACGCCCGGCCACGAGGCGTTCACCGCGATGCGCCAGCGCGGCGCGCAGGTGACCGACCTCGTGGTGCTGGTGGTGGCCGCGGACGACGGGGTGATGCCGCAGACGGTGGAGTCGATCAAGGCCGCGAAGGCCGCGAACGTCACCATCCTCGTGGCCATCAACAAGATCGACAAGGCCGGGGCGACGCCCGAGCGCGTGATGCAGCAGCTCACGGAGTACGAGCTGGTCGGCGAGCAGTGGGGCGGCACCACCATCATGCAGCCCGTCTCCGCCCGCACGAAGCAGGGCATCCCCGAGCTGCTCGAGTACATCGCCTTGCAGTCGGAGGTGCTGGAGCTCAAGGCGAACCCGGAGAAGCTCGCCGCCGGCCACGTGGTCGAGGCGAAGCTCGAGAAGGGCCGCGGCCCCGTCGCCACCGTGCTCGTGCAGGAGGGCACGCTGCGGGTCGGGGACGCCCTCGTCACCGGCGCCCACTACGGCCGCGTCCGCGCGCTCATGAACGAGCGCGGGGAGCAGGTGGACGACGTCGGCCCCGGCTACCCGGTGGAGGTCCTCGGCCTCTCCGGCGTGCCCACCGCGGGCGACGACTTCAACGTGGTGGAGGACGAGAAGGCCGCGAAGGAGGTCGCCGAGCACCGCGAGGAGCGGCAGCGGCGGAAGGAGCTCGCGTCGACGTCCGGCAAGTCCACGCTCGAGGACCTGTTCGCGAAGTCCAAGGCGAGCGGCGCGAAGGTGCTCAACATCGTGGTCAAGGCGGACGTCCAGGGCTCGGCCGAGGCCGTCACCCAGGCGCTCCAGAAGGCGGCCACGAAGAAGGTCGGGGTCAAGATCCTCGACTCCGCCGTCGGCGCGATCAACGAGTCGGACGTGCTCACCGCGGCGGCCGGCAACGGGATCATCGTCGGGTTCAACTCGAAGCCCGAGGCCAAGGTCGCCCAGACCGCCAGCCAGCAGGGCGTGAAGATCCTCGTCTTCGGGATCATCTACGAGGCGGTGGACAAGATCCGCGAGGAGATGGCCAGCCTGCTCGACCCCATCATCAAGGAGAAGCCGCTCGGGAAGGTCGAGGTCCGGCAGATCTTCAACATCCCGAAGCTCGGGGCCATCGCCGGCTCGGCGGTGACCGAGGGCGTGGTGAAGCGGACCGCCCAGGTGCGCGTGCTCCGCGACCGCAAGGTGGTCCACACCGGGAAGATCGCCTCGCTGAAGCGCCTCAAGGACGACGTGCGCGAGGTGCAGTCCGGCTTCGAGTGCGGCATCGCGGTCGAGGGCTTCGGCGACGTGAAGCCCGGGGACATGCTCGAGGTGTTCGAGCTGGAGGAGATCAGGCCGTCACTGGACTAGGCGGTTTCCCGTGAGCGCGCCCGAGCCCGAGCCCGGCTTCTCTTCGGGCGCGGGCTCGGGTTCGTTCACGAGCACGGGGAGGGAAGGGCGCCCATGTTCGTCGGAGTTCTCCGCTTGACCCTCCACCTCCCCGATCCCGGCTCGCTCAAGTCGAAGCGGCACCTCGTCCGCTCGGCCATCGACCGGGTGCGCGCCCGCTTCAACGTGTCGATCGCGGAGGTGGCGGAGAACGATCTTTGGCAGCGGTGCGTGATCGGGGTCTCCGCGGTGGGGAACGACCACGGGTTCGTGAACGAGGTGCTCGACAAGGTCGCGGACTTCGTCGGCTCGATGCACGGCGGCCAGCTCCTCGTCACCGCGCGTGACCTGGAGATCGTCCCGTACGGCGACGCGATCGGCGAGGGCCAGCTCAGGACGCTGGCGGAGGCGGAGGGCGCGCCGGGGTGGGACGCCGGCGACGAGCCCGCGCGGCCCGCGACGCCGCGGCCGCGACCGCGACCCCGGGACCTTCCGGAAGGGGAGGAGTGAACGTCATGGCCACGCACAACCGGCCCGCCCGCGTCGCGGAGGAGTTCCGGCAGGAGCTCTCGGCCCTGCTCGCCCGCGGGCTCAAGGACCCGCGCGTCACCGGCTTCGTCACGGTGACGGGCGCGAAGATGTCGCCCGACCTCAAGGAGGCGACGGTCTACGTCTCGATCCACGCGGCGGAGAAGGAGCGCGAGCGGACCCTCGAGGGCCTGCGCGCGGCCGCGACCTTCCTCCAGCGCGAGGTGGCCCGCGCCATCGGGCTCCGCTACACGCCGCACCTCCGGTTCGTCTACGACGAGTCGGTGGAGCGCGGCGACCGGATCGATCGGCTGCTGCGCGAGGCGCGGGCGCAGGACGCGGAGGCGGCGGCGGCGCGGGGCGGCGCGCCTGCGGCGGAGGAGGCCGCGGCGCCGGGCAAGGGCCGCGGCGAGCCGTGACGGTACCGCAGCCGTCGCCGCTCTCCGGCGTCCTGGTCGTGGACAAGCCGGCCGGCCCGACGTCGTTCGACGTCGTGCACCGCCTGCGGCGCGCCACGGGCGCGCGGAAGGCGGGCCACGCCGGCACGCTCGATCCCGCCGCGACCGGCGTGCTCGTCGTCTGCCTCGAGGACGCGGTGCGGGTCCAGCAGTGGCTCTCCGACGGCGACAAGGCGTACCGCGCGACGATCGCCTTCGGCGCCGCCACCGAGACCGAGGACGCAGAGGGGCGCGTGGTCGAGGAGGGCGACCCGTCGAGCGTCGGCGAGGAGCGGGTGCGGGCCGCGCTGACCGGGTTCCTCGGGGAGATCGAGCAGCTCCCGCCGATGTACTCCGCCGTGCGGGTCGGCGGCCGCCGGCTGCACGAGGCCGCGCGCGCCGGGCAGGCGGTGGAGCGTACGCCCCGGCGGGTGCGGGTCGACGCGCTCACGCTCGTCTCGCTCGGCCCCGTCGAGGCCGGCCGCCGGCAGGCGATCGTGGACGTCCGCTGCGGGAAGGGCACCTACGTGCGGACGCTGGCCGCGGATCTCGGCCGTGCGCTCGGCGTCCCGGCGCACCTCGCCGCGCTCCGGCGGACGATGGCGAGCGGGTTCGACCTCGCGCAGGCCGCGCCGCTCGCCGCGCTCGAGGCGCTCGTCCGGGACGGGGGGCCGGAGGCCGTGCGGCCGCGGCTCGTGCCGCCGGCGCGGGCCCTCCCGATGCCCGAGGCCCGCGTGTCCGCGGCGGAGGCGATCGATCTCGCGCACGGCCGCTCCATCGCGGCCGGGCCGCACGGGGCAGGGCTCGTGCGCGCGGTGGACTGCGAGGGGCGCCTGGTCGCGGTGTGCGACGTGTCCCGCGGACGGCTGCGCCCGGCGCGCGTGTTCATGACCCCGGCGGAGCTCGCCGCGGCGCCTGCGGCCGGTGGGCCCGCCGAAGTCCTCTAGATCATTGACTCCGGGGCCTCGATCGCTTATCACCCGGCCCTCACCGCGCCCACTGCCGCCCGCGGCGCGCGCCTTCGCCCCCGCGGCGGTGAGCACGATCTCCCGAGGAGAGAGAGCACATATGGCGATGGTTCAGGAGAAGAAGCAGGAGCTGGTCCAGAAGTACAAGCGGCACGAGAAGGACACCGGCTCCCCCGAGGTCCAGGTGGCGCTCCTCAGCGAGCGGATCACCTACCTCACGGAGCACTTCAAGACGCACAAGAAGGATCACCACAGCCGGCGGGGCCTGCTCAAGCTCGTCGGCCAGCGCCGCCGGCTCCTCGACTACCTGAGGACGGTGGATCCGGGTCGCTACAAGACCCTCATCGAGCAGCTCGGCATCCGCAAGTAAGCGGGGTCGAGGACGGCGCCTCGGCCGAGCGGCCGGGGCGCTCGCGCTTTCGGGAGGTCCCGGGGCGCATGGAGAGCAGGAACCCGCGGCGACGCGGGCTCGAACGAGGACGCAGCCGACGCTTCCGTTTCCGATTCGACCGCCCCTCCCCCTGCGCGCGCGCAGCGGCGAGCGGAACCCGAGGGGCTGCGGAGTCAGGAACAGAAGCGCCTTCCAGCGTTTCCCGGCCGGGCCTGCCGGGCCGCCTACGGGGGCCGTGCCGTCAGGCACGCGCCCGCCAGGAAGGTGCACATGACCCCCATCCAGAAGTCCGCCAAGGTAGGGACCGCCGAGATCACCCTCGAGACGGGGAAGATCGCCAAGCAGGCGCACGGCTCCGTGATGGTCCGCCAGGGCGATTCGATGGTCCTCGTCACCGTGGTCTCGGCCGCGGAGAAGCGCGAGGGCATCGACTTCTTCCCGCTCACGGTGGACTACCAGGAGAAGCTCGCCGCCGCGGGTCGCGTGCCGGGCAGCTACTTCCGCCGCGAGGGCCGCGCCACGGAGAAGGAGACGCTCGTCTCCCGCATCGTGGACCGCTCCTGCCGGCCGCTGTTCGCCGAGGGCTACGCCAACGAGACGCAGATCATCGCCACCGTCTACTCGTTCGACCAGGAGCACGACACCGACGTGCTCGCGCTCACCGGCGCGTCCGCGGCGCTCCACATCTCGGACGTCCCGTTCAACGGCCCCATCGCCGGCGTGCGCGTCGGCCGGATCAACGGCCAGTTCGTCGCGAACCCCACGCTCGCCCAGCGCGCCGAGTGCGATCTCGACGTGGTGATGGCCGCCTCCCGCGACGCCATCGTGATGGTGGAGGGCGGCGCGAAGGAGGTCTCCGAGGCGGTGATGGTGGACGCGCTCCTCTTCGGCCAGGCCGCCGTCCGCGAGCTGCTCGCCGCCCAGGACGCGCTCCGCGAGGCGACCGGCAGCAAGGCGCGCCGCTCCTTCGACGCGCCCCCGAGCGACGCCGCGCTCAAGGCCAAGGTGAAGGAGCTCACCTGGGAGAAGGTGAAGGAGGCCTACTCCCGGAACGAGAAGCACGATCGGTACGGCCGCCTCTCCGAGATCAAGAAGGAGCTCCTGGCCGCGCTCAAGGAGCAGGCCGCCGGCGACGCCGCCGCGCTCGCCAACCTCGTCGTCCGCGAGAAGGAGATCAAGGGCTACTACGAGGACGTGAAGTACGAGTACATGCGGAAGATGATCACGGACGAGGGGCGCCGGATCGGCGGCCGCACGTCCACGGAGATCCGCAAGATCACCTGCGAGGTCGGCCTCCTCCCCCGCACGCACGGCTCGGCCCTCTTCACCCGCGGCGAGACCCAGGCGCTCGTCACGACCACCCTCGGGACCTCCGAGGACGAGCAGCGCGTCGAGCAGCTCACCGGCATGACCTTCCGGAAGTTCATGCTGCACTACAACTTCCCGCCGTTCTCCGTCGGTGAGGTCAAGTTCCTCCGCAGCCCGGGCCGCCGCGAGATCGGCCACGGCGCCCTCGCCGAGCGCGCGCTCCGCTCCGTGATGCCGGCCGAGGACAAGTTCCCGTACACGGTCCGCATCGTCTCCGACATCATGGAGTCGAACGGCTCCTCCTCGATGGCCTCGGTCTGCGGCGGCTGCCTCTCGCTGCTCGACGCCGGCGTGCCGCTCAAGGCGCCGGTCGCCGGCATCGCGATGGGCCTCATCAAGGAGGGCGAGAAGATCGCCATCCTCTCCGACATCCTCGGGGACGAGGACCACCTCGGCGACATGGACTTCAAGGTCTGCGGCACGGCGGAGGGCATCACCTCGATCCAGATGGACATCAAGATCGGCGGCGTGACCCGCGAGATCCTCGAGAAGGCGCTCGCCCAGGCCGCCCAGGGCCGCAAGCACATCCTCGCCGAGATGGCCAAGGCGCTCTCCGCGCCGCGGACCTCGATCTCCGCCTACGCCCCGCGGATCACCACGATCAAGATCCGGCCGGAGCGCATCAAGGACATCATCGGGCCCGGCGGCAAGACCATCAAGGACATCACCGCCCGCACCGGCACCTCGATCAACATCGAGGACGACGGCTCCGTCTCCATCGCCAGCCCCAGCAACGAGAAGGTCGAGGAAGCGATCAAGATGATCCGCGGCCTCACGCAGGAGGCGGAGGTCGGGAAGACCTACATGGGCACGGTCCGCAAGATCGCCGAGTTCGGCGCCTTCGTGGAGATCTTCCCGGGCACCGACGGCCTCATCCACATCTCCGAACTCTCCGACAAGCGCGTGAAGAGCGTCTCCGACGTCCTCTCCGAGGGCGAGGAGGTGATGGTGAAGGTCATCTCCGTCGATCGCCAGGGCAAGATCCGGCTCTCCCGCAAGGAGGCGCTGGCGGACGCGGCCGGGAAGAAGGCGGAGCAGCCGGCGGAGCCGGCCAGCAAGTAGGGCCGCATCCGGAGCATGGATCCGAGCCCGGTCCGAGCGACGGCCCCCGAGGCCGGGCTCGGGCGCGGGCTCGGGCTCGTTCACGGGGCCGCGCGTCGGACGCTGCGGCGCCTCAGGGACACGAGGTCGAAGATGGTGTCGGTTCGCGTCCGCCGCGTGGGGAACCGGGGCCCGCCCCTGGACCTCCCGCGCTACGAGACGGCCGGCTCGGCCGGCATGGACCTGCGCGCGGACGAGCCGTTCGCGCTCGCCCCCGGCGAGCGGCGGCTCGTGCCGACGGGGCTGGCGGTGGAGATCCCGCCCGGCTTCGAGGGCTCGGTGCGGCCGCGCTCCGGCCTCGCCCTGCGCCACGGCGTGGGCATGGTGAACGCGCCCGGCACCGTGGACAGCGACTACCGCGGCGAGCTGGCCGTGATCCTGGTGAACCACGGCCAGGCGCCGGTCACGTTCGTGCGCGGCGAGCGGATCGCGCAGCTCGTGATCGCGCCGGTCGCGCGGGCGGAGCTCGAGCTCGTCGAGGCGCTCTCGGAGACGGGGCGTGGGGGCGGCGGGTTCGGGTCGACGGGGCTGTGAGGAGGCAGTGGTAGGCCGGTCACCCTGGGCGTCGCCGCGGAGTCGAAGGGGGGCTCGGCCCAGGACGAACGAGGAGGAGTGACATGATCCCGCGCTACACCCGCCCCGAGATGGGCCGGCTCTGGTCCGCCGAACGCCGCTACCGCATCTGGCTCGACATCGAGCTCCTCGCCTGCGAGGCGATGGTGGAGCTCGGCGAGGTGCCGGCGGCGGACCTCGCGGCGCTCCGGAAGACCTTCGACGGCTTCGCGTTCGGCGCGGCCGACGTGGAGCGGATCGAGGAGATCGAGAAGACGGTCAAGCACGACGTCATCGCCTTCCTCACGTTCTGCGAGGAGAAGGGCGGCCCGGCGGCGCGCCACCTGCACAAGGGGATGACCTCCTCCGACGTGCTCGACACCGCGCTCGCGGTGCAGCTCCAGGAGGCCTCCGCGCTCCTCCTCGCCGACCTCGATCGCGTGCTGGCCGCCATCCGGTCGCGGGCGCAGGAGCACAGGCGCACGCCGATGATCGGCCGGAGCCACGGCATCCACGCCGAGCCGACGAGCTTCGGGGTCAAGCTCGCCGGGTGGTACGCGGCCTGGGCGCGGCGGCGCGAGGCGCTGGCGCGCGCCGCGGAGGGCGTCGCCGTCGGCACGATCTCCGGCGCGGTCGGCACGTTCGCCGCGGTCGATCCGCGCGTCGAGGCCTTCGTGATGAAGCGGCTGGGGCTCGCGGGCGCGGAGCCCGCGCCGACCCAGGTCGTGGCCCGCGACCGCCACGCGGAGTTCTTCTGCGCCCTGGCCGCCGCCGGCGCCGAGCTGGAGCGGCAGGCGACCGAGGTCCGCCACCTGCAGCGCACCGAGGTCCGCGAGGCGGAGGAGCCGTTCACGCCCGGGCAGAAGGGCTCCTCGGCGATGCCGCACAAGCGGAACCCGATCCTCTCCGAGAACCTCACCGGCCTCGCCCGGCTGCTCCGCGGGTACGCCGTCGCGGCGCTCGAGGACGTGGCCCTCTGGCACGAGCGGGACATCAGCCACTCGTCGGTCGAGCGGGTGATCGGCCCCGACGCCACCATCGCCCTCGACTTCGCCCTGAACCGCTTCGCGGGGATGATCGAGAAGCTGCGGGTCTACCCGGAGCGGATGCGCGAGAACCTCGAGCAGACCGGCGGCCTGTTCGACGCGGGCCGGGTGCTCCTCGCGCTCGTGGGGAAGGGGATCGCCCGGCAGGAGGGGTACGTCCTCGTCCAGCGGAACGCGATGAAGGTCTGGGAGGACCGGGTGGACTTCCGGGCCGCCCTGAAGGCCGATCCGGACGTGAGCAAGCTCCTCTCGGCGGCGGAGATCGACGGCTGCTTCGACGTCGAGCACCACCTCCGGCACGTGGACACGATCTTCCGGCGCGTGTTCGGGGAGTGAGCCTCTTCGCGCTCCTCGTCGCGCCCAGCGCGAACCGCGTCTACGCGGACGCCGCGCCGCGGCTCGTGCAGGCGGAGCTCGGCGTCTTCGCCGACCGCGCGCTCGCGGGCGCGCTGCGCGACGTCCGCGTCGAGCGGATGGGCGGGGTGGACTACCTCGTCTTCGAGGCCCCGGCCCTCGACGACCGCGCCCTGCGCGTCCTCTCGAACCTCTCGTCCACGTTCGCGCTCTTCGCGCTCGAGGGCGGCGCCCTCCGGCCCGTGGAGCTCCGGCGGCTCGACCGGTTCGACTCCGACCTCGTCACCATCCAGCGGTACGCGGGGAAGACGAACGAGAGCTTCACGAAGCTCCTCCTCAACGTCACCCTGGCGTCGTCCGCCTTCGCGGCGGAGCTCGGGGCGCGCCGGTTCTCGGTGCTCGATCCGCTCTGCGGTCGCGGCACCACGCTCAACCAGGCGCTCCTCTACGGCTTCGACGCCGCGGGGGTGGAGCTCGACCGGAAGGACTTCGAGGCCTACGCCGCGTTCCTCCAGCGCTGGGTGAAGGACAAGCGGCTCAAGCACCACGCGCACGTGGGCCACGTGAAGGGCCACCCGCGGCTCTCGATCGACGTGGGGATCGACAAGGAGCGCTTCAAGGCGGGCGACGCGCTCCACGTGAACGTGGTGAACGCGAGCACGCTCGAGACGACGGCGGTCTTCCCGCCGCGCTCGTTCGACCTCGTCGTGGCCGACGCCCCCTACGGCGTGCAGCACGGCGCGACGGGGGCGCGCGGGGAGCTCTCGCGGAGTCCGCTCGACCTCGTCGCGCAGGCGGCGCCGATCTGGCGCGACGCCCTGCGGCCGGGCGGGGCGATGGGGATCGCCTGGAACGTGCACGTGGCGCGGCGCGAGGCGGTGGCCGAGGTGCTCGCCCGCGCCGGCCTCGAGGTGTGCCGGGGGCCGGCGTACGAGGGGTTCGAGCACCGGGTGGATCAGGCCATCCTGCGGGACGTGGTCGTGGCGACGAAGCCGCGGTGACGCGCGTGCGGTACGCCGCCTCCGCGCCTCCGCCCGGCCCCCGCTCGCTACCGCTCCGGCGGCTACCAAGGCGTTCGTAGGGCCGCGTCGCAAACGGCCGCTCACCCTGCGCTTGTCGAAGGGCGCCAGCCCCGAGGAGGCGAGGGCGGGCTACTTCAGATACCCCCGCGCCGCGAGGTTCCGCTGGATCCGCTGCTCCACCGAGCCGGCCTCGGCCTGGAACGGCTGGCCGGTGAGCTGCTCGAAGAGGTTCACGTACGTGCGGGCGAGCGAAACGCGGACCTCGTCGGTGAGCGGCGGGGGCGTGCCCTGGCCGGAGAAGCCGTGCTCCTGGATGAGCCACTGGCGGATGTTCTCCTTGTCGAGCATCCGCTGCTCCTCGCCGCGCGCGAACCGCTCCTCCGCCCCCTCGGCGATCCAGTAGCGCGAGCTGTCGGGCGTGTGGATCTCGTCGATGACCACCAGACGTCCGTCCGCCACGCCCATCTCGTACTTCGTGTCCACGAGGAGGAGGCCGCGGGAGGCGGCCCACTCCTGGCCGCGCTGGAAGAGCCGGAGCGCGACCGCGCGCGCCTCGGCCCACAGATCCGGCGCGACGAGGCCCTGCTTCAGGATCTCGGCCTCGCTGATCGGCTCGTCGTGCTGGCCGTACTCGGCCTTCGTGGACGGCGTCAGGACGGCGGCGTCGAACCGCTGATCCTTCCGGAGCCCCTTGGGCCAGTCGATGCCGTACCCGCCCTTGCCGGCGTTGTAGTCGCGCCAGAGCGAGCCGGTGATGTAGCCGCGGACGATGATCTCGACAGGGAACGGCTTCGCCTTCTTCACCACCATCACGCTCGGGTCCGGCGTGTCCACGAGGTGGACCGGGGCGATGTCCTTCACCTTCTCGAACCAGAAGGTGGTGAGCCGCGAGAGGATCTCGCCCTTGAACGGGATCGTCCCGAGCACGTGGTCGAACGCGGACACGCGATCGGTGGTGACCATCACGATCCGGTCGCCGCGCGTGTAGTTGTCGCGGACCTTGCCGCGGTAGAGGTCGCCGAGGGCGGGGAGGTCGAGCTGGCGGAGGGCGTGCGGGAGCTGGGCCCGGAGCAGTTCGTCGGTGAGCATGGCGGGGATGTTATACGGTCCTCCGCGGGAACGGCCGCCCCTTGCGCGCCGCTCCCCGGGAGGGAACCTCCGATCGTGCTGGCCCGCGTCCGCGTCGTCCTGCACCGCCCCCAGAGCGCCGAGAACCTGGGGGCGGCGGCTCGCGTCATGAAGAACTTCGGCCTGCGGGACCTCGCGGTCGTCGCGCCGCCCTCCTGGGCGGGCCCACCCCGGGGCGGCGGGCCGGGGCTGGCCCGGGGCGACGTGCTCGCCCGCGCGGCGCGGATGGCCCGGCGGGCGGGGGACGTGCTCGCGGGCCTCGCCGTCCACGAGGACCTGCGCGCGGCGCTCGGGCCCGCGACGTGGGCCTGCGGCACGACCTCGCGGGCGGTGGAGGGCCGGCCGCGCCTCTCGCCGCGGGAGCTCGCGCAGGAGCTGTGGCGGCGGAGCGCGAGCGGCGTGGTGGCGGTGGTGTTCGGGGAGGAGCGCCGCGGGCTCTCCGACGCGGAGCTCACGCTGTGCCAGGCCGTCTGCACGATCCCGACGCACGCGGACTACGACTCGATGAACCTGGCGCAGGCGGTGGCGGTGGTGAGCTACGAGCTGGCGCTCGCGGCCGGCGCGGCGCCCGCGCCCCCGCCGCCCGCGCCCGGCCGCTCGACCGCGGCGTGGAGCGTGAACCCCTCCGTCGCCTCGACCAGGCGGACGATCTGCGTCCCCATCCGGCCGGCGGCGCCCGTCACCACCACCTTCGTCATCGCTCGCTCCTGGCGCTCGCCCGCGGCGCGGGGCGCCCTCACGCGGCCTACAGGATCCCGAAGCGCTGCATGGCCTCGCGGACCTTCGCGAGGTTCGCCTCCGACACCGGCGCGAGGGGGAGCCGGAGCTCCCCGGACGCGAGGCCGAGGAGCGCCACGCCCGCCTTCACCGGCC
>JAEYZK010000055.1 GCA_023428085.1 Pseudomonadota bacterium
CGCCGGCGCCGAGCGCCGCGAGCCACCGGCGCGCGCGGGCCCCTCGCTCCTCGCGGACCCGCGCCCCGCGGAGCCCGAGGAGCACCAGCAGCGGCTCGTGCGCGACGAAGGCCAGCACCGCCGCGAGCGCGAGGAGCCAGGCCGCCGGTCCGGGCCGGCCGAGCGCGAGCGCGCACGCGAGCGGGACGAGGAGCTGGCTCCAGGCGCCGTGCTCGCGGGGGAGCGGGAGGGCCATGGGTGCCTCCATCGTCGAGCAGGTAAGGTGATGTCAAGGCCGCCCGGCGCCGCGGGAGTCGCAGCCCGTGAGCTTGTCGGACGTTCTTGCGGTCGCGCGCCCCGGGAGGTATTCGTCTCGGTTCTTCCGTCCGGGAGGGACGCCATGAGACGCGGTCAGCTGGTGCTGTTCGCAGCCGGGCTCCTTGGGTTCGGGGCCGCAGCATGTCGGACCCCGACTCCGACCGTCATGGTCGACGGCTACGCGCTCAACGCCGATCACTGGACCTCGGTGAAGGAGGACCTGTCGCGCCGCGCGAGCTTCGAGCTCAACTGTCCCCTCACCGACCTCGAGTTCACCGTGCTCAAGGACGGGCAGGGAGTCCCCGGCGTGTTCGATGACTGGCCGAGCCAGGTCGGCGTTCGTGGGTGCGACCGGCAGGTGCTCTATCTGCTCGTCGTGGACAGGACCGGGTGGACCTGGGTCACGCAGAGCACAGCTCAGGTGAAGTGAAGTCCCATCTGCACCTCCGTCTGCGCTGCGCCATGCGCCTCACGGCGCGCGGCACACGAACAGCGTGTGCGTGGACCCGAGCGTGCGGTCCGCCTCGATGACGAGGCCCGCCGCGCCGATGCACCGCGCGAGATCCTCGGAGTGGTACATCCGGCTCTGCCCGTTCGCGATGGCGGTGAAGTAGAGGGACGTGCCGTGCAGGCAGAGCCGCCCGACCTCGTTCGGCTGGCGGTCCCAGTACGGCTCGTTCACGTACAGTCGCCCCTCCGGCGCGAGCGCGGCGCGGCCGCGGCGCAGCAGGCCGACGATGTCCGCCTCGGGGAAGCAGTCGAGGAACTGGCTCATCCAGACCACGTCGAACCCGGCCGGGAACGCGAGGGCGTGATCCCGGAGCTCCATGGGCACGCCCGTCACGCGGCCGCCGACGCCCGCGGCCTCCGCCTCGCGCGCCGCCATGGCGAGCTGTCCGGGGTGGTCGAGGATCGTCACCTCCACCCGCGGATCCCGCCGCGCCGCGGCGATCGCGAACCGCCCGGTGTTCCCGCCGACGTCGAGGATCCGGCGGGGCGCGCGCTCGAGGAGGACGTCGAGCGCCGCCGCGAACACGCCGTCGGAGTAGAAGTGGTCGAACGCGAACCAGCTCCGCTGGGCGTCCGCCGGGAGCTGGGCGAGCCCTTCGTACACCGTCTCCCACGGCCCGAACACGCCCAGCCCGACCGGTCGCTCCTCGCGCAGCGAGCGTTCGAGCGAGAACGCGCCCTGGTAGCAGACGTGGTGCACGAAATCCATGTTCACCCGCGTCATCTCGTCGTGCAGCACGAGCCGCCCCGCCCGCGTGATCCGGAAGCGCCACCCCTCCGCGCGGCAGAGCTCGAGCGAGAGGCACGCCTCGAGCAGCACGCGCGCCGCGTAGAGCGAGACGCCGGCGCGCTCGGCCACCTCCGCGGGCTGGAGCCCGTCGGCCCCGGCCTCGTCGAGCGCGGCGAGCACCCCCATGTCGCGCGCCGCGCGCGCGGCCTGGAACAGCAGCGGCGCGAACGCGAGGCGCTGGACGTCGAGGTAGTGGGAGAGGGGACCGGGGCGGCTGTTCTCGGGCAACGGGCGCTCCTCGCGGCGGGCGGACGGTCCGAGTACACCAGAGCGCCGCGCGCGGCGAGACCCCATCCCGGCGAGCGGGTGAACGGACGCTCTCCGCCGCCGTCCGCCACATCGGCCCGGGCGCCGTGATCTGCCGGGGATCTCGTTGTTTTCGCTTCTCTTTCCCCTCCGCGCACCTCGACGCTCCTCGCTCTGCTTGCGAGCCTCGCGTCGACGTGGAATCGTGCGCCACGCCTTTCACATGCCCCGGGGAGGAATGCATGCGCCACCCGCTTGCGCTCGTCGCGATCGTCACTGTCGGTTGCTTGTGCCTGGCCTGCGGCGACGCGCCCGAACTCGTCGACACCACGCCGCCGGCGCTCGAGGAGACGTCTCCCGCGGCCAGCGACGCGAGCGTCCCGGTCTCGGCGGAGATCCAGTTCCGGTTCGACGAGCCCATCGAGGACGGGTACCAGGTCTCGTTCGTGCTCGACGGGACGGCCCTCGCGGTGGACTCGCACCTCGAGGAGAGCGGCCGGGTCCTCGTCATCGAGCCTCCCACGGTCGGCGCGGTCCCGGCGACGGCGGTCGTGACGCTCACGGGAGTTCGGGACCGGTTCGGCAACCCGATGGACCCGCAGCCGGCGCTCGAGTGGACCTACGCCGACTGGATCCCGCTCGGCGCGCAGCAGACGACGGCCGGAACCTACCTGCTCGCGGCGGGGGGTGATGGGCCGGCGCTGGCGTGGCTCGATGCCGCGAGCAACGTGCTGGTCCGCCGGTGGACCGGGGGCGGCTGGGGAGCGCCCGCGAGCCCCGGCGCCGGCACGGACCTCTCGCTGGCCATGGACCCGGCGGACGGGCTCGCCGTGGCGTTCTACGTGGGGGGCCGTCCGTACGTCTGGCGCCTCTCGGGCGGAGCGTGGACGGAGGTCGGGAGCGCCCTCCCCTCGCAGAACGCGCCGCGGCTCGGGACGGCGCTCGGCTATGAGAACGGGACGCTCCACGTCGCCTTCGGCGGACAGCTCCATCAGCCGTGCACGAATTCTCCGAGCTGCCCAGCACCGAACCCGGCCTGGATGCGCCTGTATCGGCTCGCGGGCGCGAGCTGGGAGCTGCGGAGCACCGTGACCCTCCCGGACCCGTGGTACAGCCCACCGAGCGCGAGCCCGGTGAGGGGCGTGACCGGCGACGGCGCCGGCGTGCTGGTCGGCTGGGACTCCACGGTGCGCCGGCTCGCCGACACCGCCGCGAACGGGAGCAGCTTCACGTCCTTCGGCTCGCCCGGCGTCCTCTCGGCCGTCGACGTCTTCGAAGGCAACCCGATCGTCGTCGCGGGCGGCGTCGTGAGGGCCTACCAGAACGGCTCCTGGTCGAACCTGGGGCTCACGGCCGACGTCGTCTCGCTCGACGTCGCGGAGGGGCACCTCCCGGTGATCGCGACGCGGACGGGCGCGGGGACGAGCGTCACCGTCAGGTTCCTCCGCTGGAACGGCGCCGACCAGTGGACGCAGCTCGGGCGAACGCTGACCGGGACCGACGCGGAGCTGCGCGCGCCGGCCGTGGCGGTTGGGCCCACGGGGCAGGTCTACCGGGCGATCAACGGGGCCGTGGCGAGGTTGAACGAGGCCGAGGCGCCCTGAGAGAGTGTGAAGGAATCGGCCTCCTGGTTCCCTGAGGCGAGGTGGAGCGCATCTCGAGCAGCCGCTCATCCTGAGCTTGTCGAAGGACGAGCGGGCGCGGATCCGAGCGTGGGCCGTACGC
>JAEYZK010000059.1 GCA_023428085.1 Pseudomonadota bacterium
GGGGCCGGGCGGAGGCGCGGAGGCGGCGTACGGCCCACGCTCGGATCCGCGCCCGCTCGTCCTTCGACAAGCTCAGGATGAGCGGCTGCTCGAGATGCGCTCCACCTCGCCTCAGGGAACCAGGAGGGCCGATTCCTTCACACTCTCTCAGCGCCGCTCCGGGACCGCCCCCGTCCGGTCGAGGATGTCGTACGTCTGCCACAGCGTCTGCACCGTCGGCAGGATCTGGCTGATCACGCGGTTCCACCGCGTGAGGCCGTACGTCGAGACGAACACCACGTCGCGCGGCTCGAGCGGGAACTGGGTCGCGAGCAGGAGGGCGTCGGCGGAGCTCGCGTCGAGCCGGAAGACCCTGGGCGCCTCGAACTCGCCGCGGAGGACGAAGATGTTGGCCACGTTCGCCTGCGCGGGGAGGAAGCCGCCGGTCTGATCGAGGAGCGCCTCGGCCAGCGTCATGCGCCCCCGGACCATGACCTTCGACTGCGGCAGCGCCACCTCGCCGAGCACGAACACCTTGTTCCGGCTCCGATCCGGTACGTTCACGACGTCCCCGTCCTGGAGGAGCCAGTTCTGGCTGGGATCTCCCTCCTCGTACAGCGACTGGAGATCGAGGACGAACGTCCTCCCGCCCCGCGCCAGCGTCACCCGGGAGAAGTCGGCCTCCGGCGTGAACCCGTCCGTCGCCGCGAGCGCGTCCTGGATCCGCAGCGGCACGTCGGTGATGGGCACGGTGCGCGGGCGGGTCACCTCGCCGGTGACCTGGACCTTCTTCCCCCGGAACGCGGCGACGCGGACGTCCACCTGCGGGTTCGGGATCACGCGCGTGAGCCGCTCCGTGATCGTCCGCCGGACCTCGGCCACCGTCTTCCCGCCGACCTCGATCGTGCCGACGAACGGGTAGAAGATGGTCCCGTCCGGCGCCACCGGGTTCCCGTTCTCCTCGGGCGAGCGGAACTGACCGGTCGGGACCGTGAGCTCCGGGTGATCCCACACGATGACGTGCAGCACGTCGTACGGCGCGATCCGGTACACGTACTCCACGGCCTCGTCAGAGAGCGGATCCGGCTGCGGGTTGACGCTCGCGAGCGCGCGCGCCTCGGCGAGCCGCCGGACGGTGCCCGGGCCGATGGTCTCGATCCGGAACTTGTCGTCGCCGGTGGTCTTGCGCCCCCGGTCCACCGCCGCGCCCTGGTTCATGCGCATCCCGGGGGCGACCGCGCACCCGGAGGCGAGGCTCATCGCGGCGGCGAGCGCGCTCAGGACGAGACGTGATCGTGCAGCCGGGGCGGGGGCGCAGCCCCCGTTCAATGCCTTGTGGGCCAGAACGCCTCCTCGAAGTCGGACAACCCCTCCTCGATCAACACCAGCGCGCGCTCGAACACGGCCCGCTCGCGCCG
Source organism: Pseudomonadota bacterium (assembly GCA_023428085.1). Classification (GTDB taxonomy): domain Bacteria; phylum Myxococcota; class Myxococcia; order Myxococcales; family Anaeromyxobacteraceae; genus Anaeromyxobacter. The sequence continues at coordinate 1,398 of JAEYZK010000059.1, forward strand.
GTACGGGTCGGGCACGTCGAACCCCCCGAACTTCCCCACCCGGTGGACACGCCCGCGCGAGGCCGGCGCGAGCTGGTGCACGGCGCGCTCGTGCCGCTCCTCCATCACCAGCACGAGCTCGAACGAGCGGAGGAGCTCCGGCGTGAGCTGCCGCGCGCGGTGGCCCGAGAGGTCGATCCCGCGCGCGCGCAGCAGGCTCTGCGCCTCGGGCTCGGCCGGCCGCCCCACGAGCGCGTGCAGGCCCGCCGACGCCACCGTCGCGGCGACGCCACGCCGGGCGAGGCGATCGGCGAGGAGCGCAGCCGCCATGGGGCTCCGGCACACGTTTCCCATGCAGACGGTCAGGACCTTCGTGAACACGGCGTACCTTCAGTCCGGCGCCGACCGGTACTCGTAATGATAGTTCCCGGCGTACTCGGCGCCCCGGCCCCGCGCCAGTACGTCGTTCAGCACCGCGCCGTGCACGCGCACGCCGCCCCGCGCGAACCGGCGGATCGCCGCCTGGATCTCGCGCAGCGGGTTGTGCCCCGCGCGGAGCACGAGCAGCAGCACCCCGGCGACCCGCGCCACCAGGGCGGCGTCGGTGACGGCCAGCACCGGCGGCGTATCCACGAGCACGAGGTCGTAGCGCGCCGCGAGGTCCGCGACGAGCCGCTGGAAACGATCGCTCGCGAGCAGCTCCGCCGGGTTGGGCGGGATGGCCCCCGTCGAGAGGAGATCCAGGTCGGCCACCGAGGTGCGGCGGACCGCCAGCTCCGGTGGGGCGCCCCCCGCGACGAGCTCGGACACGCCCGGCGCGCGGGAGAGCCCGAAGTACCGGTGCAGCGCGCCGCGCCGGAGATCGGCGTCCACGAGCAGGACGCGCTGCCCCGCGCCGGCGAGCACGTGCGCGAGGTTCACCGTGACGAACGACTTGCCGAGGCCCGGGCTCGGACCGCTGATCGCCACCACGTTGCTCGCCGACTCCATGAGCCCGAACTGGAGGCTCGTGCGGAGGCTGCGCAGGCTCTCGACGGCGAGGTCGCCGGGGTCCTCCGCGGCGAGGATCGGCACGCGATGGCGCCGCCGGCCCAAGCGGCGCCGCGCGAGGGCCTCCTGCCGCCGGCTGTGCGGGATCGACGCGTACAGCGGGACGCCGGTCGTGCGCTCCAGGACCTCGGGATCGCTCGCCCGGTCGTCGAGCGACCGCCGGATGAACGCGCCCCCGAGGCCGGCCATGAGCCCGACGAGGAGCGACACCGCCAGGACCGGCGCCGGCTGCGGCCGGTCCGGCCTCCGCGGGACCACCGCCCGGTCCACGATCCGGGCGTTGCCGACCGTCCCCGACTTCACGACCTGGAGCTCCTGGGATCGGTTGAGCACCTGGAGGTAGAGCTCGTTCGCCACCTTCGCGTCGCGGGCGAGGCGCGCCGAGTCCAGCTCCTGCTGCGGGAGGCGGCGCATCCGCGCGTTCACCGAGGCGAGCTTTCCGCGGAGGCGGTCCAGCTTCTCGTTGAGGGCGATCATCTGCGGGTGCTCGTCGGTGAACCGCTGGCGGATCTCGGCGCGCTCGAGCTCGACGGCGGAGAGCTCCTTCTGCACCTCGGCGGACCGCGCGAGCGCGCTCTGCGTCTCCTGCGGGAGATCCACGACCCCGTGGCGCTGCTGGTACGCGTTGAGCGCCGCCTCGGCGGTGGTGACGCGCTCCTTGAGGCTGGGGAGCTGCGCCTCGAGGAAGGCGAGCGTCTTCGAGGCCTCCGCCGAGCGATGCTCCACGTTCTGGCGGACGTACGCGTTCGCGAGCGCGTCCACCACCGCGGCGACGCGCTGCGGATCGCTCCCCTCGAGCCCGGCGACGAGGATGCCGGTCTTCTTCCCGCGCTCCGCGACCGACAGCCGCCGGAGGAGCCCGTCCACGACGTCGGCGCGGGTCCGCTTGCGCACGAGGAACCCGGTGTTCGGGCGGGCCTCGAGCTCCGCGACGAACAGCTCGATGCGTCCCCCGCCGCCGAGGGCGACGAGCAGCTTCCCGACCCGCCCCTCGGCCCGCGCGCCAGGGCCGAGCTCGACCGCGTACCGGCCCTCGCCGAGCGCGGTGAGCGGGAGGTACACGTCCCGGAGCTCGTCGGAGACGTCGAGCCGCTGCACCCGGATCCTCTCGCCGCCCCACGCGTACTGGTCGAGGTCGAGCGGCGGCGCGGCGAGGCCGGGCCCGCGGTGCCGGCGCGCGAGGGCTGCGCCCACCACCGGGGCCCGGCGCGGTCGGGCGTCGATCTCGAGCCCGAGCTGGACCACCACGGCCTCGAGCAGCGAGCGCGAGCGGAGGATCTCCATCTCCGACTCGGACGGCAGCTCGCCCAGGGCCGCCGCGATGTTGTCGAGGCGCGGCAGGCTGGGCGTGCTCGGCTCGACGCGCACGACGATGTTGGCGGAGTAGGTCGGCTCCTTGACGAACAGGTAGGCCGCCCCGAGCGCGACGCCCAGGGCTGCGCCGAGCAGGACCACCCAGAGGCCCGAGCGGAGCGCGCGGAGGAGATCCCGGAGGCTCGCCTCGTCCCCGCCGCCCGGGGCCGGGGACCACGGCTGCGGCGGCAGCGCCTGCCCGCCGTGCCGCGGTCCCTCGGGCTCCCGGAGCTCCAGCACTCCCCGGAGATCGCCGCGCAGCTCGTCGTCTCTCATGGCCGTTGCTCCGCGCCCGGTCCCTGCCACCGCGCCGGCGGGGGCATCGGATACGCGCCCGCCGGGACGCCGTCCGTCGCGCCGTCCGTGCCGTCCGCGGCGCGGTCCGCCACGAGCTGCGCCGACGCCTGGTAGCTCGGGACGAGGTGCTGGAGGGCGGCGACGATCCCCTCGGCGTCGCCCTCCCGCGCCAGCTTCCGGAGCTCCGCCAGGCGCGCCCGGAACCGCGGCGGCGGCTCGAGCTCCGGGGCGGAGACGATCCGGATCCGGTCCCGCACCGTCTCGGTCCGCTCCTCCGCCTCGGTGAGCAGCTCCTCGACGAGCTTCTCGCCCGGCCGGAGCCCGGTGTAGGTGATCGAGATGTCGTCGTCGGGCACGCGCCCCGCCAGCGTGATGAGGTGCCGGGCGAGGTCCACGATCCGCACCGGCTCGCCCATGTCGAGGACGCACAGGTCGCCCTCGCAGCGCAGGCCGGCGGCGAGGACGAGCCCGACCGCCTCGGGGATGGTCATGAAGAAGCGCATGCACTCGGGGTGCGTGACGGTGACGGGCCCGCCGCGCTCGATCTGCTTCTTGAAGATCGGGACCACGCTGCCGGCGGACCCGAGCACGTTCCCGAACCGGACCGCCATCATCTGGGTCCCCGGGGAGCGGCGCGCGAGGTCCCGCACCACCAGCTCCGCCACGCGCTTCGACGCGCCCATCACCGAGGTGGGCTTCACCGCCTTGTCCGTCGAGATCAGCACGAACCGCTCCGCGCCGCAGCGCTGCGCCATGCGCGCCACGTTCATGGTGCCGAAGACGTTGTTCTTGACGGCCTCCTCGGGCGCGTCCTCCATGAGCGGCACGTGCTTGTGGGCGGCGGCGTGGAAGACGAAGTCCGGCCGCCAGCGCTGGCCGATGCGGCGGAGGCGGCGCGCCTCGCGGATGTCGGCCACCTCGGCGCGGATGGTGATCCCCGGGTGCTCGTGCTGGAGGAGCCGCGCGTTCACGTAGAGCTCGTTCTCGTTCATGTCCACGAGCACGAGCGTCGCGGCGCCGTAGCGCGCGAGCTGGCGCGCGATCTCGGAGCCGATCGAGCCGCCCGCGCCCGTGATCAGCGCCCGCCGCCCCCGGACGCGCTCCCGCAGCCCGGCGTGGTCGAACCGGACGGAGTCGCGGGGCAGGAGGTGCTCGGGCGAGAGGTCGTGCAGCATCGCCGCGGAGACCTTCTCGTTCATCTCCAGCAGCGAGGCGGGGATGATCTTGAACCGCACCTTGCACGCGGCGCACTCGTCGAGGAGCCCACGGATGCGCGTCGCGTCGAGCTCCGCCGTCGCGACGAGCACCATCGAGACCCGGTGGCGCGCGATGAGCCGGGGCAGGTCGCGGAGCCGGCCCAGCACCGGCCTCCCGAGGAGCGAGCTGCCCTGGACGCTGGGGTCGTCGTCCACGAGGCCGACGAGGAAGTACGGGCTCTGCGGGCTCCGCTGCACGTCGCGGACCAGCAGCTCTGCGGCGCGCCCCGCGCCGGCGATGATCGTGCGCAGGCCCGCCGCGCGCTGCGCGCGCGTGCGGTTCGCGTGCCACTCGGAGAACACGCGCGGGCCGTACCGGACGCCCCCGACGATCGCCGTCGAGACCAGGAGCTCGAGCGGGTAGATCGAGCGGGGGATGCCGAGGTCGAGCCCCGTGGCGATCAGGACGACGACCACCGTCCCGCCTGCCTGCGCGCCCAGGATCCGCACCGCCTCCGGCATCCCCGGCATGACGAAGGACCAGCGGTGGAGGCGCGCCGCGACGAGGGTGAGCACGCGCACGCCCACCACGATCCCGAGCGTCCACCGGACGCGCGCGAAGGCAGCCTCCGGCAGGTTCCCCTCGAACCGGATCCACCACGCGCCCAGGATCGCCACGGCCGCCGCCCCGGCGTCCGCGGTGACGACCAGGGCCGTGCGCACGGCCTGCGGCGAGGCGGACCGGGGGTTCACCGCGCGCGCCGTCATGATCCGCGGACTGCCGGTGGAGGAACCACGTGAGGCTCCAGGGCTGCGGGAAAGCCGGAGAGTACTCACGCGCGCCGGCGGCGGAACGGTTCCGCATGGGTTACACCCACGGTGACAGCCTGCAAACGCACGGGAGGCTCTCGCGCGTGGAATGGCCTGCTCGGTCGGTCAACTCGCCGCGCGCGCGCGCAGGTAAGCGACTCGTTCGAGGAGCGACCGCCGCTCGACGAGCAGCAGCACGAGCGCGTAGACCGCGCCGATCACCGCGAGCTTCAGGAGCAGGGCCAGCGCGCCGCCCGCGTCCGCGAGCCGGAGCAGGCCCAGCCCGGCCAGCGCCGCGGCGCCCGTGGCGGCGCACACGGGACCGGGCTCCCCGTGGCGCGACGCGACGAGCCTGCGGGTCACCGAGAGCACCAGCACGGCCAGCCCGGCGGCGGGCGCGAGGCAGGTCGCCCACGCCGCGCCGACGATCCCGAAGCGGGGCGCGAGGAGGAGCAACGCCGCGACGAGCACGGCCGCCTGTGCCAGGACCGCCGCCCGCAACGGCCGCCACCGCTCCAGCGCGACGGCGACGGACCGGTAGCTCTCCAGGATCGGGCTCAGCACCGCGAGGAAGCCGAGGACGCGGAGCGCCGGCGCCGCGGCGAGCCACCGCGCGCCGTACAGGGCCTGGAGGATGGCCTCGGGGAAGATCAGGAGCGCCAGCCCGGCGAGCGGTACGACCCGCACGACGACGTACTGCACGAGATCGAACGCGGCGCCGAGGCGCGCGGAGTCGGCGCGGACCTTGCTGTACGTCGCGATCGCCACCTGCATGTTGGCGGGCGCGAGCGCGGACTGGGGGAGCATCGCGAGGTACTTCGCCTGGTGGAAGTAGCCGAGCGCCTCGAGCCCGAGCGCGTTGCCGAGCAGGACGCGATCGGCGCGCGCGAGGAGCTGATCCAGCGCGCGGATCCAGAAGAGCCCCTTGGCGAAGGTCCACACCCGCGCGGCGTGACCCCGATCGAAGCTCCGGGCGAGCGGGAGACCCCAGCGCCGCGCCATCCTCACGTACACGACCAGTACGCCTCCCACGAGGAGCGCCTCGCGCAGGAGCAGGGCCGCCGCCCCCAGGCCGAGCGCGGCCGCCGCGATCGCCGCCAGGCTGGCGACGACCGACGCCGCCATCGTCGTCCGGGCGAGCGCCCGGTACCGCAGGTCGCGCTCGAGCACGGCCGACATCGAGCTCCGCACCCCATCGAGGAGCTCGTTCACCGCGAGTCCCAGGAAGAGGAGGGCCACCGTCGCGCCGTTGACGTGCGCGATCAGCGCCGCGGCCGGGAGCGCGAGGAGCACGAGCGCCCCGCGGAGCGCGAGCGTCATCCGCATCGCCGTGTCGGCGAGCCCCGGCGCGTCCGGCGACTGCACCACCGCCTGGCCGAACGGGAACAGCCCGAGCGCGAAGAGGATCTGGTCGTACCCGAAGGCGAGCGCGTAGCTCCCGAAGCCCTCGGGCGGGACGAAGCGGGCCAGGACGGCGATCGTCGCGAAGTTGACGGCGAAGGTCGTGTACGCGCCCGCGGCCGCCCACAGGCTGCCGCGCACGGCGCGCCCCGCGAGCGACCGCGCGCCGTCGGGCGCCTCCGGCTCAGGCGTGGAGCTCATCGCGCCACGGGCCCGCGGGCAGGGCGTCGGCGAGGGCCTGCGCCGCGCGCGCCACCTGCGCCCGCGTGAGATCGCAGCCGCTCGGCAGATTGAGGCCGCGGCGCCCGAGGGCCGTCGCGGTGGGGCAGGCGCCCGCGCCGTCCGCGCCGACGCGGCGTGCCCCGGCGAGGTGCGGGAGCGCGCTCATCGGGACGAAGAACGGCCGGCTGTCGACGCCGCGCTCCCGGAGCCGGCGCGCGACCTCCTCCCGCCGCGCGTCCGCGGGCAGGACCGCGCTCGTCATCCAGCAGACGTTGCGCGACCCGGGGACCTCGGGGTTGAGGATCAGGTCCGGGACGCCCGCGAGCGCCTCGCGGTACCACGCGTGGACGAGCCGCTTCTTCGCGATGAAGGTCTCGATGCGCTCGAGCTGCGCCACGCCGAGCGCCGCCTGGAGGTTCGTCATCCGGTAGTTGAAGGCGAGCTCGGTGTGGTAGTAGCGCCGCTCCTTGCTCATCCCGTGGTCCTTGAGGAAGCGGAGGCGCGCCGCGAGCCCGGCGTCGTCCGTGGTGATCATCCCGCCCTCGCCGGTGGTGATGATCTTGTTGCCGTAGAAGGAGAAGGCGCTCGCGCGGCCGGCCGAGCCCACCATCCGGCCGGCCCAGGTGGCGCCGTGCGCCTCCGCCGCGTCCTCGACGAGGGCGACCCCCGCGTCGCGCGCGAGGTCGCCGAGCGCGGTCAGGTCCGCCGCCTGGCCGTACAGGTGCACCGGCAGGATGGCCCGGGTGCGGGGGCCGAGCGCGCGGGCGACGGCGGCGGGGTCGAGGCACCACGACGACGGCTCGACGTCGGCCAGGACCGGCGCGGCGCCGGTCTGGAGGACCGCGTGGGCCGTGGCCGCGAACGTGAGGTCCGGGACGATGACCTCGTCGCCGGGGCCGATCCCGAGCGCGTGGAGCACGAGGTGCAGGGCCACGGTGCCGTTGGCGACGGCGATCGCGTGCCGGACGCCGACGTACGCCGCGAACGACTCCTCGAACCGGTCCACGTATGGCCCGATGCTCGACACCCACCCCGACCGGACGGCGTCGGTGACGTACTCGAGCTCGCGCCCGTCGAGGACGGGCGCCGACACCGGGATGAACTCGTCACGCTCCATCACCGCGCCCCCCGATCGAACGTTCCGTCACGACGCGTGGACACGCGCACCGCCCCCCGCCCCGAGCCGCTCCAGGACGCGCGCCATCCCCGCCCGGAACACGCGGTAGTCGTGGTGCTCCACGATCCGCGCCCGGGCCGCGCGGCCCATCCGCTCCCGCAGCGCGGCGTCGGACGCGAGCCGGAGCAGGCGATCGCAGTGGGCGGCCGGGTCGAAGGGATCGAGCACGAACCCGGTCACCCCGTCCACGGCCGCCTCCTGCGAGCCGTCCTGGTCGCCCACCAGGATCGGCGTCCCGCACGCCGCGGCCTCGAGCGGCGTGAGCGGGATCCCCTCCCCGCGCAGGTGCCCGCGATCGCTCACCAGCGAGAACACGTGGGCGGCGCGGTAGACGTCCGCGAGGTCGTCCTCGTGCACCATGCCCGTGAAGACCACGCGATCCGCGACGCCCCGGGCCTCTGCGAGGCGGCGGAGCGCGGGGACGAGCGCGCCCTTGCCGGCGTACACGAGCCGGAGCGCCGGCGCGGCCGCCGCGGCCCGGCAGAACGCCTCGAGGAGCCGGTCGTACCCCTTGTGCGCCGCCTCCGGCGCGATGCGCCCGAGCGTCAGGACGTTCACGTGCCGCTCCGGATCCGGGATGCCGAGCCGGCGCAGGACCTCGGGCCGCGGTGGCCCGGGCCGGAACCGCTCGGTGTCCACGCAGTCCCAGAGCACCTCGACCGGCGCGCCGGCGGGGCGGAGCCGCGCCGCGGCGAGGTACGCCGCCGTGAAGTGGCAGTCGGCGACGACGAGGTCGCAGGCGCGGAGCCCCCACGCCGCGTCCCGGCGGAGCCCGCTCCAGACCTCGAGCCCGTACACGTCGAGCACGGCGCTCGCGCCGACCGCGCGCGCGAGCGTGAGCGCGAGCGCGGAGAGGTGCACGTGCGCGGCGAGGACGACCCGCGGGCGCCGGACGAGCGCGTCCGCCGCCACCCGCGCCACCAGCGCCGCCTTCTGGGCGGCCGTCGCGCCGCGCACCGGATCGCGGCCGCCGGCCGAGCCCGTCACCTCGAACGGCGTCTCGAAGTCGCCCTCCGCGGGCCCGCGGACGGAGAAGGCGCGCACCGCCGCCGCGCCCAGGAGGTCGCGCAGCGCGCGGATCTGGTACCGGTTGTACCGACTGATGCCACCCTTGTCGAAGCAGCCGGGGGACAGGTAGAGCACGGCCGTCCGCGGCGCGCCCGCGCTCGCCCCGCGCGCCGCGCGCAGGTCCGCCGAGGGGGAAGTCCGATTGCTCTCGAGCGGCACGAGCTCTCCGGGCGCGGGGTCCGGTGAGAGATGCCACCTCGGCCCCGGCGCTGCCGCTGCCACCTTGGGGACGCGTCCGGCGGACCGAACGCTCCGTCCGACGGGAGCGTCCCCGCGGCGCCGCGCGCTGGCGCTCGCTCGCTTTCACCCACCGTGCTCCCGGGCGGAGCGTTGCGATCCGCGGGGGCGAGCGCCGAGATTGGCCCGAGTTCCGGACCTCGAATGCCCAGCCTCGCGGCCCACCTCCCGGCCTCCGGGACCGCACGCGCCGCCCCGTCGCCGCTCTTCCTCTTCGCGGGTGCAGCGATCCTCCTCCTCCACGCGCTCGCCCCCGCGGCGCTGCCCGTCCACCTGCGCATGCTCGGCGCCGTGCCCGGCGTGATCGCCTGCCTCCTGTGGTGGCGCTACTTCGCCTCGCGGGACTTCGAGCGCCTCCCGTTCCTCGAGTACGCCGTCACGCAGGCGTACCTGTACTGGGGCCTCGGCACCGTCACCGCGGGTGAGGAGCAGCTCGCCGCCGCGGGCCCGCGCGGCTGGGCCGGCGCCGCCGCGGCGACGTGCGTCGTCACCGCCGGCTTCCTGCTCGCGGCGCCGATCGGCCGCCGCCTGGGCGCGTTCGGCGCGATCCCGCTCGAGCGGCTCCTCCCGCGCACCGCGCCGCCGCTCTCGGCCGTCGTGATCCTCCCGTGGCTGGCGGTCACGGCCGCGGTCCAGGCGGACGCGTTCGCGGGCAAGGTCCCCGGCAGCCTCTACTTCGTGGTGCAGACCGTGGGCGGGTACTCGCCGCTCCTCGCCGCGCTCGCCTGGCGGGATCTGCGCGGCGGGCGGCGCTCGCCCTGGCTCGTCACCTGCACGATCGCGCTCTCGCTCGCGGGGCTGCTCACGGGGATGCTGGAGGCCGCCGTGCAGCCGGTGCTCATGGCGATCACGCTCCAGGTGGTGCTCCGGCGCAGGGTGCCCTGGCGCCTCCTCGCGGTGGGCGCGCTCGTGATCGTCGTCGTGAACCCCGCGAAGCACCACTACCGCGAGGCCGCCTGGGAGGACGCCGTGACGCGCGAGGAGCGCGCCGCGCGCGACCCGCGGATCGCCGCCGAGCGGTGGTGGAAGGCGCTCCAGGCGGCGTGGCTCCCGGGCCAGCCCGCCGCGGCCCGGCACACCTCGGGGCTCGCCTCGCGGCTCAACGAGCTCGCCATGAACGCCGAGGTGATCGACCGCGTGCCCGCCGCGATCCCGTACGACCGCGGCTGGGCCTGGCAGTTCATCCCGGTCTCGGTCATCCCGCGCTTCCTCTACCCCGCGAAGCCCGACTTCACCGACGTGTTCAACGACCGGTTCGCGATCACCTTCGCGATCCAGACGAAGCTCGAGACCGAGACGTCGACGAGCTCGTTCCCGCTCGTCTCGGACGGCTACTGGAACCTCGGCTGGCCCGGCGTGGTCCTCGTCGCGCTCGCGACCGGGCTCGTGATCGGGGTCTTCGCCGGCGTCTTCCGGGCGCGGACGTGGGCGACGACGGCGGTCGCGACCTCGACCTTCGCCGCGCTCCACGCCAACAACGCCCTGGCGGTGCAGGTGATCGGCATCCTCCAGCACGTCCTCGGGCTCGCGTTCGTGCTGTGGGTCACCTGGGCCATCGCGGTCGTGGTCGCGGCCGCGCGCCCGGGCAGGCGGCCGCCGCACGGCGCCGGGAGCTTCGCATGAGGATCCTGCACGTGACCGCCTACTACCACCCCGCCGTCGAGTGGGGCGGGCCCGTGCGCTCGGTCGCGCTGCTCGCCGAGGCCACGGCGCAGGCCGGCGCCGAGGTCGAGGTGCTGACGACGAGCGCCCGCGGTCGACCGGAGCTGCCGCAGGTCGCGCCGGGGGTCCGCGACGTGAACGGCGTCCCGGTCGAGTACTGCCGCGCGCGCGGGCCGCGGCGCTTCTTCTTCTCGGCCGAGCTCGCGTCGGCGCTCTGGCGCCGTGTCCGGCGCGCCGACGTCGTGCACGTACACGGGTTGTGGACCTACCCGGTGCTCGCCGCCGCGCGGGTCTGCAGCCTGCTCGGGGTGCCGTACGTGCTGAGCCCGCGCGGCTCGCTCGACCCGTGGGCGCTCCGCCAGAAGAGCTGGAAGAAGCGCGGGTACACGCTCCTCTTCGAGCACCGGACGCTGCGCGGCGCGCGCCTCCTCCACTTCACCTCGGAGGACGAGCACCGCACCGCGCCCGCCGCGTACCGCGGCCAGCCGCACGCGATCGTGCCCAACTGCCTCGACCTCGAGGGCCTGCTCGCGCTCCCGCACGACGAGGCCGCGGCCGCGGACCCGGAGGTGCTCGTGCTCGGCCGCATCCACCGCATGAAGGGGTTCGACGTCCTCGTCCCCGCGCTCCGCCGCCTCGCGGACGCGGGCCGCCTCGTCCGCCTCGCCGTCGCCGGCAACGACGAGGACGGGTACCGCGCCGAGGTGGAGCGCCTCGCCGCGGCGCACGGGGTCACCGGGCGCCTCCGGTTCCTGGGCGAGGTGGACGAGGCGGGCAAGCGGACCGCCTTTCGGCGCGCAGCGCTCCTCGTCGCGCCGTCGTACCGCGAGAACTTCGGGAACGCCGTCGCCGAGGCGATGGCGGCGGGGGTCCCGGTCGTGGTGAGCGAGCGCGTCGGCGTCGCCGCCGACGTCGCGGAGGTCCGCGCCGGGCTGGTGGTCCCGATCGACGCCGGCGCCCTCGCGACCGCGATCGCGCGCCTCCTCGACGATCCCACGGCGCGCGCCGAGATGGGCGCCCGCGGCAGGGCGCTCGCCCGGGCCCGCTGGGCCGGGCCGGCGGTGGCGCGGGCGATGCTCGCGGCGTACGCGCGCGCCGCACCCGCGTCGGAGGAGGCCGCGCTCTCATGAACGTCCTCGTGACCTCCCAGGTCTACCCGCCGGAGCTCCACCCGTCGGCGCTGATGGTCGCGCAGCTCGCGCGGTTCCTCGCGGCCCGCGGTCATGACGTCACGGTCGCGTGCGGGCACCCGCACCACCCCACCGGGCGCCTGCCGGAGGGCTGGTCGCGCCCCCTCCTCCGGCGCGAGGAGCACGGCGGCGTGCGGGTGCTCCGGGGGTGGCACCCGGTCTCTCCCAGCCGGCGGATCCCCGTGCGCGGGCTCGTCTGGCTCGGGCAGGCGCTCGGCACCGCGGGCGCGGCGCTCGCGGCGCCGCGGCCCGACGTGATCGTGAACTACGGCCCGCCGCTCGTCGGTCCGCTGGCGGCGGCGGCGCTGGCGGGCGTGCGCCGCGCACGGCTGGTCAGCGTCATCTACGATCTCTACCCGGACGTCGCCGTCGAGAGCGGGAGCGTCCGGAGCGGCGCCGTCATCGCCGCGGCGCGCCGCGCGGAGCGGCTCCAGTACCGGCGCTCGGATCGGCTCCTCGTCCTCTCCGAGGGGTTCCGGCGGAAGCTCCTCGCGCGGGGAGTCCCGCCGGAGAAGATCGCGGTCATCCCGGTCTGGCTCGAGGCGGACGAGATCACCCCCCGCGCGCGCGACACGGCCTGGCGGCGCCGCCACGGCATCGGCCCGGAGCGGCAGGTGGTGCTCTACGCCGGGACGACGGGCCTCGTGTCGGGTGCGCGCGTGGTCCTCGACGCCGCCGCGCGCCTGCGCGATCGCGAGGACGTCCTGTTCCTGTTCGTCGGCGACGGTCAGGTGCGCGCCGCGCTCGAGCGGGCGGCGCAGGAGCTCGGGCTCGCGAACGTCCGCTTCCTGCCGTTCCAGCCGCGCGCGGAGCTCCCCCAGGTGCAGGCCTCCGCCGACCTCTCGCTCGTAACCCTCGCCCCGGGCCGCGGCCAGACGAGCGTCCCGAGCAAGGTGCTCGGGTACATGGCCGCGGGGCGGCCGGTGCTCGCGAGCGTGGACGAGGACTGCGACACCGCGGAGACGATCCGGGACGCCGGCTGCGGCGTGGTCGTGCCGCCGGGCGATCCGGCTGCGCTCGCCGGCGCCGTCGAGCGGATGCTCGCGGACGAGCCGGGCCGGCGGAGGATGGGCGAGGCCGGGCGGGC
>JAEYZK010000067.1 GCA_023428085.1 Pseudomonadota bacterium
GCAGGTGAAGGGCCGCCCGCCGGGCTCCACACCGCCGCCTGCGCGTCGCGGGGCCCTTCGCTAGCTCTTCGCTAGCCCTTCGCGGGCGCTCCGCGCTCCACGCGCTCCACGCGATCGTCGCGCAGCAGCACGCGCCGCGTGCCCCAGGACCACTCCTCGGTCCCCGCCGGCCGGTCCACGCGCTTGCGGTCGGGCATCCCCCACGCCATCTCCACCGCCCGCGCGCTCATGCCGGGCGCCACCTCCTTGCGCAGGACGCGCTCGCGCGCGTCCGCCGGCAGGGCGGCGAGCGCGGGGCGGAGATCGTCGGTGGCGAGGTACCGCTCCAGCTCGGCCCGCACCTCCTCCGCCGACTTCACCTCGCGCGGCAGCACCACGATGACGGGCCTGGGCTCGCCCTCGACGGCCAGGTACACCCACGGGTGGAACCGCGGCGTCACGAGCACGCGCTGCGCCATCGTGAACGTCCCCGGGAACTCGATCCGCTGGATCCGGACCGGGGTCCCGGGTGGCAGCACGCGCTCGAACGCCGGCGGCAGGATGGGCTTCCCGCCCGGCGTCTCGACGAGGGCGATCTCCTCGGCGGGCCGATCGGTGAGGAACAGCTTCTCGGTGTCGTCCCACAGCGGACCGACCCACGCGGCGACGCGGAGGAACCGCGCCGGCCCGCCGGCGAGCTCGCGCTGGGCGCGGACCTGCTCGCCCTCGGGGATGTGGATGTCCGGGGTGGCGCAGGCGAGCGCGAGGACGGGGATGAGGAGCGCGTGACGCTTGGTCATTCCCCCTCTTTAGCACTCCTGCCGGGGAGCCAGCGATGATTGGCTGGTCCCCCCGGTGCCTCCCCCCCGCGCCAGGCGCGGGCTCGCCCGGGCGCTACTTCCGCTCGGCCTGCTTCCCTTCCTCGATGAGCTCCCGGACCCGCTGCCCGCCCTTGTGGCCGAGCTCCGCGTAGCCCTTGGAGCCCAGCTGCTCCTTGCGGGCCTCGCCACCCAGGCGACCCGCCTCGCGCACGGTGAGCTCCCCGGTCCGGCGCCGCTTGTCCTTCTCAGCCATGTCTCGACTCCTGGTGGAATTGTTTGGCCCGCCTGGCGAATCTGAGCGCCCCTCGAAGGAGTGGCAAGCCCGCGTCCCACGGCCGCGGGCCCCACGAGCCCGCGGAGCGGGGCCCGGCTAAAGTGACCCCATGGCCCTCGGAGAGAACGCTCGGCAGGTGCTGGCGCGACGCTACCTCCTCCGCGACGCGGGCGGAGCGCCCGTGGAGACGCCGGAGGGCATGTTCCGCCGCGTCGCGGTCGCCGTCGCGCAGGCCGAGCGCGAGGACGCGCGGGCCGCGTGGGCGGAGCGGTTCGAGGCCCGGCTCGCCGCGCTCGAGTTCCTCCCCAACTCGCCCACCCTCATGAACGCTGGGCGCCCCGGCGGGCAGCTGGCCGCCTGCTTCGTCCTCCCGGTCGAGGACGACCTCGGCGCGATCTTCGACGCGCTCAAGTGGGCCGCGCTCATCCACCAGTCGGGCGGCGGCACGGGCTTCTCGTTCGCGCGGCTGCGACCGCGCGGCGACGTGGTGAAGACCACGCACGGCGTCGCCAGCGGTCCGGTCTCGTTCATGCGCGTGTACGACGGCGCGACCGAGATCATCAAGCAGGGCGGCGTGCGGCGCGGCGCCAACATGGCGGTGCTCGCGGCCGACCACCCGGACGTGCTCGAGTTCGTGGAGGCGAAGCTCGGCCCGGGGCTGGAGAACTTCAACGTGTCGGTGGCGGCGCCGGACGCCCTGTTCCAGGCGGCCGCGCGCGGCGCGCCGTGGCCGCTCCGGCACCCGAGGAGCGGGGCGGTGGTGCGGGAGCTCCCGGCCGCCGCGCTGCTGGAGCGGATCGCGCGCGCCGCGTGGGCGTCGGGCGAGCCCGGCCTCGTCTTCCTGGACCGCGTCGAGGCGGCGAACCCCACGCCCGATCACGGCCGCTTCGAGGCGGTGAACCCGTGCGGCGAGCAGCCGCTCCTGCCGTTCGAGGCCTGCACGCTCGGCTCGGTGAACCTCTCGCGGTTCGTCCGCGGCGGCGCGGTGGACTGGGACGGGCTGGGGCGCTGCGTGGAGGAGGGCGTCCGCTTCCTGGACGACGTGCTCGACGTGAACGTCTGGCCGCTCCCGCAGATCGCGGCGATCTCGGGCCGGAACCGGAAGATCGGCCTGGGCGTCATGGGCTGGGCCGATCTGCTCGTGCGGCTCGGGGTGCCCTACGACTCCCCGCAGGCGCTCGCGCTCGCGGGCGAGGTGATGTCCCACGTCCAGCGCGTCGCGCACCGGGCGAGCGAGGCGCTGGCCGCCGCGCGCGGACCGTTCCCCGGGTTCGCGACGAGCGCCCTCGCCCGCGCCGGCCTCCCCCCGCGGCGCAACGCGACCGTCACCACCATCGCGCCCACCGGGACGCTGGCGCTCATCGCCGGGTGCTCCTCCGGCATCGAGCCGCTCTTCGCGCTCTCGTACGTCCGCCGCGCGCTGGGGGACACGGAGCTCCGCGACGAGCACCCGCTCGTCGGCGCGGCGCTCCGCGCCGCCGGGGCCGCGGGGGCGCTGCCGGCGGTGCGCGCC
>JAEYZK010000152.1 GCA_023428085.1 Pseudomonadota bacterium
CCCGCGCGACGCCGCGCCGCCCGGGTGGCGGAGCGCGGGCCGGGGCGTGCACACGCTCCGGCTCCGGCAGGGGGAGCTCGTGCACGGGGTCGAGGTGGACTTCGCCGAGGCGGGGACGGATCGCTACCGGGTCTCGTGGGCGATGGAGCGCTCCGCGCACATCGACGGGCGGGCCGGAGAGCGCGTCCAGGTCGAGCTCGAGCTCCTCCGCCACGACGGCGCCGTCGCCGAGTTCCGCGCGGGCGGCGTCCGGCGGCGCGCGGCGTACGCGCTGGACGGCGACCGCGTCCTCCTCGACGCCGCGCTCGCGCAGCTCGAGCTGGTGGACGAGACCCAGACCCCCGCGGCCCGCGCCGGCGCGCGGCACGGCGGCCCCATCGCTGCCCCGATGGACGGCATCGTCGCCGCCCTGCTCGTCGCGGAGGGCGACCGCGTGGAGAAGGGGCAGACGCTCGCGGTGGTGGAGGCGATGAAGATGCAGCACGCGCTCAAGGCCGGCTTCCACGGCACCGTGCTCCGGACGCTCGCCCGCGAGGGCGCGCAGGTGAAGGCGCGGCAGGTGCTGCTCGAGCTCGCGCCCGAGGAGGAGGCGGCGGGGTAGGCGGGCGCGCGAGGGGCAGCCCGCCGCATCCCCATCGTGCGTTCGTGTACGCGGGTGTGCCGAGCGCGCGCGTGGGCGCCTGTCCGGCGCGGTGAGGGGCGGGGCCCGTGGTGCGAGCGCTCCTCGCTTGGCGTTCCGTGCCTTCATGGCGGAGAATCTCCCCACGGAGCGCGCTTGGGCACCGACCAGCCTCACATCGCAGTCGTCCTCCACATGATCGAGCACCAGCCCTTCGGGCTCCTCTTCAAGGAGGAGTTCGAGGCGGCGATCGCGGAGTCCGGCCAGGACCTGTCGCTGGAGTTCGTGGACTCCCACGGCATCGCGGCCGAGCAGGTCAGACACCTCGAGCGGCTCCTCGAGCGCCGGCCCGCCGCCCTCGTGCTCATGGCGATCGAGCCCGGGAGCGTGAAGCCCGTCGTGCGCAGGTACCGGGCGGCCGGGATCCCGGTCATCGTGGTGGACAACGACCTGGGAGAGCCGGAGCTCCACCGCTCGCTGCTCCTCCCGGACAACCGCGCGTTCGGCCGCAGGATGGCGGAGTTCTTCCTGGAGGCGAGCGGCGGGAAGGGACACGTCCTCGAGCTCCGGGGTGTCCCCGGGAGCTGCCCCGCGGAGGAGCGGTCGCGCGGGTTCCGGGAGGTCATCGCGAGCCACCCCGGGCTGCGGATCGTCGAGACGCTCACCGCCGACTGGCTGCACGCGCGGGCGCGCGAGCTGGTGCTCGCGTGGCTGCCGCAGCACCCCGAGGTCGATTGCGTGTTCGCCCAGAACGACGAGATGGCCCGGGGCGCCTGGGACGCCGGGTGCGCGCTCGGCCGTGAGGACGAGCTGCTCATCACCGGCGTGGACGCCATCAAGGGCCAGGGGCTCTCGATGGTGCTCCAGGGGAAGCTCGCGGCGTCGCTGATGAACCCGTCCGCGGGCCGGCCCGCGGCGCTGCAGCTCCTGGCCCTGCTCGCCGGGGAGCCGACGCTGTCGCGGACGGTGCTCCAGACGTCGCTCATCCGCTCGAACGAGCGCGTGCGCACCTGGCAGGCGGCCCGCGCGCGGCGGGCCGGGAAGCCCTGACGTACGCGCGCGGCCGTCGCGCGGCGCGGCCTCGGCCGGGTGGGTTCACGGGCTGTGCGCGACGCCCGCGCGGTCGTCCCCGGGGTGCGCCAGGGCCGCGTCGTCCTCGGCGAGCAGCCGGTCGAGCGCGGCGTAGCTCTGGTCCAGGCCGTCCTGCATGCCCGCCTGCAACATGCCGTCGCGCTCCTCGGTCGTGTGGAACAGGGACGTGCCCACGATCCGGGTGCGATCGCCGTCCAGCTCCTCGAACACCGCGGTGTCGATCGCGACGTGCCCGGGCATCCCGTCCCACTCGAACGTCTGGGCGATCCGCTCCTCCGGCACGATCTCGCGGAAGCGTCCCTCGAAGCCGTGGACGCCGTCGGGGCCGCGCTCGACGAAGCGCCAGTGGCCGCCCCGCTCGAACTCCCACCGCTCCACGTCCAGCTCGTTCCCGCGCCCCCACCAGCGCGCCAGGAGCGCGGGGCTGCTGAAGGCACGCCACACCCGATCCCGCGGCGCGTCGAAGACGCGCTCGATCCGGATCTCGCGGTCGCTCGGGGTGGTCAACCTCGTCCGCTGCGTCGCCTGCTCGGTCGTCGGCATGATTGGCTCCTTTCCGATCGCTGCCCGGAAGGACACGGTGGGCGTGCCGGACTCATCGGCACCGCCCCGCCTGGACCTCGCCGCGCGGCTCAGACCGCCACGAGCCCGACCATCGGGAAGCAGAGCCGGACGCAGGTGCCCTCGCCGACGCCGCTCTCGACCTCGATCTCGCCGCCCATGGCGTCCACGAAGGTCTGGACCATGGGCAGCCCGAGGCCGGCGCCGGGTCCTTCGATCCTGCGCGAGGAGGACGCCTCGAACATGCGGGCGGCGGCCTGGGGATCCATGCCCACGCCGGTGTCCTCGACCTCCAGCACCGCGTGGCGGCGCCCGCCGCGCGCCTCGTCGTGGAGCCGCAGGGTGAGCAGGCCGCCGTCCGGCATGGCGTCGCGCGCGTTGAGGGCGAGGTTGAGGAGCGCCTGCTCGAGCTGGACGGGGTCGAGCACCGCCTGGGCGGCGCTGTGGCACTCCACGTGGAGCTCGACCTCGGGTGGGATCACCCGGCGCAGCGCCGAGGCGAAGTGGTGGAGCTCGGGCTCGAGCGCGACGGGGCGCGCCGCGCTCGCCTCCCGGCGGCCGAGCAGGAGCAGCTGCTCGATCGTCCCCTGCACCCCGCTCACGGCGTGCTCGAGGTCGTCGAGCACGGCGCCGCGATCCGGCCCGCCCGCGCGGAGCTCCCGCACGCCGGCGGCGAGGACCGCGAGCGCGTTGCGCGTGTCGTGCGCGACGCCGCTCGCCAGGTGGCCGATGGCCTCCACCTCCTTCGCCCGCGCGAGCGCGCGCTCGGCGGCGATCCGGCGCGCGTGCGCGTCGCGCTCGCGGGCGGCGGCCTCGCGGGCGCGGCGGATCGCGCGATCGACGGCGTCGAGGATGGCGTCCGCGACCGCCAGCGCGATGGCCACCGAGCCGAGCGTGCTGCACGCGAGGTGCACGTAGTTGAGGAGCGGGACCGTGGCGCCGGGGACCGTGCCGACGTGAGGCCGGCCGAGGAGCAAGGCGAGGACGCCGATGCCGGCGAGGGCGATCGCCACGATCCCGACCGCGAGGGGCGCGACGCGGCGGCCGAAGAAGAACGTCGCGAGCAGCGGCACGAGCACGTGGAGCGAGCCCAGCGTGAAGCTCGGGCCGATGTTCCACACCCCGACGACGGCGAGCAGCCCGACGGCGAAGACCATGAACGCCGCCGCGAGCTGGTGGCGCCGCGCCGGGATGATCCACGCCGCGAGCGAGATCCCGACGGCCAGGACGACGGCGAAGGTGATCGTGCGGGGCCGCTCGCCCCGCAGGATGGCGGGGGCGAGGAAGGCGAGGCTCGTGACGCCGACGAGCGTGCCGAGCGCGCGGAACGCGCGGAGGCCCCGCGCCCGCGCCGCGACGACGATCGGGTCGAGGGGGTTCGCCTCCTCGGCGAGGAGGCTGCCGTGGACAGGATCGTGCTGGTGGTGGTCGGCGGGCTTCTCCGCCATGGCGGCGAGGATACCACCACGGGGGGGGGCCGAATCCCACGGGTTGCAGGGTGCGTCCACGCCGCGTCGCGACATCCCTGGAGAATCCGGCGGGGGGCGGAAGCGTCCGTTTTCGCGCGGCGGCACGTACGGTTGCGGAGGAACGGCCTCGCGTCCACGTCGGGCGGCGGCGCCGGGAGTCGCCGCTTTGCGGCCCGCACCGGTCCGGTTAGGATGCCGGCCCATCCCCTGGACCGCCGCTCGGAGCCAACCGCCGTGCAGATCGTCTGCCTCGACCTCGAAGGTGTGCTCGTCCCGGAGATCTGGATCGCGTTCTCGGAGCGGACGGGGATCCCCGAGCTGCGGCGCACGACCCGCGACGAGCCGGACTACGACAAGCTCATGCGTGGGCGGCTGGAGCTCCTGCGCCGCCACGGGCTCGGCCTGGCCGACATCCAGAAGGTGATCGCCGGCATGCGCCCCGAGCCGGGCGCGAAGGACTTCCTCGACGCGCTCCGCCAGCGCTATCAGGTCGTGATCCTCTCGGACACGTTCTACGAGTTCGCGATGCCGCTCATGGCGCAGCTCGGCATGCCGACGCTCTTCTGCCACCGGCTGGAGGCGGACGCGCAGGGCTTCGTCGCCGCGTACCACCTGCGCATGCCGGAGCAGAAGCGCGCGGGCGTGGAGGCGTTCCGGGCGCTGCGGTTCAAGGTGATCGCCGCGGGCGACTCGTACAACGACACCGCCATGCTCGGGGCGGCGGACGCGGGCATCCTCTTCCGGCCGCCGCAGAACGTGGTCGCCGAGTTCCCGCAGTTCCCCGCGGTCCACGAGTACCCCGCCCTCCGCGCGGCGATCGACACGGCCGCTGCGCGGATCGGCGGCTGACGTGCTATAGGGACGCGCCATGAAGACCCTCACCGAACTCAGCGGTACGCTCGTGCGCGCCGCGGCCGCCGCCATCGAGGAGGCGAAGCGCTCGCTCCCTCCCGCCCCTGCACCTGCCCCCGCCGCCGAGCCGGCGCCCGCTGCCCCCGCCGAGGGCGCCGCCCCCGAGGGCGCAGCGGCTGAAGGCGCCGCCGCCGAAGGCGCCGCGGCCGCAGAGGATACGGCCGCCGCAGAGGATACGGCCGTCGCTGAGGGTACGGCCGTCGCTGAGGGTACCGCCGCCGAGGCGCCCGCGGACGCGCCGGTCGCGGATCCCGGGCCTGCCCCGGAGGTGCTCGAGGCGGCAGGCAAGGCCACCGGCA
This sequence comes from Pseudomonadota bacterium, assembly GCA_023428085.1. Taxonomy (GTDB): domain Bacteria; phylum Myxococcota; class Myxococcia; order Myxococcales; family Anaeromyxobacteraceae; genus Anaeromyxobacter. The sequence goes on from JAEYZK010000152.1 coordinate 4,953, forward strand.
TCTCGGGCGATCGGCTCGCGATGCTCTGCGCCGCGGTCGAGGCCGTCGGCGGTCGCGTCCGCGACGTTCGCCTCGTGCGCGTGTTCGGGGCGGAGGAGCCGGTCAACGGCGCGAAGACCATCCGGGGCCACCAGTACCTCGTGGACCTCATGCCCTCGTCCATGAAGCAGACGGGCGGCGGGGCGCGCGAGGAGCGCGGCGGCCGCGGAGGTCGCGGCGGCCGGGGCGGGGG
>JAEYZK010000158.1 GCA_023428085.1 Pseudomonadota bacterium
GAAACTGCGAGGAGAGACCACAACCGGTGACCACGAGGGCGAGCGTGAGGGAGAGGAAGATGCGGCTCAAGGGCGATCCTCTCGTCGGGAGGGCTCAGGACCGCCAGGAGCCGAGCGGCCGCCGGACTCTAGCGCAACCACCTCGCGTTCGCACCCGTAGGATCGGGGCACCGGGCACCGGCAGTCAGTGCGCCTCCGCCCAGCTCCGCCCGCTCCCGACCTCGACGTCGAGCGGGACGGCGAGGGACGCGGCGGCGGCCATCTCGCGCTTCAGGAGCTCCTGCACGGGCTCGACCTCGCGCTCGGCCACCTCGAGCACGAGCTCGTCGTGCACCTGGAGCAGGAGCAGCGCGTCGGGGCGCTCGCGGCGGAGGGCGTCGTGCACGCGGATCATCGCGATCTTCACGATGTCCGCGGCGGTGCCCTGGATGGGCGTATTGATCGCCGTCCGCTCGGCGGCCATGCGGAGCGCGGGGTTGCGTGAGAGGATCTCGGGCATGGCCCGGACGCGGCCGAAGAGCGTGCGCGACTCGCCCTGCTTGCGCGCGTCGGCGATCGCCCGGTCGATGTAGCCCTTCACCCCGGCGTAGCGCGCGAAGTACCGCTCGATGATCGCCTGGGCCTCGGCGCCGGGCAGGTCGAGCCGCTGCGAGAGGCCGAAGGCGGAGAGGCCGTAGGCGATGCCGAAGTTGAGCATCTTCGCGACGCGCCGCATGTCGGGCGTGACGAGCGCGGGCGCGACGCCGAAGGTCTCCGCGGCGGTGCGGGTGTGGATGTCCTCGCGGTTCCGGAACGCCTCGAGCAGCGCCGGGTCCTCGGAGTAGTGGGCCAGGATCCGCAGCTCGATCTGCGAGTAGTCGGCGGAGACGAGCCGGCGCCCCTCGGGCGCGACGAAGGCGGCGCGGATGCGGCGCGAGAGCTCGGTGCGGATGGGGATGTTCTGGAGGTTCGGATCCGTCGAGCTGAGCCGGCCGGTGGCGGCGCCCGCCTGGTGGAAGGTGGTGTGGATGCGCCCGTCGGGCCCGATGAGCTGCGGGAGCGCGTCCACGTAGGTGCTCTTGAGCTTGGAGAGCGCGCGGTGGTCGAGGACCAGGCGCGGGAGCGCGTGCTGCTCGGCGAGCTTCTCCAGCACCTCCTGGTCGGTGGAGGGGCCGGTCTTGAGCTTCTTCACGACCGGCAGGTTCAGCTCCTCGAACAGCACCTGCGCGAGCTCGCGCGTGGAGGCGACGTTGAAGGGGTGGCCGGCGGCCTCGTGGATCTTCACGAGGAGCGCGTCCATCGCGTGCCCGAACTCCTCGCTCATGCCCGTCATCGCGCCGCGGTCCACGGCGATGCCGGCGCGCTCCATCTCGACGAGCACCGGCACGAGCGGCCGCTCGACGTCGCGGTACAGGGGGAGGACCCTCTCCTCCTCCATCGCCTCGACGAGCTTGCGCGCGAGATCGGGGAGCGCCGCGGCGCCCGCCCCGCACCACTCCGCCGCCCGCTCCACCTCGATGCCCTCGATCGCCACGCGCTCCGACCTGCGGGCCGCGTCGCCGCCGCTCGGGTCCCGCGGCAGGTCGTTCGCGATCCGCTCGCGGGCGACGTCGGCGAGGGCGTGCTCGCGGCGGGTGGGCAGGAGGAGCCGGCTCGCGAGCTCGGTGTCCTCGCCGGGGCCGCGCCAGGCGAGCCCGAGGCCCGCCATGGCGTGGACCGCCGCCTTGAGATCGTGCGCGTGCTTCTCCACCGCGGCGCCCTCGACGAACGGCCGGAGCGCCTCGCGGACCTCCGCCGCGGGCAGCGGCCGCGGCGCGCCGAGGTACTGGTGCCCGAGCGGCACGTAGAAGGCGCGCCCGCCGCCGGCGAGGCCCAGCCCGACGAGCGGGTCGGTCCGCGGGGCGTCGCCGGCGAGCACCGGGCGGACGCCCACCGCGCCCGCGCCGAGGAGGAACCGCACCGCGGCGTCGAGCGCCGCCCGGTCGAGCACGAGCTCCGCCTTCTCGCCCCGGACGGTCGGGGGCGGCGCGGGCAGGTCCTTGAGGAGGCGGGAGAACTCGAGCTCGCCGAAGAGCTTCCGCGTGCGCGCCTCGTCGAGCGGCTGGCGCGCGAACGACTCGGGCGCGTACGGCAGCTCGAGATCGCAGCGGAGCGAGACCAGGGCGCGGTTGAGCCGGATGCGGTCGGCGGCGCCGGCGATCTTCGCCTTGAGCTTCTCGCCGCCGCGCGAGACGGCCTTCGGGATCTCGTCCTGCCGCGCGAGCAGCTCCTCGATGGTCCCGAAGTGGCGCACCAGGGCGGCGGCGGTCACCTCCCCCACGCCCGGGATGCCGGGGACGTCGTCGATCTTGTCGCCCAGGATGGCCATGTACTCGACCACCTGGTCCGGGCGGACGCCGAGCTTCTTCTCGACCTCGGCCGGGCTCGTCCACCCTCCCCGCCCGCTCGCCTCCGCCATCGGGTCGTAGAGCGTGATCCGGTCGTTCACGAGCTGGCCGAAGTCCTTGTCGCCCGTCACCACCACGACCTGCCAGCCCATCGCGTGCGCCCGGCAGGCGAGCGTGCCGATGACGTCGTCGGCCTCCACGCCCTCCTCCTCGACCACCGGGACACGCAGCGCCCGGGCGACGTCGCGCACGAGCGGGAACTGCGGCTTGAGATCGTCGGGCGCCTCGGGCCGGCTCGCCTTGTAGCCCGGGTCGAGGTCGTGCCGGAACGTCCGCCGGGCGGCGTCGAACACGAGCGCGACGTGCGTGGGCTCGCGCTCGCGGAGCGCCTTGAGGAGCATGGTGGTGAAGCCGTAGACGGCGTGGGTCGGGACGCCCTTGGTGGTGGTGAGGGGCGGCAGCGCGTGGTACGCGCGGAAGATGAAGCCCGAGCCGTCGATGAGCGTCAGGGTGGGCATGCGCCCCGCACATTAGCCGCGCGGGGGCTGCCTGGCAGCGGGAAAGCGCGGGCCGCCCCGCGGCCCGGAGGAGGGGCGCTACCGGAGCTGGCAGCGGATCCGCTCGGCGCAGATGAAGTACTCGTCGCCGTCCTCGATGCGGCGGCGGTCCACGCGGGCGCGGCGGTGCCAGGTGCCGTTGGCGGAGGAGAGGTCCTCGATCGCCCAGCCGTCGCCGTCCCGCACGATCACGGCGTGCTCGCGCGAGACCTTGCTGCTGTCGATGACGAGGTCGCAGTCGCGGCCCCGGCCGATGACGAACCGATCGCCCTGGACCGGGAGCTCGGTCCCGTCCTCGCGGAGGATCACGAGCTCGTGCGCGCGCCCCTCGCTCGGCCCGGAGGGGATCGGCGGCGGCGCCTCGCGGGCCCGCACCTCGCGCTCGAGGCGCGCCGCGGTCTCGAGCACCTGCTCGGCCACGGCCCGCTGCGCGCTCTCGGCCTCGCGCACGGGGCCGGCGTGCTCGCGGCGCGCCTCGGGGACGCCGGCCGGGAGGAGGTAGCCGTTCAGACGGGCGAAGACGTGCATCGCCTCGTTGACGAGCGATTCACGGTCCGAGCCCATCTCCTCGGCCATGCGGCCGTAGAGATCCCAAAGGTGATCGGCGAGCGCCACGTCGCGGACGGACTTCACGTCACCTCCCACACTGTACGTGAGGGGTAACGTTACCAGAGGCGCCGCGCCCCGCGGAAGGGGCGCGCGCTACCGCAGCACGCGCGTCGCGCCGTTGTCCCGCGCCGGAGACAGATCGAGCACCACGTTCCCTACATAGGGGACGAAGAACCGGTACCGCTCGTCCGTCCTGTTCCAGCTCCGCTTCGCCGTCCGGTCGAAGTAGGCGCCGCCGGTGGGCAGCGTCGCGGGCCCGTTGTTGCCGCCCCCACCCCAGCGCGAAGCAGGGACCCGGCCGCTGCGCGTGTGGAAGGTGACGCGCGTGTCGCGCGTCAGGAGCTGCTCGGGCGCGCCCGGGAGGGGCTTCCAGCCGAGGGAGAACGCGAGGGCGGGACCCTCGGGCGGCGGGAACGGCGCGGCCGGGTCAGGCTCCTCGGGCAGCTCGAAGTCGGGGAAGTTGTTCTCGCAGTGCGTGCCGCTGGTCGAGCTCCGGTAGCAGTAGAGCGACGTCAGATGGAGCCGTCGCGCGCGCCGCGCGATCGCCGCCTGCTCGCAGGTCGCCCGGCACGCGTCGTCGCAGGGGACGGCGGCCGGATTGGACGGGTACGGGATGAGCGGACAGTCCGCGACGAGCGCCGCCTCGTCCTCGTTCGAGAGCGTGTAGGTCGGGGTCGCGGCAGGCGTGTCGGGGCTCGACACGGCGCGCCCCGCGTAGCCGGTCGCGGCGCCGACCACGACGAACTCCTCGCTCCCGGCGGTGCCGCTGCCCGCCCGGATGCGCACCTGGCGGGGCCCGCTCGGCAGCAGGTTCCAGCAGTCCTCGTCCGGGATGTCGGTCCAGGGGCCGCGCTTCTCGGACTCGCACCCGGTGAGGGGCCCTTGCGCCCACGGGACGCAGTCGCCCTTCTGCACCACGACGGAGCCGCCGGGGTACCCGGGTTCGGGCGGCGAGATGGCGATGATCTTCCCCTCGATTGGCGGGTCCGGCGTCCCGGTCGTACGCGTGGTGTCGGGGCACGCGGGCGTGTCGCTCCCGCTCCGGCCATCCGTCCAGAACTCCACGATGTCCCCGACCCGGACCCCGTACGCAGGATCATAGACGTTCACGACCTGCGTCGGCGGCGGCGCCGGCGTGCCCGGCGGCACGGCCTGGAAGGCGACGCGCAGCGTGCCGGCGCCCGCGTCCTCCACCGCCACCTGCGCGGCGCGCGAGGCGGCGAAGTCCGGGAGGTACCCCTGGAACGTCACCGTCCAGTCGTCGGTCGGGGTGAACCCCGGCGTGAGCCGGAGGTACGTCGCCGCGTTGGCGGAGGCATCCCACGCGAGGCTCGCCGAGGGCGGGTAGAACCCGATCCGCGGGCGGGCCGTCGAGCTCGGGCGGAACGACGAGACCCCAGTCCCCGAGCCGGGCGCGAGCTCGTAGACGGAGCTGGGCGTCTCCCAGCGGGCGAGGTCGGCGAAGTAGTTCCGCCCGTTCTCGCTCGGCAGCAGGAGCACGCCCGTGGTGACCCGCGGCGTGATCGGGTCCAGGCTCATGAAGCGGGCGGGCGCGGCGGGGTCGTCGCCCGGCGGCCGGAGGTTGTCGCTGCCCGGCGGGAACGCGGCGGGCGGTCCGACGATCATGGCGACCGGGCGGGATGGGAGCGTGATCGGGGGCAGGTACCGCTTCGGCGTCTGCCCTTCGTTCCACGGATCCTCGAGCACGTCTCCCGCCTCCGGATCCAGGACGGCGATCCCGCAGGCCACCGGGGTGGTCGGCCCGCAGGCGGCAGGATCGCGCCAGGCGTACACGCGCGCGACCTCGTCCGGCCGGAACGTCTGCTCGAGCTCGGCCGCGGGGGTCTGCCTGTACTGATCGTATGCGCCCCGCCAGCCGAGCGAACGCTCGCGCAGCGTGTAGGCGGCGACGAGCCGGGTGGGCGCCTTGGCGTCGATGCCTGCCACCGCCAGCGAGGGCGGAGTGCCCTGGAGATCGATGCGGGCGACGCCCAGCACGTGGCTCGGCGGGATGGGATCGATCGTCGCCGCGTACGCGAAGCGCGCGTCGCGCGGGTCGATCGCGAGCGAGAGCGCCTCGAAGCCCACGACGGATCGGTGGATCACCTGCCCAGGGCCGACCGACGCGGCGCTCCCGGTCCCGGGATCGCCCGTCCACTCGTAGTCGACAATGACGACCTCCGCCTGGCCGGGCCCGTCTCCGGCGACCGCCGCGACGACGCGGACCCGGTCGGGCACCACCGCGCCCCCGGCGTCCACGGCGGGCGCCGCGACCAGGGCGATGATCTCGCTCCCGAGGTCGATCGGCTCCTCGTCGGCGAGCCCGGGGCCGGTCGGACAGACGGCGCCGCAGTCCGTCGCGTGCCAGGTCCGGATGAGCTGGAGGTGGCTCGACCCGGCGGTGGCGACGACGAGGAGGCTCGGCCGCTCCAGCTGGTCGGCCGGCGGCGCGAAGCTCGCCGCGGCGAGGAGCGCCGGGCGGGGCGCGCCGACCGGGATGGAGAGCGGGCGCAGGACGATCGCCGCGGCCACCACCCTGTCATCGACGGCGTCGAAGAGCATGAGCTCGTCCTGGGCGCTGTTGGCCACGGCGGCGTACGGCCAGAGCGACGTGTGCCGATCCGTGTAGCCCGAGAAGACCGCCACCGCGCTCGGCTGCGCGAGGCGGAGCGACGGCCCCGACGAGCCGCGGTCGCAGGCGGCGACGAGCACGAGCGCGAGGGCGAAGCAGGCGCGGCGGATCACTGCGGCCTCCCGAAGCGGAGCGGGGCCGCGCCGTCGAGGACGACCTGCGCCTGCGTGGGACTGGCGAGCGGGATGTCCACGGCGCCGACCCAGTGGTCCTCGTAGGAGGTCACGAACACCCGCACCGTACCGTCCCCCAGATCCCGGCTGGCCAGCCCCGTCGGCTTGTGGCCGACCTCGGGGACGCCGGTCGCGAGCCGTCCGAACACCTTGGCCACTCCCCCGCGCTCGTCATCCCAGATCCACAGGAGATCGTCGTGGACCGCCGTCGTGACGACGAGATCCCCGAGGGGCGGGCGCGGGATGACGAGCACCTCGCCGGCGACCTTCCCGATGTCCACGTCGTCGATCCACCGCACCTCCGGCCCGCCCAGCCCGGACTCGAACAGCTCGAGCACCACGAGCTTGCCCCCGACGTCGCCCGTGGGGCGCTCGTCGAGGTACCGCGCGAGATCGGCGTCGTAGAGCTGGACGCTCACGTACAGCCGCCGGCACAGGTCGCCGGCCGCGCCGTAGACGCAGGGACGCTCCGCGGACGACAGGGCGATGCCGTTGGGCTCGGCCCCCACGAGGTGGGCGGAGAGGTCGATCCCCTCCTGATCCACGTGGCAGCCGCCGCGGCTCTCGTCCTGCACGCCGCCGTCGAACGACTCGCAGCCGCCGCCGATCCCGATCCACCGGATCGGCGCGCGCAGGCGGTACGCACGCGTGGTGAAGTAAAGCCGATCGTGATCCGGATCCCAGGCGAAGCTCTTGGGGGGGCCGCGGCCGGTGAAGACCTGGACGACGCGCGGCGGGAACGAGCCGCGGGAGAGGTCGAGCTGGGCGACGTACCCCCGATCGTCCACGCCGCGCTGGAAGCTCACCCAGGCGCGCGGGATCCCGTCGGCGCCGCAGGTGAGCGCGGCCTCGTACGGATACGCGGCGCCGTCCGGACGCAGGTCGATCCTGCGCCGCGGGCCGCCCCCGCTGGACGTGAGCGGCAGCTGCACGACGTCGAGCGTGTTCTCGGAGCG
>JAEYZK010000183.1 GCA_023428085.1 Pseudomonadota bacterium
GCCCGGAGCGCCGCGCGATCGCCGGCCGCGTCGCGCGGGACGAGCGCGAGCTGCCCGAGCGCCCCGAGCGCCTGGGCCGCCGTCATCCCCGGCAGCACCCCCGCCGCGCGCGCCGCGGCGTCGCAGCAGACGACGCGGCCCTCGTCGAGGATCGCAGTGGGTCTCCCGGTCCGTTCGTCCTGCGCGGAGCGGCCGCCGGCCGCGGCCGCGGAGTCGAAGGACGAACGCTGAAGCCTCTGCAACGGCAGCTCCGGCACGTGCAGCGCCAGCACGCGCGGCGCCCGGCCGTCGGCGAGCGGCGCCGCAGCGCCGGCGCGGCGCGGATCAGGCCACACGGCCGATCCCCCCCACCCTCCGCCGCGCCCGGACCTGCTCGCCCTCGGCCTCGAGCTCGAGCCGGAGCGCCGCCGGCAGCCGCGCTTGCGCCCGCGGGGACGCCAGCCAGAGCCCCACGGCTCCGCCCCTCTCCGACGCTGCCTGGAGCCGGCGCGCCATCGCGTCCCACCCGCGCTCGGCCCGCGGGACCGGGACGTCGATCACCACCGCCGCGAACGCCGAGGATCCGAGCAGCGCCTCCGCCGCCCAGAGCGCCGCCGTGGCTCCCGCCGTGGAGGCGGGCCGCACGATCAGCAGCCGCCCGAGCTCCACCCCGCGCGCCGCAGCCGCCGGCGGATAGAGCTCGCCGCGGCTGTCCACCCAGGCGAACAGCTCCTCCGGCCCGAGCCCGGCGAGGAGCGAGAGCGCGACGGCGGTCTTGCCGCTCGCCGGCCCACCGGCGAGCTCGCTGATCGCCCCGCGCGGGAAGCCCTCCGGCACCGCAGCATCGACGTCCGCGAGCCCGCACGGCACCCCGCCGCCGCGCCGCGCAGGCCGCCGCTCGATGCGCCGGATGGACTCCTGCAGCTCGCTGAGGATGCGACGGCGATCGTCTGGCTGGGCGACCCGCATGTCCGACGGCTCCACCGCTGAACGGTACTGCTCGTTCGTTCAGCTAGCAAGCCGGTCTGACACCCACATCGATGGGCACGCCGCGGGGCGCGTGCCGGTCAGCGCGCCTCTTCGTCCGCGTGCTTCCGCTCGTGCTCCGCGATCTCCGCGCGGACCTTCTCCATGTCGAGCGCGCGGACCTTCCCGACGAGGTCCTCGAGCGCCGCCTCGGGCAGCGCGCCCGCCTGGGAGAACAGCAGCACCCCGTCGCGCAGGATCATGAGCGTCGGGATCGACCGGATGTCGAACATCCCGGCGAGATCCTGCTCGTCCTCGGTGTTCACCTTCGCGAAGGTGACGTCCGGGTGCTTGGCCGAGACCTTCTCGTAGACGGGGCCGAACATGCGGCACGGCCCGCACCACGGCGCCCACCAGTCGATGAGGACGATCCCGCCCTTCTCGATCGTCTCCTTGAAGTTCGCCTGAGTGACGGTCAGCGTGGCCATCCGGTCGTCCCTTTCGGGCGGCGCCGCCGCGGCGCCCGCCTCTGGAAGATGTGATCCGGACGGGGCGGAAAAGGTTCGGCCCGTTTGGAGCGTCGCGACCACCCGACGCGGTTCGCGAGGTTGGGGGGGGCCGCCTGCCCCGCCGGCTCCGCCGGCGGGGCGGGGGCGCAGCCCGCGCTTCAGCGGCTCGGCGGATACTTGTGCAGCTTGCGCTGCAGGGAGCGGCGGTGGATGCCGAGCCGCCGCGCCGCCTCGGAGATGTTGCCGCCGCAGTCGGTGAGCACGCGCTGGATGTGCTCCCACTCCGCCCGGGCGAGCGAGGGCGTCTCGATCCCCTTCTCCTTGGCCGTGTTGGTGCCGTGCAGCGCCGCCAGGATCTCGTCAGCGTCGGCCGGCTTCGGCAGGTACCCCACCGCGCCCTCGCGCACCGCCTCGACGGCGGTGGCGATCGAGCCGTAGCCCGTCAGCATGAGCACGCGGGTGGAGGGATCCTGCCGCCGCAGCTCGCGCAGGACGTCGAGGCCGGAGCCACCCGGCATCTTGAGATCGACCACCGCCATCTCGGGCGAGTCCTTCGCGGCCTCGCGCAGCGCCTCCTCGGCCGATCCGGCGGTGCGGACCTCGTACCCGCGGTCGCGGATGGCGGTCGCGAGGCGCTCGCGGAGCACCTCGTCGTCGTCCACGAGCAGGATGCTGGGCAGGGTTTCCTGGTTCTCTTCCGTCGTCATTCTGCGCTCCTATCGCCGGCCTGCGTGGCCGGCAGCTCTATCGTGGCTTCCGTCCCGACTCCGGGGGCGGAGGTGATGCGGAACTCGCCGCCGAGCTGCTCGGCGAGCGCACGGGTGAGGAACAGCCCGAGGCCCATCCCCTCGCCCGGAACCTTGGTGGTGAAGAACGGCTCGCCCACGCGCGCCAGCACGTCGGGCGGCATGCCCTTGCCCTTGTCGGAGACGGTGGCCCGCACGCGGCCGTCCTGCGCGTCCACGCGGAGGGCGACCGGCGCCTCCGGGGGGGACGCCTGCACCGCGTTCTTCATGAGGTTGCGCAGCGTCTCCGCGAGCGCCTTGGGCGGCCCGAAGATCGCGTTCTCCGCCGCCGGTGGGGCGATGTCGACGCGGATCCGATCGCGTGCGACGAGCCCGCCCAGCGCCTGCTCCACCCATGCAGGCACCGCGATCTGGACGAAGGACTCCCCCATGTTCGCGCCCGACTGGGCGGACATCCGGTCGAGGATCTCGCGGCAGCGCGCGATCTGATCCCGGACGAGGTTGAGGTCCTTCAGCACGTCCGGCGAGACCTTCTCCGCGAGCGAGCGCTGCAGCTCCTTCGTCACGATGGCGATCGTGCCGAGCGGCGTCGAGAGCTCGTGGGCCGCCCCGGCGGCGAGCGTCGCGAGGCCGGCGAGCTTCTCGCGCTGGTCGGCGCGCGTGCGCGTCTCGAGGAGCTCGCGCTCGCGCAGCGAGAGCGTGTACGTGAGCCGGTGGACGAAGAAGACGACGATGATCGACGCGACGGCGAGCGCGACCCACACGCCCCACAGGTGCGCGCGGATGAGCGCCTCGCGGCTGATCGTCGGGTGGATGTTGTGCGCGACGCCCGCGAACCGCTCGTGGAGGAAGAGGGCGCCGAACCCGCCGAGCGACGCGACCAGGATGACCCATGACCAGCGCGGCGGGAGGAGGACCGCCGCGAGCGCGACGTCCACGAGGTAGAGCGTCGAGAAGGGGTTGGCGGTGCCGCCGGTCAGGTCGAGCACGACCGTGAGCACCACCGCGTCGGCGACCATCACGGCGGCGATCACGCGATCGGTCGCCCGAACCCGGCGGGAGATCGCCCAGAGCACCACGTTCCCGACGAGCTCGATCCCGAGCAGGAGCGCGAGCGGCGCGAGCGGCAGGCCCAGCTGCGGGAAGACGGCGGCGGCGGCGACGAGGATCGCCTGGCCCAGGATGGCCCACCAGTGCAGGTGGACGAGCCAGGTGAGGTTATGTCGCCGACGGTCGTCGCGGGTGGACAGGGGGCGCAAGGTGCGCGAACCTCTCTCCCGTCTCTGTCCCGCGCCCTCGAGCGGCGCGGCGATCTGAACCCGAAACACCTGACCTCGCCTCGCAAATTTGCTCGGGCTTACGCCCTCGCCCCGTCGGCGGGCGGAGCCCGCCTCCTCCGAGAATTCGAAGGAACGTACCACAAACGGGGAGACAACTGGGCGACGTGTGGCCGGGTGCCGCATCGGGGGTAGACGATCCGTGACAGGGCGCGTCATTGTGTGCAGCCGCGGCGCCGTCTAGCTTCAGAACCCATGCGAGGACGCAGGAGAACCATCGCCGCCGTCCTCTCGGACGCGCTCGCGCCCAGGCCGGAGGCGCGGGGCGCGGCGCTCGCGGCCGCCTTCGCCGACGCTTGCGGTCCGCGGTTCGCGCGCGAGGCGTCGCTCCGCGGGCCGCTCGAGGACGGTCGCCTGCTGGTGCTCGTCCGCACGGCCGCCTGGGCGGAGCAGCTCGCCCAGCTCGCCCCGGAGATCTGCGCGCGGATCGAGGCGCGTCTCGGGAAGGGCGCAGCCCCGGGGCTCCACATCCGCGTCCAGGCTCCGCGCTGATGCCTCGCCTCTCCCCCCTCCGGCACCTCGCCACCGCGCTCGCCGCCCTCGCCCTCCCCGGCGCGGCCGTCTCCGCCCCCATGGTCGGGCAGTACGGCCCCGAGCCGCGCGTGCTCCTCGCGCCGGCCGAGGAGCAGGCGCTCGCGCTCGCGCTCGCCCGCTTCTCCGCGGACGGAGCGCGCCCACGCGTCTCGGGGGCGCTCGTCGCAGCCGCGCGCCTCCTCGCCCGGGCGGCCGAGGCCGGCGGAGATCCCACCCACCGGCGGGCGGTCCGCGACGCGCTCGCCCGCGCCCTCGCGTACGACGCCGCGCCGATGATCTACATGGCGCGCGGCTCCGCCGCGGCGTTCGTCGAAGGGATCGAGGAGGCCCTCGGGCCGGGGCTCGGCTCCGCCACCCACGTCGGCGCCGGCGTGGTCGAGCGCGACGGCGGCTTCGTCGCCGTCGTCCTCGCGTCCGCCCGCGGCGCGCGCCTCGACGCCTTCCCCCAGCGCGTCTCCCCGGGCGCGCGCGCCACGCTCTCCGGCCAGCTCCGGGCCGGGCTCTGCGACGCGCGCGTGTTCGTGACCCGGCCGTCCGGGCGCGTCCAGGAGCTCGCCGCTCCGCGCGGCGTCCAGTTCCGGGTGGCCCTCTCCTTCGAGGAGCCGGGCCGGCACGCGGTCGAGGTGCTCGCCGACGGGCCCGAGGGGCCCACCGTGGCGGCGCTCTTCCCGGTGGCGGTGGGCACGGCGTCGATCGACGAGCCGCGCGCGGACGCGGCCGACGAGCCGGACGCAGCGGGTGTCCACGCGCGGGCCGACGAGCCGGCCCGCGCCGAGGCCGCGGTGCTCGCCGCGCTCCAGGCCCTCCGGGCGAGGCGGGGCCTCCCCCCCGTCGCGCTGGACCGCAAGCTCACGGAGGTCGCCCGCCGCCACAGCGAGGCGATGCGCGCCGCAGGGGGGGTCGGGCACGCCGTAAGCGGCAGCCCGGGGCCGGAGGAGCGCCTCCGCGCCGCCCGGCTCCCCTACCGGCGGCTCTACGAGAACGTCGCCGCGGCCGCGACCGCGCTCGAGGCGCACGCCGCCGCCGAGGCGAGCCCGGCGCACCTGCGCAACATGCTCGAGCCGGGGATCCGCAAGGTCGGGCTCGGCCTCGCGCGCGAGCTCTCCGCCTCGGGGCGGACGCGCGTGTACCTCACGGAGATCTTCGTCGAGTGACGCGCGCGACTACACCAGCCGCCGCTGCGTGGCGTAGCTCTCGACGCCGCCCTCGACCTTGGGCTGGAGCCCGTGCAGCTCGCACCGGGCACAGCTCCAGCTGTTCCAGCCGCGGTTCACCGCCTCGTCGAGGCAGTTGTCGTAGTGGCCGCAGAACAGGTTCCGGTGCCCCTCGACGCCACGGTCCGGGTTGATCGGCGCGGTGAGCTCGGTGGGAGATGGCTTGACGAGCACGATGGACTCCTCTGGATGGCCCAGGCCATCCTCTCCAAGGGCGGCGCGACGGTGCGCGGTGGCGCTGTGGACCCCTCCCGTCGAAACCCGCCACCGTCTTCCCCGGAGGTGGCGAGCCGCGCTGCAGTCTGCGATGTGTGACGTAGGCGACCGGGCTCTCGACCGACCGCTCGCCGTGTATCGCGCGCCGCGATGGACCGAGTCAAGACCATGAGCCCCCCGTTTGGAGCACCTCGGCGAGGCAGCCCGGAAAGCTCCGGCGGTCCGCGAACTTGTACGGGCGGTCGCTTGGCGAGCGCGCTCGCGGTCGCCGCGCTCCTGCTCGCCTGCGCCCCGGCCCACGCGAGCGAGACCCCTCTCTCCGACTGGCTGGCGTCGATCGGCGAGTCCTCCCAGGCCCTCGCCGAGGGCCGTCCGGCCGACGCCGAGCGCGCGGCCCGTCGCGCCCAGGCGGTCCGCGCGCGCGGGGCCGCCGGCGCCCGCGGCGCGGC
>JAEYZK010000192.1 GCA_023428085.1 Pseudomonadota bacterium
GCCCGGCCTCGCCCGCGGCCTCGCCCGCGAGCCTGGCTGCCGCGGAGAGGAGCCGCAGCGTCACCTGCCGGCGCGCCGGGCTCGCGTTCGCGACCTCGACGCGGACCTCGTCGCCGACCCGGAAGGCGGCGCCGCCCGCGACGTCCACGAGCGCGTGCCGGACGGGATCGAGCTCGAACGCACCCTCGAGATCCTCCGCGCGGACGAGGCCCTCCACGAACATGGGCCGGAGCTCCACGAAGAAGCCGAACTCCGTCACCGCGGACACGACGCCGTCGAACGCCTCGCCGATCCGGTCCTTCATGAGGAGCGCCGCGTAGTACCCGGCGATCTCGCGCTCGGCCTCCATCGCCGCGCGCTCCCGCTCCGAGGAGAGCGCAGCGATCTCCTCGAGGGCCTGCGCGGGCGTCCGCTTCACGGTCCTCCCCTGGCGCGCGGCCCACTCCTCCTTGAGGAGCCGGTGGACGACGAGGTCCGGGTACCGGCGGATCGGCGACGTGAAGTGGAGGTAGTGCTCGGCGGCGAGGCCGTAGTGGCCGATGTTCTCCGGGGTGTAGACCGCCTGCATCATCGCGCGGAGGAGGAGCTGGTTGAGGGCGCGCTGCTGGGCGTGGCCCTGCAACCTCCCGAGGAGCGCGTTCAGCTCCCGCGGATCCGCCGGGAGCTCCGGGACGCCGAACCCGTGCTGGGCCGCGAGCTCCAGGAATGCGGACAGCTTCTCCTCGTCGGGCAGGCCGTGCACGCGGTAGAGGGTCGGCAGCGCGCGCCCCCCGAACCACCGCGCCACCGCCTCGTTGGCGGCGAGCATGAACTCCTCGACCACGCGGTGGGCCTGGTTGCGCGGCCGCTTCTCGATGGTGGTGATCCGGCCCTCGGCGTCGAGGATGATCTTCGCCTCGGGCAGGTCGAAGTCGAGCGCGCCGCGCGCGCGGCGCATCGCCGTCAGCTTCTGCTGGAGCTGGCCCATGAGCTCGAACATGGGCCGGAACCCCTCGCGGCCCGCGACGCGCTCTCCCGCCAGCACCCGCGCGACCTCGGTGTACGTGCAGCGCGCGGCGCTCCGCATGACGCCCTCGTACACCTCGGTCGTCAGGGTGTGGCCGTGCGCGTCGAGGGTGAGGTCGGCGACCATGCAGAGGCGATCGACCTCGGCGTTGAGCGAGCAGATCCCGTTCGAGAGCCGCTCCGGGAGCATCGGCAGGACCTGCGCCGGGAAGTAGACGCTCGTCCCGCGCCGCGCCGCCTCGACGTCGAGCGGCCTGCCGGCGCGCACGTAGTGGGCGACGTCGGCGATCGCGACCACCAGGCGAAAGGCGCCCTTGCCCTTGCCGGGCGGGAGCCGCTCCACGTACACGGCGTCGTCGAAGTCGCGGGCGTCCTCCCCGTCGATCGTGACGAGCGGCAGGTGGGTGAGATCGCGCCGCCCCGCGCGATCCTCCGCGGTGACGTGGTCGGACGTCGCCTCGGCCTCGGCGCGGACCTCGTCGGGGAACACGTCGCCGAACCCGCGGGCGTAGGCGACGCGCAGCACCTCCACGCGCGGCTCGCCCGGCTGGCCGATGGCCTCCACCACCTCGCCCACGAGGCGCGCGGAGCCCGGATCGAGCGCCACCTTCACCACCTCGCCGTCGCGCGCGCGCACGGTCTCCGGCACGGGGACCTGCTCCGAGAGCTCGGCGTCCGCCGGCACGACGAAGCTCCCGCGACCCCGCGCGTGGTAGGTGCCGATGAGGAGGCGCCGGCGCCGCTCCACCACCTCGACGAGCCGCCCCGCGGTCCGTCCGCCGCGCGCCGGGACGATCTCGAGCCGCACGAGATCGCCGTCGAGCGCGCGCGCCGCCTCGTCGGGCGGGAGGAAGACGTCGTCGCCCTTGCGGTCGAGGCGGGCCACGAACCCGAACCCGTCGCGGTGCTTCTTGAGCGTGCCCAGCACCTCCCCCTTCCTGCCGCCGCGGAGCAGCGGGCGGCCGCCCAGCCGCGGCCCCTGCCGCTCCGGGGCGCCCGGGCCGCGTCCGGGGCGGCCCTCGCTCGCGCCCGGCGCGCCCGGGAGCCGGAACCGCTTCGCGTCGCGGAGGAGGACGCCCTCGCGCGCCAGGTCGCGGAGGGCGCGCTTCACCGCCGTCCGTTCGCCCGGGTGGAGGTGCGCGCGGGTCATGATCTCCTGCACGGAGATCGGCTTTCCGGGGGCGCGGCGCAGCTCGGTGAGGAGGAGGGTGCGGA
Organism: Pseudomonadota bacterium; assembly: GCA_023428085.1. Lineage (GTDB taxonomy): Bacteria > Myxococcota > Myxococcia > Myxococcales > Anaeromyxobacteraceae > Anaeromyxobacter. Next base: position 2,221 of record JAEYZK010000192.1, read on the forward strand.
GCGCGGAGGCTTGGTCTCTGGCCATGGGTGGGCGGAGTGTACACGCGGGCGGCGTGCGCGCACGCGCTTCTCGCGGGTCGGGGCGGCGGGCGCTATCTTCCCCGGATGCTCAGCCCCTCGAACGCGCGCGCGCGGTTGCTCGCCGCCGTGGCCCGCCTCGCGCCGCTCCCGATCGAGCGGGTCGCCCCGGCCGACGCCCTCGGCCGCGCCCTGGCCGCGGACCTCGTGGCGGGGGAGGACCTGCCGCCGTTCGCCGCCTCGATGATGGACGGCTTCGCGCTCCGCGCCGCGGACGCCGCGGCGCCCGGCGCCGCCCTCCCCGTCGCCTTCGAGG
>JAEYZK010000208.1 GCA_023428085.1 Pseudomonadota bacterium
ACCGATTGCGGCGCCAGGTGAGCCACGGCCATGCCCTTGCAGCCGGCGCAATAGGTCGCGCCGCGGACCGCGACGAGGCAGCGCGCGCAGAACTCCTCGGCGCAGCCGGCGCACGTCCCCGTCGCTCCCGCCTCAGGGTGATTCTGGCAGTGCATCGTGTCCCCCGTGCACATGCTGCGCCCCTGCATCACAGCGGACGCCGCGCGGTCGGTCAAGCCATTCGCTCGCGGTTGCTTGAATCGCGCGCGCGTGGCCGGTACGCTCGCCACCTACGTCGTCCGGGAGGGAGCCCCATGACCCCGTCGAGCGCAGCACGTTTCTGTCCCACCTGCGGCCAGGCGTTGCCCGGCCCGGTGCCGGCCTGCCCGCGCTGCGGCGCCAACATCGGCGCGGCGCTGGGCGTCCAGAAGAAGAGCAGCACGCCGGTGATCGCGATCGTCGTGATCGCCCTCTTCGGCGGGGTCTCGTGCCTCGGCATCCTGGCCGCGATCGCCATCCCGAACTTCCTCCGGTACCAGCTCCGGTCGAAGCAGTCGCAGGTGACGATGGAGCTCGACGGGCTCGCCAGCGCGCAACAGGCGCTCGCGCAGCGCGCGGGGAAGTACGTCGCCGTCGCGGCGACCCCCGCCGCAGAGCCCGGACCGCAGAAGTCCTCCTTCACCGCCGACGAGCTCGCCGCCGCGGCGTCGCTCGACTGGACGGTCTCGGGCAGCACGTATGGTCAGTACCGGGTCGCCGTGTCGGAGGACGGGACCGCCGCCGCGCTGTGCGGCGAGTCGGACATCGACGGCGACGGCCGGCGCGCCGCCTTCGTCGCGTTCCTGCCCGGCGAAGGGGTCGAGCCGCCGCCCGCGCCCTGCGCCGAGCCCGTCGCCTGGTCCGCGCAGTTCGCGCCGGGAGAGGTCGTCCGGGTGACCGAGCCCGACGTGTTCTGAACGGGCGATCACGGCGGGGGCTGCGCCCCCGGAGGTGTTCCCGAATCACGCAGGGTGGACTAGAGTCCGCGGCCTCATGATCGCCGTCCAAGAGGCCGCGGCTCCGCAGGGCGACGACGCCCGCGGCCTGGCGCGCCGGGTCGCGCTCTGGCTCGTGCCGTTCGCCGTCCTCGGCGTGGCGCTGGTGTTCGTCTTCCCCGACAGCTACCAGCAGGACGGGGGCCACCACTTCCTCGGGGCGCGGTGGGCGCTCGCGCACCCGCGCAACCTCGTCGGCGTCTGGAACCGGCCGCTCTTCACGGCGCTGTACGCCTTGCCCGCCCAGCTCGGCTACCCCGCCGCGAAGCTCCTCACCGTGGCCGTCTCGCTCGCGGCGGCCTGGCACACCGCCTGGCTCGCCCGCGCGTACGGGCTCCGGCGCGCGGAGCTCGCGGTCCCGCTCTTCTTCCTGCAGCCGTCGGTCCTGCTCCTGTGCTCGGAGACGATGACCGAGCCGCTCTTCGCGCTCCTGCTCGCGGTGGCGCTCCGGCTCCACCGCGCCGGCCGGGTGCACGCCGGGCTGTGGGTCGCGGGGCTCCTGCCGCTCGTGCGGCCGGAGGGGTTCTTCGTCGGGGTGCTGTGGGGCGCCTTCGTCCTCTTCCACGCGGGCGCCGGCCGGAACGTCCTCCTGCGCGCCGTCGCGGCGCTCCAGCTCGCGGGGGGGACCGCGGCGTGGTGGCTCGCGGCGCTGGTCCTCACCGGCGATCCGCTCTTCATCGTGCACGACTGGCCGATGAACTGGGGCTCCTCGTACTCGTACGGCACCGGCCCGCTCTGGCACTACGTGAACATCCGCCACCAGATCCTGGCCGGGCCGGCGCTGTACGCCCTGTTCGTCCTGGGGGTCGTCGCGCTCGTCCTCCGGCGGCGGGCGGGGCTCGCGCTGGCCTCGCTCGCCCTCGTCGCCGGCATGCACTCGATCTTCTTCCGGCTGGAGATGTTCGGGTCTGCGGGCTACGCGCGGTACGTCGTCTGCGTCGCCGCGCCGGTCGCGCTGGCGTCGCTCGCCGGCTGGAACCTCGCCGCGGACTGGCTCGCCCGGCGCCGGGTCCTCGCCCGCGCCGCGCCGGTCCTCGGCGCGGTGGCGCTCGCCTACGCGGCGGTCCACTGCGTGACGTACCTCGACGCCTTCGGCACGTCGCGCGACGCGCGCGCGATCCGCGACATGTACGGGTGGTTCCAGGCGAACCCGCGGCCGGTGACGAAGCTCGTCTTCAGCCAGGCGTACATGTCGATCCTCTTCGACCGCGATCCGCGGGAGCGGCCGCGCCTCGGCGACGACGCGCGGCGGGCCGAGGCGGTGCTCCGGCGGCAACCCCCGGGGACCCTCGTCTTCTGGGACGCGCACACCGGGCCGCGGTTCCACGGGATCGGCGCGACGGAGATCGAGCGCGCCGGGTACGAGCTCCTGCGGGCCCAGCGGTACAGGCTCCGGCCGTTCCTGCCGTTCCACCTGCCCTGGGTGGAGGACTACGAGCAGGAGTACTTCCTGTTCTACAGGCCGGGCGCGCTCGTGGGCGCCACCGGGCGCGGGCTCGGGGTCACACCCGAGCGGTCTCCGGGATCATCCGCGCGAGGAAGGTCCCCTTCTTCACCACGGGCAGGGCGTCGAGCTCGGCCACCGCGGCGCTCATCTCGGCGAACGTCGCCTCGTGCGTGATGATGAGCACGGGGACCGCCTCCTCGCCGCCGTCCGCGCGCCCGCGCTGGATGACCGACGCGATCGAGACGCCGTGCTTCCCGAGCACGCCGGTGACGGCGGAGAGCACGCCGGGCCGGTCGAGCGCCATCACGCGCAGGTAGAACTCGCTCTTCGCCTCGCCGGGCGGGCGGAGCCGGCTCGCCTCCTGGCCCCGGATCCGCGCGCCGCCGGGCGGCATGCGCGAGACGGCGCCCGAGAGGATGTCGCGCGCCGCCGAGACGAGGTCGGCGACGATGGCGCTGCCCGTGGGGAGGGCGCCCGCGCCCCGGCCGAAGTAGAGCGAGGGGCCGAGGTTGTCGTCCTCGAGGTAGAGCGCGTTGAAGACGCCCTCCACCGCGGCGAGCGGGTGCGAGACGGGGACGAGCGCCGGGTGGACCCACGCCTCGACCTGGCCGTCCTGGTTCACGGTCGAGCCGAGGAGCTTGATCCGGTAGCCGAGCTCCTCGGCGGTCGCGAGGTCGAGCGGCGTCACCTCGCGGATGCCGCCGCGGGTGATCGCGTCCGGCCCGATGGCCAGGTCGAAGCAGAGGTTCACGAGCACGGTCAGCTTCTGGGCGGCGTCGATGCCGTCCACGTCGAGGGCGGGGTTGGCCTCGGCGAAGCCGTGGGCCTGCGCGTCGGCCAGGATCTCCGCGAACGGCTTCCGCTCGCGCGCCATGCGGGTGAGGATGTAGTTGCACGTACCGTTGATGATCCCGGTGACCCGCCGGATCTGGTTGCCCACCAGGCCGCGCCGGAGGACGTTGATGATCGGGATGCCCCCGCCGACCGAGCCCTCGAACCCGAAGGCGACCCGCTTCTCCTCCGCCTTGGACACGAGCTCGTGCCAGTGGGCGGCGAGGAGCGCCTTGTTCGCCGTGACGACGTGCTTCCCGTTCTCCATGGCCGCGAGGATGAGGCTCCGCGCCGGCTCGATCCCGCCGATGAGCTCGACGACGATCTGGATGGAGGGGTCCGCGACGAGCGCCTTCGCGTCCTTCGTGTAGACGCCGGGCGGGAGGCCGAGCTTCTCGGCGCGCGAGGCGTCGAGGTCGGCGGCGCGGGCGAGCTCGAGCGGCGCGCCGAGCCGGCGCTCGAGGAGCGTCGCGTTGCGCCGGAGGATCTCGACGGTGCCGGAGCCGATGTTGCCCAGCCCGAGGATGCCGACGCGGATCGCGTTCGCCTTGCCGCTCATTGTCATTCACTCCCAGTTACACCGGCGCGCGGGGCGCCGGGGGTTGGCTGGCCATGGGGCCGAAGGGGCCCAGGATAGCATCGGGACCCCGTGGTGGGGTGCCCCGTGCGGGGTCGGCAGGGCTCAGCGCGGCAGCGCGCGGACGCGCGCGGCCAGCTCGGTCCCGAGCCGCTCGTGCGCGGCCGGGTCGAGGTGGACGCCGTCGCGCGGGCTCACCGCGACGATCTCCCCGGCGTCGAGGAACGCGCAGGCGCGGCTCTCGGCCGCGGCGCGGTAGAGCCGTCCGAGCCGCTGGGCCCGCTCGACGGAGACCGCCGAGAACCCCCACAGCTCCTGGACCGGTCCGGGCGCGGTGACGGGCGGCGGCGCGACGAGGAGGACCTGCGGCGCGCCCCAGCCCGGCCCCGCCTGGCTGCGGCGGATCGTGTCCACGAGCCGCGCCGCGCCCGCGGCGATGCCGGCGGCGTCGAGCGGGAAGATCCCCTTCACGTCGTTCGTCCCGAGCATGAGGACGACGAGGTCGAGCGGCCGGTGCGTGGCGAGGCACGGGACGAGGTACGCGAGCCCGTTGCGCCCTTCCTCGAACGGATCGTCGAGGATCGTGGTCCGCCCCGAGAGCCCTTCCTCGATCACCGTCGCGTCCGGCAGGTGCCTGCGGAGCACGCCGGGCCAGCGCTTCGCGGCCGGGAGGCGCTCGCCGGTCGCGGGGTCGTGCCCCCAGGTGTTGGAGTCGCCGTAGCAGAGGATCGTGGTCATGGCGTGTCGCAGTCTAGCCCGACCGCCGCCCCCGCCCCCGTCAACGCACCCGCTCCCGGTCCCGCACCCGGTCTCTCCCCGAGCGAAGCAATCGCCCCCTGCTCGTGTTACCCCTCTCCCCCATGCCCTTCGACTTCGACCAGTCCCCCGACCGCCGCGGCGGCGACTCCATCAAGTGGAACCGCTACGCGGGGCGGGACGTGCTGCCGCTCTGGGTCGCGGACATGGACTTCCCGGCGCCGCCCGCGGCCATCGAGGCGCTGCGCCGCCGCGTCGAGCACGGGATCTTCGGCTACGCCGCGCCCCGCCACGCGCACACCGAGGCGGTGGTCGGGTACCTCGCCCGCGCGCACGGCTGGACCGTGGACCCGGGGTGGATCGTCTGGCTCCCGGGGCTCGTGACCGGCCTCCACGTCGCCTCGCGCGCGGTGGAGGGCACGGCGTTCACCGCGACGCCCATCTACCCGCCGTTCCTCCACGCGCCGGCGCGGCTCGCGACGGCGCCGCTGCGGCGCGGGGCGACGCGGTGGGAGTGGGACCTCGCGGCGGTGGAGGCGGCGCTGACCCCCGACGTGAAGCTCTTCCTCCTCTGCCACCCGCACAACCCGGTGGGCCGGGTGTGGGACGACGCCGAGCTCGGCGCGATCGCGGCCCTCGCCGAGCAGCGCGATCTCGTCGTCTGCTCGGACGAGATCCACGCCGGCCTCGTGCTCGATCCGGCGCGGCGGCACCGCCCGTTCGCCACCGTCTCGCCCGAGGCGGCGCGCCGCTCCATCACGCTCATGGCGCCGTCGAAGACCTTCAACCTCCCGGGCCTCGGGTGCGCGTACGCGATCGTCCCCGACCCCGCGCTCCGGGGCCGCTTCCGCAGGGCGATGGAGGGGATCGTCCCGCACGTGAACGTGCTCGGGCTCGTCGCCTGCGAGGCGGCGCTCCGCGACGGGTGGGAGTGGCACGCCGCGCTCCTCGAGTACCTGCGCGGGAACCACGAGCGGGTGCTGGAAGCGATGCGCGACATCCCGGGGCTCCGGACGGCCCCGGTCGAGGCGACGTACCTCGCCTGGCTCGACGCCCGGGACCTCGGGGTGAAGGACGTGCACCACCACCTGGAGCTCGCCGGGGTCGGCCTCTCCGATGGGGTGGATTTCGGCCCGGGCGAGGCATACCGCGGCTTCCTCCGCCTCAACTTCGGCTGCACGCGCGCCACGCTGGACGAGGCCCTCGCGCGGCTGCGGCGGGCCCTGGTACGTTGACCGCCATGTCGAGCTGGAACTGCCCCCACGAGCAGGACGGCCGCTGCAACAAGGTGGCCCGGGCCCTCTGCCGCCCAGGCATGAAGGGCTGCGTGCTCGTCGGGAAGGTGCAGTTCCAGGACGGCGTCGTCCCGGATCCCGTCTGGCCGGGACCCGAGAACGAGCCCGATCCCGGGTCACGATCGGAGAAGCCGCCCCGCGCGAAGCGGTAGCCCGAGATCGGCCGCCGGAGCCCGAAGCCTTCCCTCGGGCCCTGGCCGGCGGCCGCGCGAGGGGGAAACGTTCGGGCGTGCGCGCTCCCTCCGTCCGCATGCCCCTCGTCGTGTCCCTCGCGCTCCTCGCGGGCTGCCAGGAGTACACGTTCAACCCCGTCGATCGCTGCCTCATCCAGCCGGGCTCGACCCAGGTCCGCCTCGCGGCGACCTCCTCCGCGGACATCCTCTTCGTGGTGGACGACTCGCCGTCGATGGACCCGAAGCAGGCCGGGCTCGCGGCGAGCTTCGGCGACTTCATCACGCGGATGGTCCAGACGAACACCGACCGCGTGGCGAACGGGCTCGACCCGATCGACTTCCGGATCGCCGTGACGACCTCCTCGCTCTTCAACGCGTCCCCGAGCGGGAAGTACTGCCAGGCGGGCGGAGCGCAGTGCTGCGCCGCGAGCGCGTGCAGCGACGCGGCCTGTACGCCAGGGACCTCGACCGGCTGCGGCGGCGGCCAGACGTGCATCGCCGAGGACGTCTTCGGCTCGGGCGGATCGATCAAGATCGGCGAGCGGACCCGGTGCTGCACGCCGACCGCCTGCACGACGCCGGACCCGAGCTGCTTCCCCGGCCGCGCCTGCGCCGCCGTCTCGACCACGCACCCCACGCCGCTGGCCGGCAACTGCACGCCCGGTCTGGCGTCGCCCGGCGCGCCGTACGCGCAGGGCGCGTTCGTCGCCGCGCCCGGGAACGCGCTGGTGCTCGACTTCGAGAAGTCGCTCGACTGGTCCTCCTGGGGCACGGCGGCGGCCGATCCGCGGCTCCTCTCGCTCGTCCAGGACTTCCGCGAGAACATCCGCGTCGGGAGCTGCGGCGCGGGCGCCGAGCAGCACCTCGAGGCGGGCCGGGTCGCGGTGCGGCTCGCGAAGGCGGGCCGCCAGCCGGGGGTCCCCGCGGGGACCTTCCCTCGCAAGGGGGCGAAGCTGGTCGTGGTCTGGGTGGGAGACGAGGACGACTGCTCGACGGATCCCGCGCGCCCCCTCGTGTACGCCGCGAGCGCGCCGGGCGCGGACAGCTGCGTCTACGACAAGCGGCGGCCCGAGGGGAGCCAGCACGTCCCCGTGGCCGAGTACGCCTCGTACTTCCGCGGGCTCGTCGGGACGAGCGGCGTCGCGGACCTCGCCGCGGCGTTCATCGTCTCGGGGGTGGCCTGCGTGGACGGCGGCTTCTCGCCGGCCGACGTCTGCATCGGGACGGCGTCCTGCCCGGTCGCGCCGGCGTGCGTCGCCTCGACGTCCGTCTGCTCGGGCGCCATGGCGGCGGGCGAGCGGTTCCACGCGCTCGCGGAGGCGTTCCGCGCGAGCGGCACGCAGGTGGTCGAGGGGAGTGTGTGCGACGCCTACCCGCCGCGCACCTTCGGGCCCGTGCTCGCCGCCATCGCCGACCTGGCGCGGCCGCCGTCGTTCCTCACCCTCGAGACGCGGCCGGCGTCGAGCGAGGTGACGATGCTGCGCATCGGCCGCACCGACGGCTCCACCCGGCGCCTGTGCGACCACGGCACCGACTGGTGCTTCGTCTCCTGCGAGGACTCCTCCGCGAGCCCGCGCTGCCTGGCGGAGGGCGTGACCTCCAGGTGCATCGCCATCGCCCCGGCCAGCGCCTGCCGCGCCAACCCCGGCGAGATCTACTCCGCCGAGTACATCGGCATGCTCCCCGAGGAAGGCTGCGCGACCGCGAGCGACTGCTTCCGCGCGCTCGGGGATCGGGCGGACTGGGCCTGCTACACGCCCGCGGGGCAGGATCGGGGCACATGTGTGTGCGGCGGGCCCTGAGCGCGGGACTCGACTGATGGTGAAAGTCGTGCGATCGCCGCGCGCGGTCCGGTCCCTCGGCCGGGGGACGAGGGATCCGGGTACAGCCCCACCCGCCGGGAAGGCGGGCTCAATCCACGTGCGACGTGGTACTTACGATCCGGGAACCCCGTCGCATGAGAGTGCTCGTCGCAGACGACAGCCCGACGATCCGGGCGGTGCTCCGGGCCTCGCTCACGGGCTGGGGGTTCGACGTCGTCGAGGCGACGAACGGCGAGGAGGCGTGGAACCGGCTGCAGGAGGTGGACGCGCCGAGCCTCGCCCTCATCGACTGGGAGATGCCGAGCATCGAGGGGGTGGAGCTGTGCCGCCGCGTCCGCGCGCGCGAGGCGGCCGGCGCGCCGTACACCTACGTGCTCCTCCTGACCGCGCGGCGCGCCCGGCACGACATCGTCGCCGGCATGGAGGCGGGCGCGGACGACTACGTCGTGAAGCCGTTCGACCAGCACGAGCTGCGCGTGCGGCTCCGCGCCGGCCGGCGCATCGTGGACCTCCAGGCCGAGCTCTACCGGCTCCAGGAGATGTTCCGGGCGCAGTCCCGCACCGATCCGCTCACCGGCTGCCTCAACCGGCGCGGCATCACCGAGCGCCTCCTGGCGGAGATCTCGTTCGCCCAGCGCGATCGCCGGCCGCTCGGGATCGCGGTGCTGGACATGGACCACTTCAAGCGGATCAACGACACCCACGGTCACACGGTCGGCGACGCCGTGCTCCAGGAGCTCGTCCGCCGCGTCACCGCGAGCACGCGCGCGTCCGACTCGTTCGGGCGGATCGGCGGCGAGGAGTTCCTCATCCTCTGGCCCGGGCTGTCGGGCGAGAGCTCGCGCGTCGCCGCCGACCGCGTCCGGCAGATGGTGGAGCGGACGCCGTTCCAGGTGGACGACGTCGCCCTCTCGGCGACCGTGAGCCTGGGCGTCACGACGACGATGGGCGAGGACACGCAGGAGACCATCGTCGAGCGCGCCGACCAGGCGCTGTACGCGGCGAAGGCCGCCGGCCGGAACCGCGTCGTGCTCGCCTGAGCCCGCCGTCCCCCCGCTCCCCTCCCACCTCTGCCATCGCCGCTCCTGGCGCCGTGCAGGCGGACGCGCGCGCGGCACGCCGTTCCTTGCCGGCCCTGGGGGGAGCGCCCAAGGTTCCTCCGGCACCCGGGAGCGCCGCCTCGCCCGCAGGTCGCGGGCGAGCGCCCGGCACCGGGAACGAGAACAGGGGGGAAGCGATGCGCTTCACGAGATGGATGGTTGTGGCGGGGGTGCTCCTCGCCGGCAGGGCCGGCGTCGCGCAGGACGACGCGGCGAGCGGGAGCGGGACGTCCGACGGGACGCCCGGGCCGACCGAGCTGTCGAAGGGCAGCGCGGGCCAGGGGAAGACCGAGTCGATCGTCGTCACGGTCCAGAGCGTCGAGCAGGACAAGATCACGGTGACGGACGCGAAGAACCAGTCGCACGAGTTCGCGGTCGACGACAGCACCCGGTACGTCCAGGCCGGCAAGTCGATCACGAAGGACGAGCTCAAGGAGGGCGACCGCGTCCGCGCCGTGTTCGTCGAGCAGGACGACGGCACGCTCCAGGCGAGCGCGTTCCAGCTCGTGCGGTCGGGCGGCGGGCAGGCCGTGACCGGCACCGGCGCCGGCGACGCAGCGGCGGACACGGGCGCCACGGGCGACACCGGGATGGGCACCGGCGTGACGGGTGACACGGGCATGGGCACGGGCGCCACGGGCGACACCGGGATGGGCACCGGCGTGACGGGTGACACCGGGATGGGCACGGGCGCCACGAGCGACACCGGCATGGGCACGGGCGTGACGGGTGACACCGGCATGGGCACGGGCGCGACCGGCGACACGGGCATGGGCACCGGCACCACGGGTGACACCAGCACGGAGACCGGCGCGGGCGACGCGGGCCCGGGCTCCCCGGGGCAGAGCGGCAGCGGCTCCGCGGGCACCAGCACCGGCACCACCGGCACCGGCGGCGTGGGCGCGGACGACGAGGCCGGCAGCGCCGGCGCGAGCGGCACCGGCACCGAGTAGCGCGGTCGAGGGGGGAACGGACGGCGGCGCGCCCAGCCCGGGCGCGGCCGCCGTCCGTTTGTTTGCGCCGGGCGCCGGCTCCCGGGATGCTCGGGCCTCACCCCGGAGGCCCCCCCATGTGCCGAGCGAAGCCCACCTTCTGCACCATCCTGCCGCCGCACGTCATGCGCCGGCTCGCCGAGCGCGGGAAGACGCGACGCGTCCGGACCGCCGCGTACGACTCGGTCCGCCTGAGCGAACGGCTCCGCGGCGCGCGCCTCGCCACCGCGGACTTCCTGCGCGCGGTCCCCAAGGGCGGCCTGCGCCGGACGATCTACGACGCGGGCAACCGCGAGAAGCTCCCGGGCCCCATCGTCCGCGAGGAGGGCGCCCGCCGGCACCGCGACGCGCACGTGAACGAGGCGTTCGCCGGCCTCGGCGCGGTGTACGACTTCTACCTCGAGGCGCTCGGCCGGAGCTCGCTCGACGGCCGCGGGCTCGCGCTCGACGCCTCGGTCCACTTCGGGCGCGGGTACATGAACGCCTTCTGGGACGGGCACCAGATGGTGTTCGGCGACGGCGACGGCAAGGTCTTCGGCCCGTTCACGCGCCACGTGGACATCATCGGCCACGAGCTGACCCACGGCGTCATCGGGTACGAGGCCGCGTTCGACTACGAGGACCAGCCGGGCGCGCTGCACGAGTCGTTCTCCGACGTCTTCGGCGCGCTCGTGCTCCAGCGGGCCCGCAGGCAGAC
>JAEYZK010000426.1 GCA_023428085.1 Pseudomonadota bacterium
GCCCGAGCCCGCCGCGCCCCCGGAGGCGCCGCCGCCCGGCGCCTGGTTCCACGTCCCGCCGGATCGTGTCCCGGCGGGCCGGCTGTGCCGGGTCTGGTACGACGCGCTGCCGCCGGACCGGCAGCCCCCGGCGATGACCTGCGCGCGCGCCCACCGGATCGCGCGCAACCACGGCGGCCGCGTGATCTGGGCGTCCGGCCGCTCCCACGAGACCGGCGACGTGCTCTCGGCCGACTACGGCCGCGTGGACCTCGGCGGCATCCCGCCCGATCGCCTCCCGCCGCCGGGGTACTGCCGCGTCTGGCTCGACGGCGTCCCTCCGGATCGGCAGCCGCCCCCCGCACAGTGCCCGCAGGCCGAGCGCGACGCCGAGCGGATGGGCGGGAGGCTCCTGTACATGCCGAGCTCCGACGTGCGGTGAGCGCCGATCGCCCGCCGCGCGGGGCCCGCGCCCGCCTCTGGTCGCTGCTCGGGGAGCTGCCGCCGCGTGACCGGCCGATCGCCGGGGCTCGGCGCGCCGAGGAGGAGCGCGACGGCTACGTGCTCGAGAGGTGGGAGCTCGACCTGAACGGCCTGGAGCCCGTGCCGGCCCTCGTGGCGCGGCCCGCCGGCCCGCCGCGCCGCCGGCCCGCGATCCTCTTCTCGCACTCGCACGGCGGTGGCTACGACGTCGGAGCGCGCGAGCTCGTCGAAGGGCGGAGCTACCTGCAGCCGGAGCCGTACGCGCGGGCGGTGACGCGCGAGGGGTGGATCGCGCTCGCGATCGACCACTGGTGCTTCGGCGGCCGCGCGCACGCCCCGGAGCTCGAGACCTTCAAGGCGATGCTCTGGGAAGGGCGGGTGCTGTGGGGGATGATGGTGTACGACTCGATCCGGGCGCTCGACTGGCTCGCGTCGCGCCCCGACGTGGACCCCGCGCGGCTCGGCGCCCTCGGCATGTCGATGGGCAGCACCATGTCACAGTGGGTCGCCGCGCTCGACGCGCGGGTGAAGGCCACCGTGGACCTCTGGTGCCTCACCGACTGGCACACGCTCCTGGCCGAGGGTGGGCTGGGCGGGCACGGCATCTACTACTACGTGCCCGCGCTCCTCCGGCACTTCACGACGGCGCGCCTGAACGCGCTCGCCGCGCCGCGGGCACACCTCGCGGTGGCCGGCCTCCGCGATCCGCTCACCCCGCCGGCCGGGCTCGCCCTCGTGGATCGCGCGCTGCGCGCCGCGTACGCCAGGGCGGGCCACCCGGAGCGCTGGCGGCTCCTCACCCAGGACGTGGGGCACGAGGAGACCGCCGAGGCGCGCCAGGAGGCGCTCGCGTTCCTGCGCACATGGCTCTGACTAGGCGCGCACCAGCTCCGCCTCGATCGTCACGTCCACGTGCTCGCCGACGACCACGCCGCCGGTCTCGAGCGCGGCGTTCCAGGTCAGGCCGAAGGCGCGCCGGTCGAGGCGCGCGGTGGCGGTGACCCCGCGCTTCACGTTGCCCCACGGATCGCAGACCTCCTCGGAGAGCTCGACCGCGAGGGTCACGGGCCGCGTCACGCCGCGGATCGTGAGCTGGCCCTCCACCTCGAGCGCGCCGCGCCCGACCGCGCGCACGTCCGTCGAGCGGAACTCGATCGCGGGGTGGTTCGCGACGTCGAGGAAGTCGGCGCTCCGGAGATGCGCGTCGCGGTCGGCGTTCCGGGTGTCGATCGTGGTCACGTCGATCCGGGCGACGACGTGGGACCGCTCCGGAGCGGCGGCGTCGTAGCCGACCTCGCCGGTCACCTCGCCCAGCTCGCCGCGGACGTTCGAGACCATGAGGTGGCGGACCTTGAACTCCGCGCTCGCGTGCGCGGGATCGACGCGGTAGGCGGCGGGCGCCGGCGCGGTGCGGGTCGTGGCGGTGGCGGTGGCGGTGGCGGTCATGTTCGGCTCCTCTCGGGCGGTCGCGTCCGGGCGGGGGATCCGCCCCGGGCGCCGCCTCACGAGGGAGAAGCTAGCCCCGCCAGCGCGCTCCCGTCAGCCCGTGTTGCGGCACAACATCGTTTCCGATAGGAAACGATGTCGATGCGCCTCCGCTCCGAGGATCTCGCCGACATGGCCGCGTTCGCGGCGGTCGTGCGCGCGGGCAGCTACACCGGCGCCGCCGCCGCGCTGGGGACGTCCAAGTCGGCGGCGAGCAAGGCGGTGGCGCGGCTCGAGCGACGGCTCGGGACGCAGCTCCTGCACCGGACCACGCGCCGGGTGGCGCTCACCGAGGCGGGCCGGGCGCTGGAGGCGCGCGCCGCGCGGATGGTGGAGGAGGCCGGCGCGGGCGCCGCGGCGGTCGCGGCCCTCGCCGGCGCGCCGCTCGGCACGCTCCGGGTGAACGGGCCGGTCACCTTCGGCGAGATGCACCTCGCGCCGGCGCTCCCGGAGCTGCTCGCGCGCCACCCGGGGCTGCGCGTCGAGCTGGAGCTCGAGGACCGGCTCGTGGACGCCGGCGCGGGCGGATGGGACGTGGTGGTCCGGATCGCGCCCCTCGCCGACGCGGCGCTCGCGGTGCGCAAGCTCGCGGTGGACCGCCGCGTGGTGGCGGCCTCTCCCGGGTACCTCGCGCGCCACGGCACGCCGCGGACGCCGGAGGACCTGCGCGGCCACGACTGCCTCCACTACACGCACGTGACCCGCGCCGCGGAGTGGCGGTTCCGCGGCCCGCGCGGCGCCCTCGCGGTCCCGACCGCCGGCGCCATCGAGTCCAACCACGGCCTCGTCCTGGTCGCGGCGGCCCGCGCTGGCGCCGGGATCGGCGTGTTCCCCGAGTTCATGGTGGCCGACGATCTGCAGGCGGGCCGGCTCGTGGAGCTCCTCGCCCCGTACGCGCTGCCGCGCCACACGGCCATCCACGCCCTCTTCGCGCGCGCACGTCCCGTCCCGCCGAAGGTGCGGGTCTTCGTCGATCACCTCGCGGCGCGGCTGCGCACCGCCGGGCTCACCGGGGCCTGAACGACGGCGGCCCCGGCCCAGGAGCGCTGGACCGGGGCCGCCGGAGCTGCTGCGCGTCGTCGCTACGTCACCAGACGTAGATGCTGGCCCACGGGTAGCTGCCGGCGGTGACGGAGAAGTAGGTGTACCCGTCCACCTTCGCCAGCGGGAGGGGACCCGCGCCGCAGGAGGCCGTGGCCGTCCCGCCGTTCACGCTGACCGTGCGCCCGGCGAAGTTGGAGCAACCCCAGCCGTTGACCGTCTGGCTGGTGCGGTAGCAGACCGCGCCGGTCGTCTCGAAGTTGTTGGTGTTGCTCGTGAACGTGATCGCGTTCGCGCACGGGGCCGTGCCGCCGCCCGCGGTGTCGAACGTGGCGGTGACGGTCCGCGCCGCCGTCATGGAGACCGTGCAGGCCCCCGTGCCGGTGCAGGCGCCGCTCCAGCCGGCGAAGGTGGAGCCCGTCGCCGGGGTCGCCGTCAGGGTCACCGAGGTGCCGGACGCGAAGCTCGCGGAGCACGCCGTGCCGCAGTTGATCGTGCCGCCCGCGACCGTGCCGCTGCCCGCGCCCGCCTTCGTGACGGCCAGCGCATACGTCGTGCCGCCCGAGGCGTTGAACGTGGCGGTGACGGTCCGCGCCGCCGTCATGGAGACCGTGCAGGCCCCCGTGCCGGTGCAGGCGCCGCTCCAGCCGGCGAAGGTGGAGCCCGTCGCCGGGGTCGCCGTGAGGGTCACCGAGGTGCCGGAGGCGAGGCTCGCGGAGCAGGCCGTGCCGCAGTCGATCGCGCCGCCCGCGACCGTGCCGCTGCCCGTGCCGGCCTTCGTGACGCTGAGCGTGTACGTCGTGCCGCCCGAGGTGTTGAACGTGGCGGTGACGGCCCGCGCCGCCGTCATCGAGACCGTGCAGCCGCCCGTGCCGGTGCAGGCGCCGCTCCAGCCCGCGAAGGTGGAGCCCGTCGCCGGGGTCGCCGTCAGGGTCACGGTCGTCCCGGACGCGAGGCTCGCGGTGCAGGCCGTGCCGCAGTTGATCGTGCCGCCCGCGACCGTGCCGCTGCCCGTCCCCGCCTTCGTCACGACGAGCGAGTAGTAGGTCGGGCCCGGGCCGCCGCCGCCCTTGAGCGGCGTGAGGTAGGGCTTGATGACGTCGTAGCGGACCGTGTCGATCGTGGTCCAGTCGTCGAGGAAGAGGCCCTTGGTGTCGCCCGAGTTCGGGTTGAGGCACCAGTAGGTCCAGCTCATGCCGTTCCGGTTGGCGTA
>JAEYZK010000466.1 GCA_023428085.1 Pseudomonadota bacterium
CGAGGTAGTTCGGGAGCCGCGGGTGGAAGGTGCAGCACTTCGTGTCCGGGTGGAAGAAGCGGCTGCGGCCGTCGAGCGGCGGGAGCGTCGCGGTGCAGTTCTGCTCGAGCATGGCGCAGGCGGCGCAGGTCGCCTTGCGCTCGGCGGGGACCTCGGCGTCGAGCGGCGCGCCGAGGAGCGAGCGGTACAGCGCGGGGAGGGCGTCGCGGAGCTGGGGCATCGGAGGGCCGATCTAGCCGATCGCGCGGACGGGCGCAGCAGGGCGGTCCATGGGCAGCGTCCTCGCGGGCGACTCCAAGCTATGCTCCTCGCATGGACCCACGCTGGATCGCCCTCGCGGCATTCGCGGCGCTGTACGCCGTCTCCGTCCCAATCTGGCGGTGGCTCGTCCGCCGCTGGGGGCTCGCCGGTCCTCACGCACCTCCCCGCGCGGCGCTGAGCGAGCGTGAGTACCTCGCGCGGCGCTCGCTCCGGGCGCTCCTCGCGTTCGACTTCCTGGTCATGGGCCCCGCGGGCCTGCTGGGGTGCGTGGCCTCCGTCGCGGTCGCCCTGACCGTGCCGTTCGAGCCGACGATGATCGCCCTGCTCCTCGTGCCTATCGGCCTCCTCATCTTCATCGTGCCGGTGCCGGTGCTGCGCAGGTCGATCCGGCGCATGGAGCAGCAGCGCCTCGCCGGGCTGGTCGTCGAGGCCGAGCCGGCGCCAAACACCTCCGGGCTGCCCGCGCTGGACGCGCACCTGCGCCACAGGGCCTGGGGGACGCTGGTCACTGCGGGTCTCATCGTCCTCGGCAGCCTCGCGGCGTGGGCCGTCCCGGACGGCCGGCTCGCGGGCCTCCTCCTCAAGGACAACGACGCCGTCCTCGCCGGCCAGGTGTGGCGGCTGCTGACGGTGGCGCTCGTGCACGGCAGCCTGCTGCACCTCGGCTTCAACGTCTTCATCCTGGTGTCGGTGGGGTCGCTCTTCGAGCGGCTCGCCGGGGCCGGGCGCCAGCTCACCGTGTTCGCGGCCGGGACCGTGGCCGGATCCCTGCTCAGCGTCGCGCTCCTCGACCAGCCGTCGGTGGGGGCCTCGGGCGGCGTGCTCGCCGTCGCGGCCGCGGTGGTCGCGTTCGGCCATCGCCACCGGACCGTGTTCCCCGAGCCCGCCCGCGCGCGGCTCTTCCGTGCGACCGTCGAGCTCGTCGCGCTCAACCTCGTCCTGACGTTCGTGCTGCCGATGGTGGACTGGGCCGGCCACCTCGGCGGCCTCCTGTGCGGCGCCGTCCTCGGCTGGTTCTCGAAGCCGACCCGGGACACGCTGATCGCGGTCGCGCCCTCCGCGGCCCCGCAGGTCGGCCCGCCTCCCCCGCCCCGCGGCGCCGCGTCGCCGGGGCGGTGAAGACCGGTTGGGGCCCTCCGATGAGCGCGGCGGCGGAACAGGGTCCAACCCGACGAAACGAACGGGCCCCGGGGTCGCGAACCGTTTACCTACGCCCCGTCGCCGTTCATCGCTGCCTCGCCGGTTCGGCGAGCAAAGGAGGCTCACGCCATGAACAAGAACACGATCTGCCTCTGGTACACCCGCGACGCCGAGGAGGCCGCGCGCTTCTACGCCCGGACCTTCCCCGACAGCAAGGTCGGCGCGGTGTCCCGGGCGCCGTCCGACTTCCCGGGCGGCAAGGCCGGCGACGTGCTGACGGTGGAGTTCACCGTGTGCGGCGTGCCGTGCCTCGGTCTCAACGGCGGGGACACGTTCAAGCAGAGCGAGGCGTTCTCGTTCATGATCGCCACCGAGGACCAGGCCGAGACCGACCGCTACTGGAACGCGATCGTCGGCAACGGCGGCGTCGAGAGCGCGTGCGGCTGGTGCAAGGACCGATGGGGCGTCTCGTGGCAGATCACGCCGCGCGCCCTGACCGACGCGCTGGCCAAGGGCGGCGCCGTCGCGAAGCGCGCGTTCGAGGCGATGATGCAGATGGGCAAGATCGACGTCGCGAAGATCGAGAAGGCGGTGCGGGGGTAGGTCGGCTCGCCTCACGGTCCCCGGCGATCGCACGGCAGCTCCCTCACCCCGAGTGGCTGAGCGACCGCCGCGTCGTGGTCGGCCGGCGTGAGCGCTCCGGAGGTTCGCAGCTGGGCGAGGATCCCGTTCCGGGCCTTCGTGGCGCGGTCGGGGAAGCAGGCGGGGTCGAGCCTCGCCGGAGCGGCGGTGAGCGCCGCCAGGAGAGCGACTTCGCTCCAGGTGAGGGAGCTAGATGCCCTTCCGAAGTACCTCTCCGAGGCGGCGTCCAGGCCCCGGGCGCCGCGGCCGAACCAGGCGCCCTCCACCCAGAACCGCGTCATCTGGCCCGCATCCCAGTGTCGGCTCGCCCACACCGTCGCGGCCCAGGACGTCACGGCCCATCTCGTGCGCTGCGTGCGAGGCTGGCGAGACATCCAGGCCCGAGCCGCGAGCGAGGCCATCTGTTCCCCTGGACGTCGCTTCGTGAGCCACGCGCCATCGTAGGCGACCGCCCAACCGTACTTCCACGGCGCGAGGCGCTCCACCGTGGCCGGCAAGCGTTCGCCGCCGGCAAGCCAGAACGCGTTCATCACCGGCGCCGGCAGCGCTCGCGCCGCCACGGGAGGAGGCTCGTCGATGTGGTGCAGCCCGTAGAGGTAAAGCGCCTCGGCCGCGACGAGCGGCGCTGCTCCGCCGACGAGGACCCCCACCGAGGCGATCACGAGGAGGCGCCTGACCACGTTCACGGTGGGAGCGAGATGCACGAACGATGCCGCTCGGCTGCGAGTCGCCGGACGTCGCGCGAAGAGGTGAGGCAACGTGCTCACAGCGCTGGCGCGTTTCCTCGGACTGTCCAGCGAGGCTCGAGGTCAGCCGCCGAGTTTCGCGGAGTTTCGTGCGAATTTGTTGCCACCCTACACCGTGAAGAGTAAGAGCAAATATTCGAGAAACTCGGGAGGGCGAATGCCGCGACTCGATGAGGCTTCTGCTGCGCTCGAGGAGATCTTCGGAGGGAAGACTCCGCAGGACCTCGAATCCGAGACGCTCGACTTCAAGGAGCAGGCGCGAGGCGACAGCGAGACGCTGAAGACGGTCGCGGATGCCGCGCTCTGCTTCGCGAACTCCTCCGGTGGCGTCGTCGTTGTGGGCGTCGCGGATCGGGTCGGTGGCCCGCAAGCCCTTCGGGGCACCACGCTCGAGCCGGACACGGTCCGGAAGAGGGTGTACGAACTCTCGAGACCGCCGCTCACGGTGGATGCCTGGGCCGAGATGGTCCACGGCGTGCGTCTCCTGTTCGTCTTCGTGCCCCAGAGTCCGGAGATCCACTCCGACCCCCAGGGCCGCGCACCCCGTCGGATCGGCACAGACTGCCGACCGATGGAGCCGAGCGAGCAGATGCGACTTCGTGAGGACCGGCTGGGGATCGACTGGTCCGCGCGAGAGAGCGAGGTCTCGGTCGCGGACCTCTCCGTTTCCGCCTTGGAGGAGGCTCGCTCGCTCCTTGCGAAATTCGGCGACAACCGGCGTCGGCTATCGCGCCTCGACACCGCCGAGCTTCTGCGCGCGCTTGGCGTAGTGAGCATCAACAATCGGCTCCTGAACGCCGGGGCGGTCCTGTTCGCGGAACCGACGGGAAGCGTGCCGATCGTCTATCAGTTCCAGCCCACACCCGGGGGTGAACCCAAAGCGATCGAACGCTTGACTCAACCGCTGCTGCTCGCCTTCCAGCGCGCCATGGCCTTGATCCAGGCGCGACAGAACGTGACCCCTCTCAACCTGCCGGGTGGACAGCAGATCCAGATCGAGGACTTCCCAACGCTCGCCGTACGCGAGGCGCTTGCGAACGCGGTGATCCACCGCGATTACCACCTCCACGCCACGGTGAATGTCATCCATTCACCGGAGTTCCTGGCCGTGACCTCGCCAGGCCCGCTCGTGTCGGGAGTTACCCCCAACAACATCCTCACGCATCCATCGAAGCCCCGGAACCCGTGCTTGATGAATGCGGCTCGCGTTCTCGGTCTCGCCGAGGAGATCGGACGCGGGGTAGACCGGATGTACCGGGAGATGATCTCCGCGGGTCGTGACATCCCGCACATCGAGTCGTTCCACGACCACGTGCGCGTCACGCTCGCGGGCGGCCATGCCAACACCCAGGTTGCCCGTTTCGTCGCGCAGCTTCCTGAGCAGGAGCGCGACGACACAGACGCCATGCTCGTCCTGTTCCGGTTGTGTTCGGTGAGGACGCTGTCCGCCACCGACATCGCACCGCTGCTGCAGAAGAACCCCATCGAAGCAGAAGCGGCGCTGCGGCGCCTTGCAAGCGATTCGATCGGCGTTCTAGAACCCACGCGTCAGAGCGCCCGGCGTGCCCACCCGACATACCGGCTCAGGGGCGAGGTGCTGAAAGCGCTCGGTGCCGCCGTGCCGTACCAGCGAAGGACGGTGGACGAGATCGACCGCAAGGTGATCGCCCACGTGCGTGAGTACGGGAAGGTAACGAATCGCACGGTGCAGAATCTGCTCGACGTCGGAATCAACCGTGCCCGGGACATCTTGGCCGACATGGTCCAACGACGGCTTCTCCGGAAGACGTCCCCTCACGAGCGCGGACCGGGCGTGGAGTACGGGCCGGGCTCCAGGTTCCCGACACAGCGGATGCGCAGACCGCCCGAGAAGGGAACCAAGGCAAGCCAGCTCGAACTCGATGAGGGGTCAGGCAAGCGCCGACGCTAGCAGTCGAACAGCTGGCGGTGCCCGGCCACCAGCCAGGAGGCCCCCCACCGCCGCGAGCTGCACCGGGCACCCCGAGGCCTCCCGCTTGCTGACACCTTGCGGGCGGATGTGACTCAAAGAAGAAGAGAGGCCGGAACCCGGGCGACCAAGCCTCAGGGATTCCGGCCTTCGAAACTGGAGCGGGAAACCGGGTTCGAACCGGCGACCCTCAGCTTGGGAAGCTGATGCTCTACCAACTGAGCTATTCCCGCGTTACCTCCCGTTTTCTGCCGCGAAGAGGCCCTGGAGTCAAGGGGTTCGGGGGTACACGGGCGAGCATCGCGGGAACCGATCGGGGCGGTGTATGGACGAGAAGACGCAGCGGATCATCGACGCCCGGCTCAGGCTGCGGGAGCGGTTCCTCGAGCGGATGAAGGCCACCCCGGCGGCGAGCGACGCGCGGCCGATGGGCTCGGGCCCGCCGAACCGCCACGGGATGCCGAAGCTGCCGGTGGGCCAGACGGTCACGGAGAAGTGGCCGGTCCTCGACCTCGGCATCGTCCCGCGGATCGATCGCGCGGCCTGGCGGCTCACCGTGGACGGGGCGGTCGAGCAGCCGCTCTCCCTCGGCTGGGACGAGCTGCTCTCGTTCCCGCAGGTGGAGGACGTCCAGGACTTCCACTGCGTGACGGGCTGGAGCCGCATGGACGTCCGGTTCGGCGGCGTGCGGCTCGAGACGGTGCTGGCGCTCGCGGCGCCGCGCCCGGACGCGACGCACGTGCTCTTCCACGCGCACGACGGCTACACGACCAACGTGCCGCTGGAGGAGGCGCTCAAGGAGGACGTGCTGCTCGCCCACACCGCCGACGGCGCGCCGCTGCCGGTGGAGCACGGCGGGCCGTGCCGGGTGGTGACGCCGGAGCTCTACGCGTGGAAGGGCGCGAAGTGGATCGCGCGCGTCGAGGTCACGACACGGAACGTGAAGGGGTTCTGGGAGAAGAACGGCTACTCCGACACGGCGCACCCATGGCGGGACGATCGGTATGCGCGGGAGTGAGGGCCGTCACCGCTCACCCTTCGACAGGCTCAGGTGAGCGGCCGCTCTCCCTACTTCCTCTTCGCGAACCGCTTGAAGAACGTGACGATCTGCGCGCTCGCGCCCTTCCAGTCGAGGGTCTCGGCGGGCTCGTCCTCCTCGCCGTCGATCCAGAGCCCGCCGCACGACTCGCAGGTGTCGTAGTGCTCGCTCTTCTTCTCTCCGCCCTCGACCGCAACGAGGTCGACGTTGCACGCCGGGCACATGCCGGCGATCTCGTCGGGGTTCACCACCCCGCCGATCGCGCTCAGCGATGGCAGGTTGGCGTGCAGGAGCGTCTTGTTGAGGTCGGTGACGTCGACCCAGAGACCTCCGCACTCGACGCAGCGGTGAATGATGCTGTCATCGCGGGTGATCTCCGTGAGCTCAACGGCACACCGGGGGCAATCCATGACGGATCAGGTCCTCCTTCGGGGACCTAACAAGCGATCGATCGGATGAGGGAAGGCAAGCGGACGAGCGCCAGTGACTGAAGTTCCGGGAATAGTAGGCAGATCCCGCCGTACGTTTCAACGGGGTTTCACGGGCGGCCCGGCCTCGACAGCCCTTCGCAGGGCGTCGATCAGCCTCCGCAGCCGCTCCGGGTGCAGCTTCAAGGCGACGCGGTTCACCACCAATCGTGCAGTCACGTCGAGGACTTCCTCCTCGATCTCGAGGCCGTTCGCCTTGAGCGTCTCGCCCGTCTCGGTGATGTCCACGATGGCGTCCGCGAGGCCGAGCGAGGGGGCGACCTCGATCGAGCCGTGCAGCGGGATCACCTCGGCGGGAACGCCCTTGCGCGCGAAGTGCTGGGTCGCGAGCGAGACGTACTTGGTGGCCACGCGCGGGGCCACCCCCCGGGGGAGCGGGGGTGCGTCCTTCGGGCGGGCGACGATCACCCGGCAGCGGCCGATCCGCAGATCGAGCGGCTCGTAGAGGTCGCAGGGATCCTCGCGCAGGACGTCGAGGCCCGCGATCCCGACCGCGGCGGCGCCGTGCTCGACGTAGCTCGCGACGTCGGCGGCGCGGATGGAGATGAACCGGAGCCCGGCCGCGGGCGCGTCGGCGGCGAGCTTGCGCGTCCCCTCGAGGAGCGCCCGGGGGGACACGCCGACGGCGCGCTCGAAGAGGGCCGACGACTCGTGCAGGAGCCGGCCCTTGGGCACGGCGACGGTCAACAGCTCTTCGGCCGAGCCCGCCCGCCCTTCCACTCCGCGGCGCTTCGCGCCGCTACGCTCGGGGCGAGCGGAAGCTTCGGAGGCCCGGACACCGGGCACGCGGCGGGCCGTCTGTCTCCTCACGCCTTCTCCCTCCGGATGCGCGCCCCCAGGGGCGCGAGCTTCTCCTCGATCCGCTCGTAGCCCCGGTCGAGGTGGTACACGCGGTGGATCTCGGTGCGCCCCTGCGCGGCGAGGCCGGCGAGGACGAGGGCCGCCGAGGCCCGCAGGTCGCTCGCCATCACCTGCGCGCCCGAGAGGCTCGGCACCCCGCGCACGAGCGCGAGCTTGCCGTCCACGGTCACGTCCGCGCCGAGCCGCTGGAGCTCCTGCACGTGCATGAACCGGTTCTCGAACACGGTCTCCGTGATCCGCGACGAGCCGTCGGCGAGGGCGAGCAGGACCATCATCTGGGCCTGCATGTCCGTCGGGAACCCGGGGTGCGGAGCGGTCTTCACGTCCACCGGCTTCGGGCGGCCGTCGCCGATCACGCGGAGGCCGCCGGGCACCTCCTGGATCCCGGCGCCCACGGCCCGGAGCTTCTCGAGGAGGGCCTCGAGATCGCACGCGCGGCAGCCGCGGACGGTGACGTCGTTCCCGGGGAGCGCGCCGGCGACGAGGAACGTGCCGGCCTCGATCCGGTCGGCGATGACCGTGTGCCGGAGCGGCCGGAGCGCCTCCACGCCCGTGATCCGGATGACGTCGGTCCCCGCGCCCTCGATCCGCGCGCCCATGGCGGCGAGCGCGGCGGCGAGGTCGGAGACCTCGGGCTCGCGGGCGCAGTTGCGCAGCACCGTCTCGCCCTCGGCGAGGGTGGCCGCCATCATCACGTTCTCGGTGCCGGTGACGGTGACGCCGTCGAACGTGAACACGGTCCCGCGGAGCCGGCCCTTCGGGACCGTCGCGTACACGTAGCCGTGCTCGAGGTGGATCTCCGCGCCGAGCGCGGTGAGGCCCTTGAGGTGCTGATCGATCGGGCGGGCGCCGATGGCGCAGCCGCCGGGGAGCGAGACGCGCCCGGATCCCCAGCGCGCGAGGAGGGGCCCGAGCACGACCACCGACGCGCGCATCGTCTTCACGAGCTCGTAGGGCGCCTCGGGGGTGACGGCGGCCGGGACGCGGATCGTCAAGGAGCGCGCGGGGCCGGGGATCCGCTCGACCTGGCAGCCCATGTGCGCGAGCAGCCGGCCGAGCGTGCGGGCGTCGGCGAGCTCCGGGACGTTGTGGACGAGGTGGTCCCCCTCGGTGAGCAGGGCGGCGGCGACGATGGGCAGCGCGGCGTTCTTCGCGCCCGAGACGTCCACCGCTCCGCGGAGCGGCACTCCACCCTCGACGACGATCTTGTCCAAGAGGTCTCCGTCAGGTCCTTTGGTCCGTCCGCTCCGCGTGTGCGCTGGGGCGAGCGGGCCCGGCGCAACGGGGCCGGGCGCGGGAGGCGGCGCGATTCTACGCTGGCGCGGGCGCTCCCGCCATGTGGGCGACGACGAACCGGGGAAGGCCGGCGAGGTCGCGATGGGGCTCGGCCCGCTCGAAGCCGGACTGGAGGCAGAACGCTGGGAGGTCATGCACATGGGACTCGTGCATCTCCAGGACCAACGTGCCCCCCGGCCGGAGCCGGGCCGGGGCGCCGGCCACGATCCGCCGGGAGATCGCGAGCCCGTCGTCGCCGCCGTCCAGCGCGAGGCGGGGCTCCCGGCGGACCTCGGGGGGGAGCGTGTCCAGCTCGCCACGAGGGACGTAGGGCGGATTGGACACGATCACGTCGAACTTCTCCTCCGGTGCGAGCGGCGCGTACAGGTCCCCTTCCAGGAGCGTGACCGCGGCGCCGAGGCGCGCGGCGTTGTCCCGCGCGACCGCGAGCGCCTCGGGCGAGATCTCGGTCGCCACCACCTCCGCGCCGGGGCGCTCCAGCGCGAGCGAGATCGCGAGCGCCCCCGAGCCGGTGCAGAGGTCGAGCGCGCGGAGGCCGGCCGCGTCCCCGGGGAGCGCCGCGGCCGCGGCCTCCAGGACGAGCTCCGTCTCCGGGCGCGGCACCAGCACCCGCGCGTCCACCTGGAACGGGCGGCCGTAGAAGTCGCGCGCGCCGAGGAGGTACGCCGTGGGCTCGCGCTCCGCGCGCCGGCGCACGAGCTCGCGGAAGACCGTGAGCTCGGCCTCGCCGAGCGGCTTGTCGAAGTCGAGGTAGAGGCGGACGCGATCGCACCGGAGCGCGTGCGCGAGGAGGAGCTCCGCCGTGAGCCGGGGCGCGTCGATCCCCTTCTGGCTGAAGTAGCCCTGGGTCCAGTTGAGGAGGCGCAGCGTGGTCCAGACCTCAGCCATCCGTCCTTCCCGTGAACGAGCCCGCTCCCGAGCCCGCGCCCGAGCCTCCGACCGCCCGGCCTTCGACAGGCTCGGGCCGAGCGGATTGGAGGAACGCCGTTCGCCCTGAGCCCTTCGACTTCGGCACTGCTGCGCAGCGCCTACGCTCAGGGCAGGCGGAGTCGAAGGGCGCGCTCACACCCGCCGCTCCTCGCCCCGCGCCGCGTCTCGCAGCGCCTGCGCCGCGTAGAAGGTCCGGCAGGCGTCGAGCACGTCCTGCACGTCGCCGTCCATCACCGCGGGCAGGTTGTGCCGGGTGTAGTTCACGCGGTGGTCGGTGAGCCGGTCCTGCGGGAAGTTGTACGTCCGGATCTTCTCGGACCGGTCGCCGGTGCCGACCTGCGACTTGCGGGCGGCGTCGCGCGCGCTCTGCTGCTTCTCCTGCTCGATCTCGTAGAGCTTCGCCCGCAGCATGCGCATCGCCATGCTGCGGTTCTTGATCTGGCTCTTCTCCTGCTGGCACTTCACCACGATGCCGGTCGGCTTGTGCGTGAGGCGCACGGCGGAGTCGGTCGTGTTCACGGACTGTCCGCCCGAGCCGGTCGAGCGGAACACGTCCATCTCCACGTCGGCCGGGTTGATCTGGACGTCGATCTCCTCGGCCTCGGGCATCACCGCCACCGTGACCGTGGAGGTGTGGATGCGCCCCTGCGCCTCCGTGGCCGGGACGCGCTGCACGCGGTGCACCCCGGACTCGTACTTGAGCCAGGAGTAGACCGCGTCGCCGGCGATGTTGACGACCGCCTCCTTGATGCCGCCGAGCGCGCCCGCCGAGGTGTCGGCCACCTCCACCTTCCAGCCGCGGCGCTCCCCGTACCGCAGGTACATGCGCAGGAGCTCGGCCGCGAAGAGGCCGGCCTCGTCGCCGCCGGCCCCGGCGCGGATCTCGACGATGACGTCCTTCTCGTCGTTCGGGTCGCGCGGGACGAGGTACGTCTTGAGCTGCTCCTCCGCCGGATCGACCTGGGGGCGGAGCTGGGCCAGCTCCTCCTTGGCCATCTCGCGGAGCTCGGGATCGGCGAGGAGCGCCTCGTTGTCCGCGATGTCCTGGACGAGCTTCCGGTAGGCGTGGAGCGCGATCACGGTCGGCTCGATCGACGCGCGCTCCTTCGCGACCTTCCGGAACCGCTCGCCGCTCGCGGCGACCTCGGGGTCCGAGAGCAGGTGGGTCAGCTCGTCGAGCCGGTGCTCGATGGCCTCGAGCTTGTGCAGGACCTCGGGGGACAGCATGGGAGGGCTTACTTACCTCCCCCGACCCGGGGGTTCAAGCCTGGGGGGCTCGCGCCGGCAGCGTCCGAGCGTCCGCCGCACCGACGCCGGCGCCGGGCGCGGGTGCCCCCGCCCGCGCCCGGCCGAGGATCCGCGCGAGGTTCTCGTCGGACATGAAGTCGCGGAGGGGCGTCGCGCCGCTGATCGCCGACAGGAAGGCGTTCGTGGCCTGCGGGTCGTCCCGCAGCGCGAGGAAGAGCTGCTGCAGCCGGGCCGGCGGCGGCTCGAGGGTGGCGATCTCGTTGGTGAACTCGTACATCGGGCGGACGCGATCGTTCCGCGCCGCCTCGTGGGCGGCCAGGAGCTCCTCGATCGCGCCGCGGCCGGACAGGCCGGCGTCGAGCGCCTCGACCAGCCCCTCGGCGTCGAGGAACGCGTCGCTGATCCCCTGCGCCGTCATCGGATCCCTGCAGTACCCGGCGTCGCCGACGAGCGCCCAGCCGCGGCCGTACGGCCTCCGGAAGTACCCGGGGACCCCGGCGCTCCCGTACCAGCGCTCCACGCGCCGCGCCCGGCGCACCCGGGCCGCGAAGTCCGGCGCGAGCTCGAGGACGCGGGCGACGTGCGCCTCGACGTCGGCCCGCACCTCGGGGAACCTGCGCGCGGGCCAGTTCACCATCACGAGGTGGAGCCCGTCGCCGGTCGGGGCTCCGCCGAGCGCGCAGTGCGCGCGGAGGTACAGCTCGAGGTCGTCCTGCCGGAGCCCGTCGAAGTACGAGTAGTACGCGCAGGCGCCGAACGGCCACGCGTCGTACCGGGGTGCCTGCACGGCCGCGGCGACGAAGGAGTGGACGCCGTCCGCGCCCACGACGATCCGCGCCCGCTCCTCGACCTCTCTCCCTCCGGCTTCGCGGCCCCGGACCCCGACGACCGCGCCGTCCGAGAAGCGCACCTCGTCCACCGTGAACCCCTCGCGCACCTCGGCGCCGCTCCGCGCGG
This sequence comes from Pseudomonadota bacterium, assembly GCA_023428085.1. Taxonomy (GTDB): domain Bacteria; phylum Myxococcota; class Myxococcia; order Myxococcales; family Anaeromyxobacteraceae; genus Anaeromyxobacter. The sequence continues at coordinate 11,557 of JAEYZK010000466.1, forward strand.
CGGCCTCCACGAGGAGCGCGTCCAGGACCGTGCGCCGCGGGCACAGGCCGCCGCGGCCGCCGTTGGCGTCGGGGATCGCGCCGTGGAGCGCGAAGGGCCCGACGTCGAACGTCATGTCCCTGCAGATCGGCGGCACCCCCGTGGCCGCGAGCGCATCGAGGAGCCCCCACCGCGCCAGCGCCTCGGCGCCGTGCGGCCAGACGATGTGCGTGGAGATGGTGTCGCTGGGAAACCTCGCGCGATCGACCAGCAGCACCCTGTACCCCCGTCGCGCGAGCAGCATGGCGGTCGGAGACCCGGCGCACCGGGCACCCACGACGATGACGTCGAACATGTCCCGTCCTCCCGTGATTCGAGGTCCTGGGCCCGGCCAACCGGAGCGCCCGGCCCGGAGCAAGCCTGGGGCGGCGGCCGCGCGGCGGCATCGGGCGAACCCCCCACGCCGGAGCGAGAGGCGTGGGGGATCCTCCGCACCACGCGCGGGGCTCAGACGAGCTCGTGCTCGTACGCGAACGCGGTCGCGGCCGCGCGCGAGGGCACCCGGAGCTTCCCGAGGATGCTGCTCACGTGGCGATCGACGGTCTTCTCGCTGCGGTGGAGGGCGCGCGCGATGTCCTTGTTGCTCTTGCCCGAGGCCACCAGGCGGAGGACCTCGAGCTCGCGCGGCGTCAGCCCGTGCGCGCGCCGCGGACGTTCGGGCCGGGCGAGCGCCTCGACGCGAGCGGAGTCGAGCGTGGCCCCGAGCCTCGCGAAGAGCTGCCGGGCCGCCTCCAGCTCCAGCCCACAGCCCTCCTCGTCGCCGAGCGCGCGGCACGCGAGGCCGACCAGCACGCGCGCCTGCGCCGACGGATGAGGCGCCTCGAGCGCCGCCCAGACCTCGCCCGCGCCGCGGGCGAGGTCGAGCGCGGCGGCGGCGTTCCCCTCGGCGAGCTCCACCGTCGCGCGCGCCTGCTGCGCGATCGCCACGAGCACCGCGGTGTCGAACCGCGCCGCGATCGCCTGGAGCTCCGCGGAGGCCTCCCGGGCGTCCGCGCGCTCTCGCGCCGCCAGCAGGATCTCCACGGCGGCGGGCAGGAGGCGCGTCCGCGCCAGGGGATCCGCCGTGGACCCGAGCACCCGGCGGATCGCCGCCACCGCGGCGGCGGCGTGCCCCTGCGCGAGGCGCAGCAGGGCGAGGCCCGGCTGCGGCTCCCTCCCCGCCTCGCTCGCCAGGCGGTAGAGCTCCTCCGCCGCAGGTTGCTCGCCGCGCAGGCGGTGCAGCTCGGCGAGCTGGTAGGTCGCCTCGCCGGCGGAGGCGCGATCGGTGGCCGCGCGCTCGCGGGCGCGGAGCGCCTCCGCGGTGGCCGCCCGCCAGTCGCCGCACGCGAGCAGGACCTCCGCGCGGTGGACGCGGCACGCGCCGGTGAACGAGACCATCTCCGGCTGTTCGTCGCACCAGGCCGCGAGCGCCGAGGTCCACTCGCGCGCGCGATCGAGCGCGTGCACGCTGCGGCAACAGTCGATCACGCTGCAGTAGAGCAGCCCCGTGGGGATCGGCGACAGCTCGCCCGCCGTCGCCGCGAGCATCACCTCGTCGAGCAGCCCCAGGCCCTCCTGGACCCGCGCCTCGTGGAGGCGCGCCCGCCCCTGCAGGTGGCGCGCGATCGCCACGAGGTCCACCTCCCCGAACCGCTCGCCCGCGGCGGCGGCGGCGGCGGCGATCGTGTACGCGCGGGGCGCGTCGCCGGAGCGAAGGCGCTGCTCGGCCTCCGGCAGCAGGAGGTACCCGCGCTCCACGCTCTCGCCGCCCCCGCGGTCGAGCAGGCGACCGGCGCGCGCGTGCCACGCCGTGGCGCGCCCGGCCTCGCCGCGGAGCAGGTAGCGAAGGCCGATCCAGAACGCGCACCGGGCGGCACGCGCCCACCTCTCCTCGGCCGCATGGAGCCGGTGGGCGCGATCCAGCGCGTCGAGGTACGCTGCGTCGCGGCCGACGAGGTACGCGGACACCGCGAGCAGCTCGAGGTCCTCCGCCCCGAGCGGGGAGAGCGCGTCGGCACGCGCGAGGAGCTCGAACGCCTCGGCCCAGGCCCTGCGCCGGTAGCGCTCCCGCCCTCGTGCGACGTCGCCGGCCGCGCCCTCCATGCGTGGGTTCTAAACGACCGATCGTGATTCGTGAACACGTCGATCGGGATGCGGAGTGGGGGGCCCCAGCGAAGCTGGGGGGAGGGGCAGAGCCCCTCCGCCGCGGGGCAGCCGCGCGCAGCCGCGAAGCGGCGAG
>JAEYZK010000012.1 GCA_023428085.1 Pseudomonadota bacterium
GCCTCGGCCCGGTGCCGGGCGGCCGCGCCGAGCGCACCGGACGCCTCGGCGGCGAGGGCGCGCGTCCCGCGGGCGCGGTAGGCGGCGAGGCCGGAGAGCCGCCCGCCCTCGAGGAGCCGGGCGAGGCCCGCGTCCACCTGCGCGCTCCGCGCGGGCGACTCCTCCGCGAGCTCGCCGAGGCGCCGCAGCGCGACGAGCCCGGCCGGTCCGGCGGGATCGGCCCCGGCGGTCGAGAGGAGGGCGTTCGCCTCGCCCTCCGCGTCGAGCAGGCGGCGCGCCTGCAGCGACGTCGCGAGGTCGGCCCAGGGATCGCCGGCGCGCGCCGCGCGCACGGAGGGCAGGCCGGGGTCGACGGCGCCGGCGGCGGCGGGGACCTTCACCGTCGGTCCGGGGCCGGTGCAGGCGGCGGCGGCGGCGCCGGCCAGGGCGAGGGCGCGCAGCGTCAGGTGGCCTCCACTCACGGTGTCTCCTTCGCGGCGGTCGCCCCCCAGGGCGCCCCGGGTCCGGTGGCGGCTTCGCCGCGGTGGGATGGCTCGACGGTGGGCGCGATGCGGACGCGCCGGGAGAAGGCGCGGTCGAGCTGGATCATGAGCTCGCGGAACGCCGGGTACTCCGCCACCTTCACGCGGGCGCCCGAGAGGGCGATCCGGCCCTCCGCGACGATCGCCCCGCGCTCCTCGTGGAAGCGGAGCTCGAACCGCCCGAGCGGTGTCTCGCCGTGGGCCGGCGCGGGCAGGTCCACGACGCGCCAGCCCGCGGGCAGGGCGTAGCGGTAGCGGAAGCGCGTGTCGCGCGGGCCGCCCAGGTCGAGCTCGTGGGTGCGCGCGGCGAGCGAGGCGTAGGACTCGGCGTACCCCTGCGCGGCGCCGAAGGGCGTGAACCGGAGCCCCGCCCCGTCCGCCTGGGCGGCGCGCGGGACCGACGCCGAGAACCGGAGCTCCACGTCGTCCTCGATCCGCGCGAGGTCCGAGGCGGTCACCGCCTCGACCTTCGCCCCCGGGAAGAGCCGGCCCAGGCTCTGCTCGAGGACCTTCCTGCGCCCCTCCTCGGGGCCGTACGTCCGGCGGAAGTCGGGCGCGGACTGGCCGGCGGCGCGCCACCGCCCGCGCACGGCGGCGCTGCCGTCGGCCGCGAGCGCGAGGTCGAGCTCGGTCTCGAGCCGGTTGTCGCCCGGCTCCGCCTCCGGGATGGTCGCGAAGCGCGGCGGGCCGTCCGGGTTCACGACGAGCACCGTCGCGCCGCGGTCCTCGGCGGGCAGGTCGCGCGTGCCGGAGTACGCCGCGGTGCCGTCGAGCCAGAGATCGAGCTCGGGCACGTACACGATGGCGTGGTTGAAGACGGCGAGCGAGGCGGGCTGCTCCGGGATCCGGCCCAGCCGCCGCATGCGCAGCAGCACGATGCGCGAGTCGATGCCCATCGACCCGAGCAGCGCGTGGAGCAGCGAGGCCTTGTCCTTGCAGTCGCCGAACCGCCGCGCGAGGACCTGATCGACGCGGTACGGCTTGTAGCCGTGGATCCCGAACTCGAGGCCCACGTAGCGGGTCTGGGAGACGACGAAGCCGTACGCGGCCTGGACGAGCGCTGCCGTCTTGCCGGGGGGGCACGAACTGCGCGCCCCCCCGGACCCCCCGCTCGCTCCGGGGCAGGCTCCTCCGCCTGCCCCTCCGCTCGCCTCCGCCTTCGCCGGGATCGCGGCGCCCGCGCCCGGCGTCGCCGCGGCCGCGAGCTGCCGCGCGAGCGCCTGGAGCTCGGGGGTCGGCCGCAGCTGATCGCGCACGAGCCGCCAGTAGAACTGGTTCACCTCGTCCCAGGTCCGGTACGTGGAGACGTGGAGGTACCGGGCCACCTCGCTCCACCCCGGCATGCCGGGCTCGGGGACGATGCGCGGGAGGTCGCGCGCGGTGTAGCGGTGCTCGCGCACGCCGCCCGGGAGGGCCCGCTCGGCGTGCTCCACGCCCGGGGGCGCGTTGGCGTGGATCGCCCGGGCCTCCGGGACGAGCAGCACGTAGTCGAAGCGGAGCTTGCGGGAGGTCTCGTCCACGAACGTGACGTCGCCGAAGTAGTCGGAGAGCAGGTTCTCCGAGGCGGTGTCGTCCACGCGCCACGCCACCTCGAGCACGTCGCCCGGCTGGAGCGCCTCGAACGAGAGGTTGCGCGCCAGGAGGTCGTAGTACAGCCGGTACCAGGGCTCGCTGGCGGAGGAGACGCTCTCGCCGTGGCTCTCGACGGTGCGGCCGTCCGGCTTGAGCACCGCCGCGCGCTCCACGCGGAGCTCCTGGCGGTCCGGCGTCCAGGCGAGGCTCTGCCGGCGGAACGCGTCCGCGCCGCGGCGCGTGAGGATCTTGACGACCCGGTGCGTGTAGCTCGACGAGAGCCCGGTGGGGAGCACGCGGGTGACGTGGAGCTCCCCGAGGACGATCGCGTCCTCGCCCGGCCGCGGGGCCGGCGCCTTCGCCGCGAGGGCGCGGGCGTCCAGCTGGTACGGCTTCCAGAACCGCTCCTCGTCGGGCGTGAGGCTCCGGACGAGCTCCTTCAGCGCGGGGTTCTGCGGCCGCAGCGCGAGCGCCCGGCCGAGGTCGGCCTGCGCCTCTCGCGCGCGCCCCGCCGTGAGGCGGGCCCGGCCGCGCCGCTCCCAGGCGTCGGCGTCCTCGGGGCAGAGGTCGAGCGCCCCCGCGTAGGCCTCCTCCGCCTCGTCCATCCGCTCGTTGGCCGCGAGCAGATCGCCGAGCCGGAGGTGGAGCGCGAGCTCGCCCGGGGCCACGCGGAGCCCCTCCCGGAGGAGCCCGACCGCCCCGTCGAGATCGCCGCGGTCGAGCAGGTGGGACGCGAGGCTCGCGCGCACCCCGAGGTCGTCGAAGCGGAGCGCGAGCAGGGTGCGCTCGCGCTGGATCGCCTGCTCGAGGCGACCGAGGCGCATCGCGGCGTGGGCCGCGCCGCGCACCGCGGCCGGCGAGGTGGGGAAGAGCCGCGCCGCCTCCTCGGCCACGAGCGCCGCCCGCGCGGAGAGGCCGGACCGCTCGAGCGCCTCGGCGTACGCCGTCCGCAGCGCGGCCCACCGCGGCGCGGCCTCGAT
>JAEYZK010000028.1 GCA_023428085.1 Pseudomonadota bacterium
GTGCTCGCGGACGGCGCGGAGGTCCCGGCCCGCGTCCTCGTCGCCGCCGACGGCCTCGCCTCGCCCGTGCGCCGCCGCGAGGGGCTCGAGCTCCCCGCCCGCGGGCCGGCGCGGTTCGGCGTGCGCCGCCACTTCGCGATCGCGCCGTGGAGCCGCGCCGTCGAGGTCCACTTCGGCCCCGGGGTCGAGGCGTACCTCACGCCCGTCGGGCCGGATCGCGTCGGGCTCGCGCTCCTGTTCGCCCGGGATGAGCGGTCGGGTGAGGGTCCGCTCGCCCTGAGCGTAGGCTGCGATCGGCGGCCGGAGTCGAAGGGCGAGCGGTTTGAGGAGCTCCTCTCCCTCTTCCCCGCGCTCGAGCACCGCCTCGCAGGCGCCCGTCCCGTCACCGCGATCCTCGGCGCCGGCCCGCTCGCCCGGCGCGCCCGCGCGCGCGTCGCCGATCGCCTCGTCCTCCTCGGCGACGCCGCGGGCTACCTCGACGCCGTCACCGGCGAGGGCATCTCGCTCGCGCTCGGGAGCGCAGAGGACCTCGCGGCCCTCCTGCCCGACGCGCTCGCGCGCGACGCCTCTGCCTCCGCGCTCGCCGGCCACGAGCGCGCCTGGCGCCGGCGCTACCGCGTGTACGCAGCCTGGACCCGGCTCATGCTCCTGCTCACGCGCCACCCCGCGCTCCGCCGCGGCGTGCTCGGCCTCGCCGGCGCGCAGCGGCCCGCGTTCGAGCGGATCGTCGCGGCGGCGGTGGGGTGAGCGCCTCCGCCGCGTCCCGGGGAGCACCGCGCCCGCGCCATCGACGCCCTCCGGCGGATGTGGTTCACTGGACGTCGCGAGGGTCTCCTCATGTCGTGGTTCCCGCTCTGGTGGCTCGTCTCGTGGTTCACCGGGAGCCCGGTGACGGCGCTCGTCGTCCTCTTCGTGCTCTGGTGGGCGAGCGACCGGTTCACGTTCCGCGTGCTGCCCGACCCCACCCGCTGGTTCGCGCGGTGGCGGCGGATGGGGCAGCTCCGGCACGTGCTCTCCGTGAACCCGCACGATCGCCGCGCGCGGTTCGAGCTGGCCGAGCGGCTGCTCGAGGGCGGCCGGCCGCGGGACGCGGCCGAGGTGCTCCGGCCCAACGTCGAGGCGGGCGACGAGGACGTCCACACGGCGTTCGTCATGGGCGCGGCGCTCGGCCGGAGCGGAGCGTACGAGCCCGCCGAGCGCGCGCTCGCGCTCGTGCGCCAGGCCGACCCGCGGTTCCGGGCGGGCGAGCTCGACCTCGAGCTCGGGCGCCAGCGGCTCGCGCGCAGGGACTTCGCCGGCGCGCGCGAGGCGCTGGACCGCCTGCTCGAGCAGCGGCCCGGCTCCGTGGAGGGCCGGTGGCTCCTGGCGCGCGCCCGCGCCGGGCTCGGGGACGCCGCGGGCGCCGCCGCCGCCCGCGAGGAGGCCTGGCGCGACTACCGCTCCTTGCCGCGCTTCCACCGCCGGCAGGAGCGCGCGTTCGCCTGGCGTGCGAAGCCGTGGCGGCCCGCGCTCACGGCGCTCGCGATCGTGGCGGCGCTCATCCTCTTCTCGGGCTGGGTCTGCGGGCCGTAACCTCGACGCGTCGCGTCACGACAGGTACACCCCGGGAGAAACCCGCGGCGCGCCCCGGGCGCGCGGCTACGATGGCGGACAGGAGGTGCGTGATGCGCTGCGCGGTGCTCGGTGCGGGTTCGTGGGGGACGGCTCTCGGGGCGCTGCTCGCCGCGAAGGGGTTCCCGGTCACGACGTGGGACAAGGACACGGCCGTCCTCGACGAGATCGGCCGCGCGCACCGGAACGAGCGGTACCTGCCCGGCGTCGCGCTGCCCGCGAGCCTGCACGCGACGCCCGACCTCGCCCGCGCGCTCGAGGGCGCGGAGCTGGTCGTCCTCGCCGTGCCGTCCTTCGCGATCCGGCACGTGGCGATCGAGGCGAAGCGGCTCGTCCACGCCGGCACGCCGCTCGTGTGCGTGGCCAAGGGGATCGAGCTCGAGTCGCTCATGACCATGACCGAGGTGCTCGAGGACGTGCTCCCCGTCCCGCTCCACCCGTACCTCGCGGTGATGTCGGGCCCGTCGTTCGCGAAGGAGGTCGCGAAGGGGCTGCCGACCGCGGTGACGGTCGCCGCCCGGTGGGAGCGGATCGCGCGGCAGGTCCAGGACGCGTTCCACACGAAGACGTTCCGACCGTACACGTCCGGTGACGTCGTCGGGTGCGAGATCGGCGGGTGCGTGAAGAACGTCGTCGCGATCGCCGCGGGGATCTCCGACGGCCTCGGGTTCGGGGCGAACGCCCTGGCCGCGCTCATCACGCGCGGGCTCGCCGAGATCTCCCGCCTCGCCGTCCGGAAGGGCGCGAACCCGCTCACGCTCTCCGGCCTCGCCGGGCTGGGCGATCTCGTCCTCACCTGCTCGTCGGACCTGTCGCGCAACCGGACGGTGGGCCGGCGCCTCGCCGAGGGCAAGCGGCTCGACGACATCGAGCGCGAGCTCGGCCAGGTGGCGGAGGGCATCCGCAACGCCCGCAGCGTGCACGCCCTCGCGCAGCGCCTCGAGGTGGAGATGCCGATCTGCGAGACCGTGTACCGGCTGCTGCACGAGAACGTGCCGCCGCGGGAGGCGGTCACCGCGCTGATGATGCGGGAGACGAAGCCGGAGCGGTGAGGGCAGTGATCAGTTGTCAGTGATCAGTTGTCAGTGATCAGTTGTCAGTGATCAG
>JAEYZK010000033.1 GCA_023428085.1 Pseudomonadota bacterium
GAGGTCTCCCTGCTCATCTCCGCGACCTCGCGGGCCGAGAAGGGCGGGGCGTGATCCCCATCGCCTTCTGCAGCAGCGTCACCTGGATCTGCGCGTTCAGCGCCGTCTCGCGCAGCACCGTGTTCTCCGCCTCCAGTTCGAGCTCGCGCGCGGACTTGCCCGTCCCCTGCTTCAACGCGGAATCGATGCCCGCGAGCGCGTCCTCTCGCCACCCCTCGACCGTCTGCGGCAGCACGCCGAATCGCATCGCGACCTGGTCCACCGTCGCCTTGCCGCCGAGGAGCTCGAGCACCGCTCGCCGACGATCCTCTGCGCTGCGCCGCCCAGGGCGGCCTCGCACGTTTTCCGGCGGAGTGGCCTCCACCGGACCAGCACTCGCAGTAACTTTGGTGTCTTTCTTCACGAGCAGCCTTCTACCCGATCCGCGCCTCGTTTATCGACCCGAGGAGTGTCAACCTCGGCGAGGGGAACACCGTACGGTTGCGAGCGCCACCCCGCCGCGAGACGCTGCGCAGGCAGGCGTCTCTCGGAGGACATCGAGTCGTGTGCGACCCAATTGCCCACTTCACTTGTCATCCGGGGGATCCCAGATCGCGGTCGGGTGACCCGCATGAGCATCGGCTTCATCGGCCACTCCCACCACCGCGTCACCGGCTCCTCCCGGTTCCTGCTCGACGCGCTCCGGACGCGCGGCACGGTCGAGGAGCGCTGGTCCGACGGCTGGCGGGCCGCCGCAGCGCCGGATCCGGAGACGCTCGTCACCCGGGACGACGAGGCGGTCGTGGTCTGGCAGGTCGAGGAGGCGGCCCTGGCGCTCGCGCGAACGCGCCACCCGAACGTCACCTTCTTCCCGATGTACGACAGCTGCCACGCGTACGTCGACTCGTACTGGCGGCAGCTGGCGGGCATCAAGATCGTCTGCTTCAGCGCAACGCTCCACGCGCGCCTCGCGCGGCTGGGGCTTCGCACGAGGCACGTGCAGTACTTCCCTGCCCCCCCGCCCGCGAAGGGCGAACGGCCCGGACGCGGTCTCGCGGGGTACCTCTGGCAGCGCAACCGGGACGTGACCTGGGCGGCGGTCCGCACGCTGCTCGGGGACGCTCCGGTGGAGCGGTTCACGCTCCACGACGCCCCGGATCCCGGCGCGGGCGAGCTGCCGGCGCCCACGCCCGAGGAGGTCGTCCGGTACGGGATCCGGACCACCCGCTGGTTCTCGAACCCGGCGGAGGCGCACGCCGCGCTGGCGGCGCACGACGTCTACTTCGCCCCCCGCGTGCGCGAGGGTATCGGGATGTCCTACCTCGAGGCGATGGCGATGGGGCTCCTCGTCGTCGCGCCGGCGCTTCCGACGCACGACGAGTACGTCGTGTCGGGAGTCAACGGTCTGCTCTACGATCCCGAGCGGCCGATCGCGCTGGACTTCTCGAGGAGGCGCGCGCTCGGAGCGCGCGCCCGCGAGAGCGTGGAACGCGGGCACGAGCGCTGGCTGCGGATCCTGCCCGCCGTGCTCGACCTCATCGAGGCTCCCCCCGCGGCGGTCGCGCCCGGCGGATCCTGGTCGTGGGTGCCGGCGGAGCGCCGCGCGTCACGCGCGCCGGCGCGCCCGACCCGTTCCGGCTCGGGCGTGACCGTCGTCCTCTCGCGAGGGTCCGGTGGCCCGGCGCTCGACGAGAGTCTCCGCTCTCTCTCCGCCCAGGACGCGCGCGTCGACGTGAGGATCGTCGCGCGGCGCAGCGATGTCGCCGCGGTCGCGCGCGAGCTCGGAGACTCCGAGCTCGTCCTCCTCCTCGACCCCGGCGATCGCCTCGCGACGAACGACGCGCTCTCGTCGGCGGTCCGGGACGCACCCGACGGAGCCGACGTCCTCTACGGGGATCACGTGGCGCGCGATCTCGCCGGCGACGAGGAGCTCGTGCGCGCGGCCGAGCTGCACGCCGCATGCGCGCAGATCGATCGCGGAGCGCTCAGCTCGGCCCTCCTCGCGGGTCTCCCCGCTCCGGGCGCGGTCCTCTGGCGTGCCGCGCTCCTGCGCGACTTCCCCGCGCGTTCCGACCTGCCGCGCACCGCGCACGTCGCGCACCTCTGCCGGCTGGCACGCGGCGGGCTCCGCGCCCGCCACACGCTGTCGGTCCTCTGCTCCTCCCCGCGCCCGTACGAGTCCGTCCGGGAGCGGCTGCGGCTCCTCGCCGAATGGGACGTGCTGGCGCGCGAGTTCTGCGGCGACCCGGAGCGGGCGGCACGGGCGCTCGGCGAGCTCCGCCGGCGGGTGTGGGTGTGGGAGCCGCACAGGCTCCGGACGCGCGAGCTGCTCCTCGCGTCGTGTGCTTTCCCCGGTGCGGTCCGGGAGCTCAAGCGCCGGCTGCGCGCGCAGCGCCTCCGACGGGCCGCGGGCTGTGCGCGGTGAGCACACGCGGCCGGGCGTGAATAGGTTCGCCGCCCCATGCCTGCTCCCGCAACCGATTCGGCGATCGAGGTGAGCCCCCGGGCCGGGGCCTCTTGCTGGTGCGAGAGGGGTCCCCTCGTTCCCTGGTCCGAGCAGTACCTCCTGTGCACCGCATGCCGTACCCTGGTGGCGCGCGGACCGCCTGCGGCGGATCCCCGGCGGGTCGCGGACGAGGCGAACGATCTCTACGGCCTCAACTACTTCCTCGACCACGCCCGGGCGCTCGGCCACCCGAGCCTGCACGATCGCGCCCGGCTCGATCTCCCCGAGCGCTGCGCGTTCTGGCTCCGGTCGCTCTTGCGCTACCGCCCGCCGCCCGCGCGGACGCTCGAGCTCGGCTGTGCGAACGGCGCGTTCGTGGGCCTGCTCGCGGAGGCGGGGTACGAGGCCTCGGGCCTCGACCTGAGCCCGGCGGTGACCGCGTTCGTCCGCGAGACCTTCCAGGTGCCCGTTCTCACCGGACCGATCGAGGCGCAGCTCCTCGCCCCGGGGAGCCTCGACGTCGTGGTGATGATGGATGTCCTCGAGCACCTCCCGGATCCGGTGGGGACCCTGCGCTCCATCGCGACGGCGCTCGCCCCGGACGGTCTGCTGCTCGTTCAGACGCCTCGTTTCCCGCCGGCGCGCTCCTTCGAGGATCTCTCCGGGGCCGGCGATCCGTTCCTCGCGCAGCTCAAGCCGGCCGAGCACCTCTTCCTCCTGAGCCCCGAAGCGGCGCGGGAGCTCCTGGCGCGCGCCGGGTTCGGGTTCCTCGAGCTCGTCCCGGCGGTGTTCCCGCAGTACGACATGTCCTTCGTCGCCTCGCGCCGGCCGATCGAGCGGGTCCCGGACGAGCGCTGGCGCGCCGCGCTCTCGGCGACGCGGTCGGGCCGCGTCGCC
>JAEYZK010000042.1 GCA_023428085.1 Pseudomonadota bacterium
CGCCGGGCCCGCGCGCCCGGGCGCACGCCGCCAGGACCGCGGGTTTGGCGTGGTCGGCGCGCGGCGCGGCCCCTTCGAGGGCGCGTCGCGCCCGCGGGCACGGCGGTTGCTCTCGGCTCCTCCCGCGCGAGCCGCGGGCTCGACGTGCGAGGGAGCGAGCAACACCTGGATCCATTTCACCGGGAGGCACGACCTTGAAGCTGAGCCGCAGGACCTTCATCAAGACCACCGCAGCCGGCGCCTTGCTGGCGGGCCTGCCGAAGGGCTGGTCCGGCGGCGCCTACGCCAGCGACGCCCCCGAGACCTCGAAGGTGCGGCTCGGGATCATCGCGCTCACCGACTGCTCCACCATCGTGATGGCCCACGAGCTCGGCCTGTTCAAGAAGCACGGGATCGAGTCCACGATCTCGAAGGAGGCCTCCTGGGCGGTGATCCGGGACAAGCTCTCGCTCGGCGAGAACCAGGCCACCCACATGCTGATCGGGATGCCCTACGCCTCGACGATGGGGCTGGGCGGCGCGCCGGTGAAGCCGATGATCATCCCGATGTACCTGAACCGGAACGGCCAGGCGATCACCCTGAGCCGGGCGCTGCTGGCCAAGGGCGTGAAGACCGCGGCGCAGCTCAAGCCGATCGCGCTCGAGGCGAAGGCGAAGGGCGAGCCCCTCACCTTCGCGATGACCTTCCCGCCCGGCACGCACGCGATGTGGATGCGGTACTGGCTCGCGTCCGGCGGGCTCCACCCCGACAAGGACGTCTCGCTCATCACCATCCCGCCCCCGCAGATGGTGGCGAACATGAAGGTCGGCAAGATGGACGGCTTCTGCGTCGGCGAGCCGTGGAACGCGCGCGCCATCGCCGATGGCATCGGCTACACGGCGATCACCACCCAGGAGATGTGGCCGGATCACCCGGAGAAGGTGCTCGCCTTCACCGAGGAGTTCGCGGCGAAGAACCCGCGCACCGTGAAGGCGGTGCTGCGCGCCGTCCTGGAGGCGAGCCGCTGGGCCGACAAGCTCGAGAACCGCCCGAAGCTCGCCGAGGTGGTCTCGCGGCCGCAGTACATCAACACGACGAAGGAGGCGATCCTCGGGCGGCTGCTCGGCGACTACGAGTACGGCGACGGCCGCAAGAAGAAGGACCCGCTGTACATGACCTTCTTCGACCGGGACACCAACTTCCCGCTGCGGTCGCACGGGACCTGGTGGCTCACCCAGTTCCGCCGCTGGGGCATGGTGAAGGGTCCGCCGGACTACGCGGGCGTGGTCGCCCGGGTGCACCGGCCGGACCTCTACCGCGCCGTGGCGAAGGAGCTCGGGATCGCCGCGCCGACCGAGGACGCGCGCACCGAGCGGTTCTGGGACGGGACGGTGTTCGATCCGGCCGACCCGGAGAAGTACGCCCGGAGCTTCGCGGTGAACGCCATCGCATGAACGAACGGACCGACCCATGACCCGACTCCGCCAGCTCGCCCTCCCCGCCGTGGGCATCGCCTCGATGATCGCCCTCTGGTCCTTCGTCAGCGCCGCGATCGCGCCCGACCTCCCCTCGCCCTGGAAGACGTGGGAGGAGTCGCGCCGCTACGTCCTCGAGCCCTTCTTCAAGGAGGGCGAGATGAACCAGGGCATCGCGCGGCTCGCCTTCTACTCGCTCGTCCGCGTGGCGAAGGGCTACGCCCTCGCCCTCGCGATCGGCACGCCCCTCGGCTTCCTGCTCGGGCTCTCGCGCGCGTTCCGCGACGCGTTCGATCCGATCATCCAGTTCCTGCGCCCGATCTCGCCGCTCGCGTGGCTCCCCCTCGGGCTCGTCGTGTTCCAGCGGTCCGAGCCGGCGGCCATCTTCACCATCGCCCTCTGCGCGATGTGGCCCACCGTGATCAACACCGCCGTCGGCGTCCGGGCGATCAGCCCGGAGCACCTCAACGTCGGCCGGGTCCTGCGCCTGTCGCGCTGGACGATGCTGACGAAGATCGTCGTCCCGGCCTCGCTGCCGCACGTCTTCACCGGCTACCGGCTCTCGCTCGGCCTGGCGTGGCTCGTGATCGTCGCCTCCGAGATGCTCACCGGCACGCCCGGCGTCGGCGGCTTCCTCTGGCAGGAGTACAACAGCCTCGTCTACTCCCACATCATCCTGAGCGTCGTCACCATCGGTGCGATCGGGTTCACGCTCGATCGCCTCATGGGCCTCGTCGAGGCCCGGTTCAAGGCGGTGTGAGATGGCGTTCCTCGAGGTGCGGCGGGTCGCGAAGGCGTTCGAGGGCGCGCGCGGCCGGCGGCAGGTGCTGGGCGGCGTGGACCTCGACCTGGAGGAGGGCGCGTTCGTCGCCATCGTCGGGGCGTCGGGCTCGGGCAAGTCCACGCTGGTCTCGCTCGTGGCCGGGCTCCTCACCCCGGACGAGGGGGAGATCCTGCTCGACGGCGCCCGCGTCACCGGCCCGGGGCCGGACCGGGGGATCGTCTTCCAGCAGTACTCGCTCCTCCCCTGGATGACCGTCCGTGAGAACGTGGCGCTGGCGGTGGACGCGGTGCGCGCCGGTCAGCCCGCGGCGGCGCGGCGCGCGCGCACGGACGAGCTCATCGCGCTCGTGGGCCTCGGGGCCGCCGCGGGCAAGCGGCCGCGCGAGCTCTCGGGCGGCATGCGGCAGCGGGTGGCGGTCGCGCGCGGGCTCGCGATGGAGCCGCGGCTCCTGCTCCTCGACGAGCCCTTCAGCGCGCTCGACGCCCTCACCCGCGCCACGCTCCAGGACGAGCTCCAGCGGATCTGCGCCACCACGCGGTGCACGACGATCCTGGTGACGAACGACGTCGACGAGGCGATCCTCCTCTCCGATCGCGTCCACGCGCTCACGCCCGGGCCGGGCGCGATCCTCGGCCCCGCCATCCCGGTCGCGCTCCCGCGCCCGCGCGAGCGCCGCCACATCTCCCTCACCCCGGCGTACCAGCAGGCCCGCCGGGACATCGTCCGCTTCCTGCGCACCTGCCGCACCACCCCCGCGAGCGAGGCCCACCATGAACGCGCAGCCGCACGTCGAGATCTCCATGCTGGCGAAGAGCTTCCCGACGCCTTCGGGGCCGGCGGAGGTCGTCCGGAACTTCAATCTTAAGGTCGCCGCCGGCGAGTTCGTCTGCCTGCTCGGCCACTCCGGCTGCGGCAAGTCCACGGTGCTCTCCATCGTCATGGGCCTCGCCCGGGCGACCGAGGGCGGCGTGATCATCTCCGGGCGCGAGATCGACGCCCCTGGCACGGACCGCGGCGTGGTGTTCCAGTCGCCGGCGCTGCTCCCCTGGCTCTCGGTGAAGGACAACGTGCGGCTGGCGCTCGACCAGGGCCCGGCGCGCGGCTCGCTCGAACCGGAGCTCTACCTGTCGGCGGTCGGCCTCGCGGGCATGGGAGACCACGCCCCGAGCGAGCTCTCGGCGGGCATGCAGCAGCGGGTGGGGATCGCCCGCGCGTTCGCCCTCAGCCCGAAGATCCTCCTCCTCGACGAGCCGTTCTCGCTCCTCGACGCGCTCACGCGCATGGAGCTGCAGGACACGCTCATGCGGCTCTGGGAGGGCGAGCACAAGACGGTGCTCATGGTCACGCACGACGTGGACGAGGCGCTGCTGCTCGCGGACCGCATCGTGCTCATGACCAAGGGCCCGGGGGCGACCGTCGGAGAGATCGTGAAGGTCCCCTTCGCGCGGCCGCGCCGGCGGGAGGAGGTGCTGGCGCACCCGGAGTACTACACGCTCCGGGACCGGGTGGTCGGGTTCCTGGAGGAGCAGGCGTAGGGGCCGGGCGCGCCGCGTTCATGGGACGTCGGCCCCGCGCGCCGGGCCTTGGTCACGGTAGGTGAAGTCTTACCTTGACGCGCCGGGTCGAAGGGGTGCCTCCTCGGTGAGGGAGGCACCATGCACGCGTTCGCCCCGCCGATCCCCCGAACCCTGCTCGTCGCTGCGGCGCTGCTCGCGTCCGCGTGCTCCGGGGACGGCGCTCCCCCGGCGCCCCGGGCGGACGTGCGCTTCGTGGAGGCGGCGCTGCCCGACGACGGGAGCGCCGGTCACCCGTTCGCGGTGTACGCGAAGATCGTGGCGGACGCGCCGAAGTGGAACGTCACGGTCGTGCTCGCGCTCGCGCCGCTCGGCCCCGAGGAGGAGCCGGCGCAGGTCGACCCCGCCCGGATCCCGCCCGGCGCGCGCGTCTGGTCCGCGGTGGTGGAGCGCATGGACCCGGGCGTCCCGGTCGTCCTGCACGCCGAGCCGGACCTGCCGGCGACGCTCGAGGCAGGGCGCTATGCGGCGGTCCTGCAGCTCGAGGCGGTGGACTTCACCGCCGCGGACGACGCGCTCCAGGGCGAGGAGGCCGAGCACCGCGCGAACAACACCCACGTCGCGCCCGCAGTGGTGCTCGTCCAGCGCCCGGACCTCGCGGACGTCCAGATCGTCCGGTTCGCGCCGGTCCGCCACGACTTCGAGCTCCCGCCGGCCGGCGCGGCGGAGGGCGAGGAGGTGGCCCTGCTCGCCGTCGACGTGGAGCTCGAGTCGAAGACGCACGCGGTCACTTCGCCCCTCGAGCTCGCGTTCGAGCTGGGGGTCCCGGACGAGGGCGGCGCCACGCAGTGGTTCCCCCTCCGGGTGGGAGGGGCCGACGCCGCCGGCGATCACACCGGGCCGCTGGCGCGGTACGCCCTCTCGCCGACGGCCCAGCTCCTGGAGGACGACACCCCCGTCACCGCGACGCTCGTGCCGAACCGGGAGCGCGGGCTGCACCTCGAGCTGTTCGCTTCCGCGGAGGTGACGGCCGCGCTCGCCGCGCGCGCCGCGCCGGGCGAGCCGATGGACTGCGAGCTGCGGGCGCACGTCGACGCCGCGGGTGCGGTCTCGGAGAACGACGAGGAGGACAACCGTCGCGCGGTGTGGGTCCGGTTCTTCCCGAGCGGGTTCGACGACGTGCCGGTCACCGCCGGCGCCCCGCCGCCGGAGGGAGGCCTGACGGCGACGGCGCGACGCCCGATGACGCCCGCCGCCGGCGTCGAGCTGGACAACGTCCTCACGCGCCAGTGGCGCGACGGCGGCTCCGGGAACGGCGACTTCGCGATGAGCTACTGGTTCGCGACCTCCGTGACGTACGGCACCACCGCCACCGACCCGATCGTCGCCGGCGATCGGATCGTCCTCTTCGACTGGGCGGGCCGGGCCGTCCAGGGCGTGAAGCCCGCGACCAAGCCGCTCCCGTTCCTGCTCGAGGCCGC
The DNA here is from genome assembly GCA_023428085.1 of Pseudomonadota bacterium. Lineage (GTDB taxonomy): Bacteria > Myxococcota > Myxococcia > Myxococcales > Anaeromyxobacteraceae > Anaeromyxobacter. The sequence goes on from JAEYZK010000042.1 coordinate 5,234, forward strand.
GGGAGACGGCTACCGGATGCTCATCCCCAGCATCAACCCGAAGGCCACCGGCGTCGTGACCCAGTGCCTCGAGGCGGCCTGGACGTACGTGGAGAGGCACGGGCTCATGGCCACCCACGAGAGCCGGGCGACGTCCCCGGGCTGCACCGCGTTCCGCTTCGTCGACGTCGACGGCGGCGTGCTCGAGAGCGGCGACCACGTGCGCTGGATGGCCCCGAACGGAGCCCTCGTCTCCCCCGGCACGGAGCGCTACGTGGCGGCGCCCGGGACGCCGGCGGACCAGCGATCGCTCTTCACGATCCGCAAGGTCGGCGGGGACACGGCCACCGCGCGCGCGCTGCGGCTCGCCGCCAGCGGCGCCGCCTCGGTGAAGGTGTTCGGGCGCGAGCACCAGCCGATCGCCCTGACCATGATGGCCGGCCTCGACATGGACGTGCCGGACAACAACCGGTTCCTCTGCACCGTGGACGTGTTCGGCGTCACGAAGCTCGACCTCGACCCGATCGTCGCGACCGAGGCGTCCGGCACGATCACGCTCTACTCCGACGAGCGGGCGCTGTACTCCGTGGAGAAGGAGGAGAAGCGGAGCTTCCTCCTCGCAGGGTTCATCCCGGTCGAGGTGACCGCCTCCGCCACGGGGACCGTCGGCCTGCAGGGCGCGGTGACGGCAGGGCCGGATCGGCGGCTCACGCTGGGCATCGGACCGTTCGTGTCGATCGTCGGCGCCGCCAACGCGGAGGTGAACGCCGTGGTCGCGGACGCCGGCGTGCACATGGACCTCACCTTCCTCGATCTGACCGAGACGTTCCGGAACTCGCTCGTGCTCACGTCCACGGGGCAGAAGCGGTACGAGTTCGGCGGCGCGCTGGAGCTGCAATCGCTCGACGGCGACGTCTACGTCTACGCGGACACGCCCGTGGGCTGCGGACCCGTGGGCCTGAGCGGCTGCCACCCGAAGAAGACCCTGATCGAGTGGGACGGGTTCCGCCGGACGTACCCGTGGCCGGCCACGGTGGGGCGCGATCTTTGACGGGCGGCAGGGGCCAGCTCCGGCCGCCCGGGCGACGGCTGCTCCTCTCCGCGGCCGCGCTCCTCGCCGTGTGCGGGGGCGCGTGGGCGCTGCGGCTCCCCGTGCCGGCCTCGCGGCCCGCGGGTGCCGGCGCTGCGCTGCGCGCCTACGACATGGCGTGGCGCGCGCGCGCCGGCCTCCGCGCAGGGACGGGCGGCGCGCAGGGCTGGACGCTCGACGCCCGCTGCCGCCTGGTGCTGAAGCGCTACGGCGACGGCTCCGTGGCGGCGCGCCTGGAGGGCACGCAGCTCACGGTGGCCGGCGCGGCGGTCACCCACGCCGGCGTGGAGCGCCCGTTCTCCTTCCGGGAGGACGCCCGCGGGTACCTGAGCGGCTTCGCCTTCGCGCCGGGGCTCCCGGAGGAGACGCGGTCCTTGCTCCGGCAGGCGGTCGCGCTCGTCCAGGTCGTGTCGCCCGAGCGCGCGCGCGATCGCTGGCAGGTCCGCGAGCGCGACGCGCTCGGGGTCTTCCGGGCCGCCTACGAACGCCTCGACGCGACCGGACGCCGCCTGCGGAAGCGCAAGCTGGAGTACCTGCCGGAGCCGCCGGGCGGCGGCAGCGCCGCGCTCGCGCGGCAGATGATCGGCGGCGAGACGTCGCTCGAGCTCGCCGCCGGCTCCGGCGATCTCGTGCGGGCCCACGGGAGCGAGGTGCTGCACGCCCTCGGGCCCGGCGGGCTCGCGCTCGAGGAGGCCACCGACTTCACCGTCGAGCGCGCCGTCGGCGGCGACCCCTTCCCCGCGACGTTCGCGGGGCTCGAGGCGGAGCGCGACCGGCCCTGGCGACCCGACGTCCCGGCCGCGCCTGCCGCCGCGCCCGCGCCGGAGGCGCCCGGCACCCTCGAGGAGGCGCTGCAGGCGTTCGGGGCGCGCGGCGCGCGGGAC
>JAEYZK010000271.1 GCA_023428085.1 Pseudomonadota bacterium
CCTGAGCTATCCCCTCAGATCACCCCGAGCATTTCACGGAAGGTGGCCTGATTCCGAACCAACTCGTCGAACGCTTGCACGAGCGGCAGGGCCCGCTCGTCGCGCATCGTGAGGAGCCAGTCGAAGTAGAAGAGCCCCTGGTTGAGCAACGAGTGCGTTCGCTCCTTCGACGTGTTCGCCTTCATGCGCCGGTCGAGCCCGACCGCCTCGCCGGCGGCACCGAGCAGGGTCAGCAGCGCGGCCGCGACGGCGCCCACGAGAAGGATCCTGTCGCGGCGTTCCGGCGAGCCGATGCGGGTATCGGAGAGGCCCATCCCGAACCGCAGGTTCCTCATGTCCCGGAAGCTCTCCTCGATGGTGAAGCGCCTGGAGTAGAGGTTCACGACCTCCGCGGCGGGCTTGTCACCGAAGCTCGTCGCGAGATGCCAGGCGTCCTTCATCCCCTTCGCCTTCAGGCACACCACCCCGCCGAGCTGACGGCCCTCCCGGGTGACGCGGGCTCCCCGGAGCAGCAGGGACCGACCGTTGTTGGGCGTCCACGCGAGCGCCGACTTCGTCTCGCCTTCCGCGCTCGTGACCTTGATGACGCCCCGGAAGCGCACGACGAAGTCGAACCCGAGTTGGTCCTTCAGGAGTTCGTAGAACTTCTGGTCACCAAAGCCGCGATCAGCGAGGACGGTGACCTTCACATCGGCAGGGAGCACCTCGTGAAGGCGCTCGATGACCTGGTCCTCGTACTCGTTGCGCCATCCCTGCATCGTGGACTTCTTCACCGTCTTCCAGATCAGCGGCGTCGCCCGGCCATGCTTCGTGACGAGGTAGATGGCGATGGTGGACTGGTTGTCGGGGTCGTAGTCGGTCCAGTCTATGGCCACCAGGATCTCGGGCCGGGTGCCGATCACGTACGGGACCCAGCTCGCGAACAGCGTCCAGACGTCCACGCCGGTGTTCGAGAAGAACCGGTCCACCTGCTTGATGGCGTGCTTGGGATCGAGGTCCTTGGCGACGGCCAGCGCCCGGCCGATGGCGCCCACCGCGAGACGCGCTCCCTGGAGCGCGCCGACGGTGGCGTTCGCGAGCGAGGCCACGCGCTTGGCGTGGAGGTCGTAGTCGAAGATCGAGGACACGAAGTCGTGCACGCGGCGAGGGCGGATGGCTTGGGTACGCATGGGCCCCGCACCATGATCTCAAGTCCACGGAGGGTCTACAACTTGGCCCGTCCCATGACTGGGGGGATCCTCAAGCGGCCCTTCATTTCAGAAGCTCATCCAAGTACTCCAAGTGCGCTGGCTGCAGTCGGCTGCGGAGGACGGCCAGAGGTTGGAGGGACTGTCGGTCGAGGTTGTGCCAGGCCTTCAAGTCACACAGGGCGTTGAGCTCGGCCTCCTGGCAAGCTGGCAGCGACTCCTGCAGCGCCGCAGTCATCAGCCCATTTATGAGCGCGTCCACCTCGCCGGCACCTAACGACTTATGGATGTCCGTGACCTCGTCCGCCGCCCGTTCTCGCACGTCAGGCTCGGAGGACCGTAGCCCCTCCAGCAGCCGCTCAACCAAAGGTTCTTGCATGGCCTCACTCCTCCCAAACGAACGGGATGTGCGTCGCGTTCGCGGCCGCCGGATCGTAGTGCGGGCTGTTGGGGTTGTGAACATTCCTCGGGTAGAGGTTACCGTCCACGTCCATGTACTGCTTTCCCACCTGGACCCGATACGTAGGGCCGGTTGCCGCGTTCGACCCCGCCGGTGCGGTGCCATCGGGACCGTGCGCTCGGAAGCGGACCGTCTGCCCCTGCTCGTTCACCCACTTGTACTCCACTCCGTACTGAGCCCCGCCCGCCGGATCAGGCTTGAGGATGCGAACTTGGGCGTCGGCGGGGATGTTCCGAAGCGGTGGAGGCACCCGAGTCCCAGCCGTTGCATCCGCTCCGGAAACGAGGGGATCGGTCAGGACCCCAAGACCTGCATCTGCTACTCCAAGGAGGACAGGGTCGCCTGTCTGTGAGTTCAATATGCGCACCGGTGATGTGCCACAAATGACGCTGCTGGGGTTCGATGCACGCGAGGAGTACCTCGGCTCATGGGATCAGGCGCGACGGGAACGCTACCTCCTGGTCTGCGATGTGCCGAAGCCGTACTCGGTGGACGTGCTCGTCTGGCCCAGCATCTTCGGAGACGGAATGGGCGAACAGCAGCAGGTGGAAGCCGGGCCCAAGCTCCGACTCACCTCGACATGGCGAGGGCCGAACGCTCCGCTCTGGGAGGACCTCGGAGTGCTTCAAGAAGCCATCGCAGAAGCACCCCGCCAGCAGTACACGCTCGTGGCGGTGAGTGAGGTGAACGTCAATCCGTCATTGGGCGAGCCGCCAGAAATAGCGGGATTGGCGCCTGCGAGAAGCCCCGCCGCGCTGAACGACGGATGGTCGCTCCTTGGGTACGACGTCGCGGACCGCTACTTCATTAGTGGGCTAACCAATTGCGGCTACGAGCCTGATGAGACCCGCAGAGTTGCGGCACAACGCTGGTCTGCTCGCTTGAACGCTCATCACCTGTTCGACGAAGCTGCAGATGCTAGCCGCTTCTCGGCCGAGGTGGCTCCCCGCGTACCGGAGCACGCACCGTTCTTTGTGTTTGCATTGCATGCCGTCTCCGATGCGCGGCAAAGCGCGCCATGACTTGTCGCATGCGTACTGAACTGTTCGTAGCTGCCGGCTGCCTCGCTTTTCTTAACTGCACCTCCCCCACCGCCCCGCCGCCCACGGGCCCGAACGCCACCATCACCGGGACCGTGGTCGAGCGGGTCGATGGGGCGCCGTACTCGTTCCTGCGGCTGGAGACGGAGACCGGGCAGATGTGGGTCGCCGTGCCGATGGCCGAGGTTCCGAAGAAGTCGAAGGTCACCGTGAAGAACGGGGCGACCTTGAAGAACTTCGAGTCGAAGCAGGCCGGCAGGAAGTTCGAGGCGGTGGTGTGCGGGGTGATGGAGAAGGGGTAGGCCACCATGCTGCGGCGCCTCGGCAACGGCCAGCTTGAAGTCTCGGTCAGGCCGCCGCTCGTCTACTTCGACCACTGGGCCCTCCGGGAGGTCTCGTCCTCGGCGTCCACGCAGGAGCACCTGCTGGAGACCTTCCGCTCGCGCGGGACGCTGATGGTCTCCCTCATCAACATGGTGGAGCGTGGCGTTGTGGCAGTAGGTGAGCCGGTAGCCTGCCTCGGGCAGCCGAGCGCGCACGGCGCGCAGGACGCACGTCTTGCCGACGCCGGGGTCGCCGGTGAGGAGCACGGAGGCATGCTCGGAGACGGCCTCGCAGAGCTCGTCCACGACGCCAGCCTTGGAACTCGGGAGCCAGAGATCGGCGTCGGCGATCTCCTTCGAGAAGGGCGCGGCCTTGAGGCCGAACGCGCCGAGGTAGGTCTCGCTCATCGATCGCCCTCCTCGCCGCGGCGGCGGCCGGTGGCGCGGTCGAGGAGTGCGCCTGCGGGATCGAACGGCGTCACGCGCGGCTCGTCGGGCGCGTCCGGCCGGCGAGGCGGCCGCTTGCGGTGGGCGTTGGCCTTGGGATCGACGGGGTGGAGCGGCAGGCGCTGGCCCTCGTGCTCGACCAGAGGCCAATAGCATGTCGCATGTGCACGTGGACGCCTTGGCTCGCCAGGTTGCCGCCAGCCTCCTGCGGGACTTCCTGGCAGGTCGCATCAGCAATATGGAGTTGGACAGGGGATTCCCGGAGCGTTCCCGGGACCCCGGGATACATGCGGTCTACCGACAGACATTCGGCTTCCAAGATGACGTAAGGGAGTTCCACGCTACGGGACGGTTCGCGGTCGAGGGACCGACGCGGGAGGTGCTCGACCGTTGCGTGCTGTTCCTGGAGACTCGCCTCCCCTACGAGTGGTCGTTGCCGCTGGCCGACGTAATCCTCCGCGCGTACGCACCCCTGGCGCGAAAGCCGAGGCCCACGGGGGACCGCTCTGTCTGGCCGTTCTTTCGCCGTGCCGACTTCGCGTCGGCGCAGAGTTTGGCACAGGGCACCGACTCCACCGTGACGGAACGTGAGGAGCCCTAGATGCGCCGCCAGTCGCCCTCGCCGCACCGAGGTTGCCGGCCATCGGCTCGCGGACGAGCGTGAACGTCCAGCAGAGAGCAACAAAGCCTCACTCGGCGCCGCACACGAGCGCAACCAGGGCGCCGGAGAGGCCTTTCACTGTTTCACCCCTCGACCATCGGGCGCGATCCTCGCACGGCGCCCGCCGGCGCCCTCACGTCAACGTCCGCGCCGGCTCCACCCGCGCGGCGGCGGCGGCGGGGGCGAGCGCGCCGAGCACGGCGGCCACGGCCGGCACGATCACCCCGAGCGCGGCCAGCCACGCGGGGAACGAGAAGAACGTCTCGGGGCGGAACGGGAAGTCGGGCAGGAGCCCGAGCGCGGCGCGGTCCGCGGCGTACGACAGCCCGAACGCGAGGAGCGTCCCGAGCACGCCGCCGGCGAGGCCGATCATGGCGCCCTCGAGGAGCACCACGCGGTGGACGTCGGACGGGGTGGCGCCGAGGGCCTGCAGCACGGCGATCTCCTTCGACCGGCCGCGCACGCTCGCGGACAGCGAGCGGGCGATGGCGAGCGCGGCGAGCACGCACATCACGACGGCCAGGAACGCCAGCGCGCCGGTGGTCACGGCGATGATGGCGCCGATCCGCTCGGCGGCGGCGCGCTCGCCCTCGTCCACGTTGAACCCCATCTGCCGGACGGCGGCGGCGATGGCGGGCACGTCGTCGGGGCGGCGGGCGAGGAGCGTGACCTGCGAGAAGCGCCCGTCCTTCCCGTACTCGGCGTGCAGGCGGCGCGCGGTCTCGAGCGGGATCGCCATCATGTACATCGGCACCCGCTCCGAGAACGCGGCGAGCCGCACCCGCGCCGCGTAGACCCTCTGCTCCTGCCTGCCCGGGACGATCGAGCGGCCGATCTCCACCGGCATCTGGAGGCCGAGCAGCGTGAGCCCGGGCGGCAGCCGCGGCAGGTTCCAGGACGGTGCGATGGTCTTGTCGTAGACCTCGACGAGCCGGCGCGAGAGCACCACCGGGATCGGCTGCCCGGGGGGCGGGTCCTCGAACGTGTGGCCGGCCTCGAGGTCGGCCCGCACCATCGCGGGGGCGACGCCCACCACCGGGATCTGGAGGGTCATCCCCGGCGGCCACGTCGAGGCCATCCCGGGCGGCGCCTCCGGCGCGGCGATGGGCACCTGCAGGAGGACCCGCGGCCAGGCGGCCTCCACGCCGGGGTGCGCCTCGAGCCGCCGCACGGCGCGGTCGTCGAGGTCGTCGCCGCCGAGGAGCCCGCCGAGGGAGAGGCTCGAGGGGACCACCTCGACGAGCCGCGCGTCGGCCGGGAACATCCGCCGGGCGGCGTCGCCGACGCCCATCCCGAGCGCGAGGAAGAAGACGAGCGCGGCGGCGCCGGCGCAGGCCGCGGCGGCGTCGAGGATCGCGCCCCGGCGATCGGCGCGGATCCGGGCGCGGGCGATCCAGAGCAGGCCGCGGGCGCTCACGCGCTCCTCCCCGCCCCGCGCTCGCCCGCGGCCGGCGCGGCGTCGCTGCCGGTGAGCCTCCCGTCGCGCAGCACGAGGACGCGGCGCGCGGCGCGCGAGACGCGCTCCTCGTGCGTGACCACGAGCACGGCGAGGCCGCTCGCCGCGAGCTCGACGAACATCCGGATGATCTCGTCGCCGGTGGCGGCGTCGAGGTTGCCGGTGGGCTCGTCCGCGAGGAGCACGCGCGGGCGCGCGAAGAGGGCGCGGGCGATCGCCACCCGCTGGCGCTCGCCGCCGGAGAGCCGCGCCGGGGGCGCCGACGCGCGCGCGGCGAGGCCGACCTTCACGAGCGCGTCGGCGGCGCGGGTGCGGACCGCCCCGGGCGGCTCGCCGGTGTCGTCTCGCAGCATGCCGGGGAGCATCACGTTCTCGAGGGCGGAGAGGCCGGGGAGGAGGTTGAACGACTGGAACACGAACCCGACGGTCGCGTTGCGGAGCCGGGCGAGCTCCCGCGCGGAGAGGCCGGCGAGCGGCGTCCCGGCGATCTCCACCGCGCCGCGATAGTCGCGGTCGAGCCCGCCGGCGACGTGGAGCAGGGTGGACTTGCCCGAGCCCGACTGCCCGACGATGGCCACGAGCTCGCCAGGGGCGACGCGGAGATCGACGCCGCGCAGGACCGGGTGCTCGCGATCGCCGTCGCGGAAGCTCTTCTCCACGCCCTGGAGCGCGATCAAGGTGCCTCCTCCTTCGCTTCCTCCCCGGCGGGCGGCGCGGCCTCGACCTCGACCGTGACGACGAGCGCCGCCGCGCCGAGCTCGGCCCGCGCCGAGACGGCCCGGAGCCGCCGCAGCGTCGCGGTGTAGCCGTCCACCACCGCCTGGACGATGTAGCCGGCCGGTCCGTCCCCGTACGCCTCGGCCGGGAGGCGGCGCACCGCCGCCGCGAGCGCGCGGGGCG
>JAEYZK010000058.1 GCA_023428085.1 Pseudomonadota bacterium
CTGCTCGAGCGGGCCGAGGTCCCCGCCGTCGTCGTCACCCACGACCGCGCCGAGGCGCGCGCGCTGGGCCACCGGCTCGCGGTCCTCGTGGACGGCGCCATCCGGCAGGTCGGCCCGGTGGAGCAGGTCCTCGCGGCGCCCGCGGACGCGGAGGTGGCGCGTGTCGTGGGCGCGGAGGGGTGACGCGCGCCGGCGCGGCACGCGCTGCGGCGACGGTCTCGGCGGGACGGACGGGGCCGTGGTCCGCAGGGCCGCGGGCCCGTTCAGGCCGAACTCCGCGAGACGAGCGCAGGGTCGAGCAGCGTCCGCTGCGGACGCGCCAGGATCTCCTCGCCGCAGCGGGCGAGCCGCAGGGCCTCGCGGGCCATCGCGTCGAGCGGCTGCCGCACGGTGGTCAGCGGAGGGTCGGAGATGCTGGCCAGCGGGATGTCGTCGAACCCGATGATCGCGAGCTGCTCCGGGACCTTCACGCGCGCCTCCCGGGCGACGGAGAGCGCGCCCAGGGCGCAGGTGTCGCCCGCGGCGCAGAAGAGCGCGTCCACCTTCGGCCCATCCCTGAGGACCCGGGCCATCGCGGCCTCGCCGTCCTTGCGCACGTACGTCGGCGCCTCGAAGACGGCCTCGGGCCGGAGGCCGAGGTGGTGCTCCTCGAGCGCCTTCGCCACGCCGGCCAGGCGCTCGGCGGCGTTGAAGTGGTCGGCCGGGCCCGCCACGACGCCGATCGCCCGGCGGCCGGAGCGCACCAGGTGCTTCGCGGCGAGGTAGCCGCCCGCCCGGTTGTCGCACGCGACCGTCGAGGCGCCCTCGACCTCCTCGTCGATGAGCACGACCGGGACGCCCTCCGCGCGGAAGTCGGCCACGGTGCGCCGGTCCGGCCGGAGGCAGATGGCGATCAGGGCGGTCGGCCGCGCGGGCCCCCGGAGCACGGCGCGCAGGCGCTCCTCGAGGAAGTCCTGCTCGCGCGGGCGGACGATCTGGCACTCCTCGATCACCTCGCCGGGCTCGAGCGCCCGCCGCATGTGGCCGAAGACCAGCGTCTGGAACCTCGCCCCGAAGCTCTGCGAGGCGACCACGATCCGGATCGTCATGTGCGCCCCCTGCCCGCCGGTGCCGGGCGAACGGCGCCCGTGCACGACAGCGTACAGCGACCGCGCTTCCGTTTGCACGCTCCGTCCGCGGGAGGGTGGGAGGTCGAGGACGCCGCGCGGCGCGTTCACGCCGACGGCGTCCCTCGACATGGGGACGGGTGCGCATCACCCCCTGCGGAGCCGCCCTCACAGCCGCTGCTCGATCGCCCCGACCAGCGTCCTCAGGCACCGCACCCGCGCCCAGCCCTTGTCGTTCGCCTCGACGAGGGTCCACGGTGCGTACGTGGTCGAGGTCTGGGTGATCATGTCGTGGACGGCGCGCTCGTAGGCCCCCCACTTCTCGCGGTTCCGCCAGTCCTCCTCGGTGATCTTGTATCGCCTGGCGGGGTCGCGCTCGCGCTCGCGGAACCGCTGGAGCTGGACCTCGGGCGAGACGTGGAGCCAGAACTTCACGAGCACCCCGGCGTCGGTGAGCGAGCGCTCGAACTCGTTGATCTCGTGGTACGCGCGCCGCCACGCGGGCTCGGCGCAGAACCCCTCGACGCGCTCGACGAGCACCCGGCCGTACCAGGTCCGGTCGAAGACCGCGAGGTGGCCGGCCTTGGGCAGCAGGCGCCAGAAGCGCCACAGGTAGTGGTGCGTCGCCTCCTCGCCCTTCGGCGCGGAGATGGGCAGCACGCTGTAGCCCCGCGGGTCGAGCGCGCCGACGAGCCGCCGGATCGCGCCGCCCTTCCCGGCGGCGTCCCAGCCCTCGAACGCGACCACCACCGGGAGGCGCGCGGCGTAGCAGGCGAACTCGAGCTCGCGGAGCCTCCCCTGCCAGCGCTCCAGCTCCTTCTCGTACCTGGGCGGCGCGAGCTTCCTCGAGAGGTCCACGGTGTCGAGGATCGTGCGCTCGGGCCGCTTCGCGTCGCGCCGCGGCGACGCCGGGGCGGCGGCGCGGGCCCGCTTCTCCTCGAGCGCCTTCTCCATCGCCGCGACGAGCCGCTCGAACACCTGCACGCGCCGCCAGCGCTTGTCCGTCGCCGCGACGACGGTCCACGGCGCCCAGGCCGTGCTCGTGCGCTCCAGCATCTCGTCCGCGGCGGTCCGGTGCGCGTCGTACGCGCGGTGCGTCGCCCAGTCCCTCTTCGTCACCCGCCAGTTCTCGTACGGGCTCTTCTCGAGCTTCTTGAAGCGCTTCTTCTGCTCCGCCTTGGAGATGTGCAGGAAGAACTTGACCACCAGCGTCCCGTCGTCGGCGAGCATGCGCTCGAACTGGTTGATCTCCTCGTACGCGCCCTCCCAGACGCGCCTCGGGACCTCCTCCTCCACCCGGTCGGCGAGGACGCGCCGGTACCAGGAGTGGTCGAAGATGGCCATGTCGCCGCGCTCCGGGAGCTTGTTCCAGAACCGCCACAGGAACGGCCGGAGCTCCTCCTCCTCGTTCGGCGCGCGGATGAGGTGCACCTCGTAGCCGCGCGGGTCGATGCGCCCGACGAGCTTCTCGATGGCGTCGCCCTTGCCCGCGGTGTCCCAGCCCTCGAACACGAGCAGCGCCGGGATCTTCTCGTCGAAGATCGCGCGCTGCAGGACCGCGAGCCGGTCGCGCAGGGCGGTGAACCGCTTCTCGTAGCGCGCGCGATCGAGGGTGCGGGAGAGATCGATCGTGTCGAGCATGGCGCGGCGAGCCTATCGCATCCGGCCCCGCGCGCGCGCCAGCGCCGCGCGGGCACCCCCCGGAGCGGTCCCGAGGGCGAGCGCCAGGTAGAGCGCGCCGTACACGCCCAGGATGGGGACGGCCGCGAGCGCCGGGTGCAGCTCCGGCGGCGGCAGGAACCCGCCGCCCCACTGCTCGGTCACGCCGGGCATCGGCCCGCGCCAGGCGGCGAGCGCCACCTTCACGCCCAGTCCGGCGGCCCCGGCGATCGCCGCGCACGTCCAGAGCCGCGCCAGCGTGCGATCGCGCAGCCCCGTCGGGCCGCCCAGGCGCCGCTCCAGCGCCCGCCGGAGCAGCGCGTACTCGAGCCACGCCGCGACGCCGCTCGACGCCGTGATCCCGAGGAGCCCCAGCTCCTGCGGGACGCCGAGGAGGCCGGGCAGCCGGACGGCGGAGAACCACGCCAGCGCCGCGTTGAGCGCGAGCCGGAGGAGCGCGAAGCGCAGCGGCGTGCGCGTGTCCTTGAGCGCGTAGAACGCCGAGGCGTAGAGCCGGCCCATGGTCGCGGGGAGGAGGCCGATCGTGGAGCCCATGAGCACGAGCCAGAGGTACCGGGTGTCGGCCGCCCGCTGCTGGCCCGTCTGGAAGAGCGCGCCCCCGACGACGTCGCCGAGGAGGAGGAACGCGGCCGCGGACGGGAGGACGAAGAACGCGAGCCGCCGGAGCCCGCCCTCGAGCCGGGCCCGCAGCTCCGCGGCGACGGCCTCGGCGCTCCCCACCGCGGCGCTCATCGCCGGGAGCTCGCTCGCCGAGATGGCCATCCCGAACAGGCTGATCGGGAGCAGGTAGAGCGTCTGCTGGTACCCGAGCGCCGCGAGGCCGCGCGTGCCGGCGTACGACGCGTAGAGGAGGTCCACGAACGCGGAGAGCTGGACCACCCCGCGGCCGACGAGCGCCGGGAGGAAGTTGTGGAGCACCGTCCGGACGGCCGCGCGCGCCGTGTCGAGCGACGGCCGGAAGTGCCGGCCGAGGAGCCGGAGCGTCGACGGGAGCTGCGCGAGGAGCTGCGCGGCGGCGCCGCCGACGTAGCCCCACGCCGCCCACCCCGCGACGCGGGCCTCGCGCGCGAGCCGGTCGCCCTCTCCGCGCGTCGCCCAGCCGGCGGCGACGAGCGCCACCACCACCACCCCGTTCAGCACCACGGGGGCGGCGTAGGACAGGAAGAAGCGGCGGTGGCTGTTCAGGACGCCCAGGCACCACGCGGAGAGGACGAGCGTCCCGAGGGCGGGGAAGAGGATCCGCACGAGCCGGATCGCGAGCGCGTGGTCCTCGCCCCCGAGCCCCGGGGTGATGATCCGGACGACGACCGGCGTCGCGAACATCCCGAGCGCCACCACCGCCGCGGTGGCGGCCGCGAGCAGCCCGGCGACCGCGCCGGCCACGCGGTCCGCCTCCTCCTCCTCGCCGCGCGCGAGCAGGTTCGCGTAGACCGGGATGAACGAGCTCGAGAGGACGCCCTCTCCGAGGAGGTTCTGGAGGAGGTTGGGGATGCGGAGGGCGGCGTTGAACACGCCCGCGACCGGGCCGCTCCCGAGGTAGTGCGCGAAGACGCGCTGCCGGACCAGCCCGGCGATGCGCGAGAGGAAGATGCCGGCGGCGACGAGCGCGGCGTGTCGTCCGCTGCCCGGCGGGTGCGGTCGCTTCGGGGACGGCGGCGGGGCCGGGGCGGGGGTCGTCATGGGAGGGCGGACGGGTGGCGCACGCGCAGCCTACACGACCGGCTGCCGTTCGCGACCATCCGGACGCCCGCCGCTCCGTCCGGTCAGCGGAGCGCGCGCGCCGCGATGGTGGAGGCGGCCTTGAGGTCCGAGACGCCCAGGAAGACGGTCGCCTTCCGGGCGCCCGCGGTCCCGACGAAGACGTGCGTGATGTCCACGCCCGAGGCGCCCAGCGCGCTCGTCACCTTGGCGAGCGCGCCGACCTTGTCGGGCAGCTCCAGCGCGAGGACGTCCGCCTCCTCCGCCTTCCAGCCCCGCTTCGCGAGCGCCTTGCGGGCGGCGGGCAGGAGATCGACCACGAGGCGGATCACGCCCTCGTCGTTCTCCACCCAGGCGTTGATGCCGCGGATGTTCACCTTCCGTTCGGCCAGCGCCGAGGCCACCTCGCCCAGCATCCCGGGGCGGTTCTCGACGTGGATCTTGAGCTCCTTTGCGCGCGCCATGTGCTCCTCCTGGCGCGATGCGACCGCGGCGCGCCCCGGAACACAAGCGCTCGGGTGGAGCGCCCCCGCGGGGAGGGTCCGAAGGAGACGCGCGCGATGCGGATCGGCCTCCGGACCTGGGGCTCCGAGGGCGATCTCCGGCCGTTCCTCGCGCTGGGCCGGGGGCTGTGCGCCTCGCCCCTCGGCGGCAGGGGTGGCGGCCGCCGGCGACACCGCAGGCCGCGTCAGCTCCGATATCCCCGCTCCAGCAGCTCGAGCGCGCCGGTGCGCACGTCGATCTCGGCCACGTGCACCGGCATGCCCGGGGGGAGGAACGGCGCGGCGCGGATCGCGCGGGCGGAGGCGAGCGCCGCCTCGCGCGCGTCGCGGACGAGCCCGAAGAACGCGCCGGGGTCGGCGGGGACGTCGCGCTCGGGCACCCCGCGGGCGCGCATCGCCCGGGCGAGCTCGTCGGCGCGGACCCGCGCGGCGCCGCAGTCGGTGTGGCCCATGACCAGCACCTCCTGGCAGTCGTTCACGTAGATCGTCGCGCCGAGGGCGCGCAGCCCCTCCGAGCCGGGCGCGAGGTGCGCCCCCGGCATGCGCAGGACCACCGCGTGCCCGCGGTCCACGCCGAGCGCCTGGGGGAAGAAGCGGGTCAGGCGCGGATCGACGCAGGTGACGATGCAGAGGTGGCGGTTCGCCACGAAGGTGCCGACATCTCCGTCGCGCGGGAAGGCGCGCCGATTCGCCTCGAGCAGCTCGTCGAGAAGTGCCATGGGTGGGGGGAGGTAAGCGGCGCCCACGCGCCCGTCAACACCATGGCGCGGCACCGACCGGAAGACGTTTCACCCCGACCCCCGCGGCCTGTCCAGCGCCCCGGGGACGCAGGGCGACCACACGTTTGCGATCCGCGCCCAATCGATTGCGCCGACATCGGGGACACGCACAACGAGTTCAATCGGTCCACAAAAACGTTTGCGGGGAAGCCGGGCGACCCAGGGTCGCCTTCGCTCCGGTAATCCCTGGGGAATTCGCGCATTCTGAACGTTTTGGACCGACCCGAGTTGACACCCGCGCACCCGCGGGCTTAGCGTGAACCCATTCCAATTCGAGGCGTGCCGTCCGCTGCACGCAGTCCGAGTCGAACCCCCGTATCCGCGCCCCGTGCGCGGAAGAGCCGGAGACGCTCATGCACATCCCCACGTTCACCTCATCGAGGCGCTCCCTGGCGCTCGCGGCCGTCCTGGCGGCCGCGCTGGTCCCGCAGGCGGGCCGCGCCCAGACCTTCAATTACGGCGAAGCGCTCCAGAAGTCCCTCTACTTCTACGAGGCCCAGCGCTCCGGCAAGCTGCCCGCGACGAACCGCGTCGAATGGCGCGGCGACTCCGGCCTGACGGACGGCGCCGACGTCGGCAAGGACCTGACCGGCGGCTGGTACGACGCCGGCGACCACGTGAAGTTCCAGCTCCCGATGGCCTTCTCGGCCACGATGCTGGCCTGGAGCGCGGTCGACTACCGCAGCTCCTACGTGAAGGCGGGCCAGCTCGACCAGATCCTCGACAACATCAAGTGGGCGACCGACTACTTCATCAAGGCCCACACCGCGCCGAACGAGCTCTACATCCAGGTCGGCGACGGCACCCTCGACCACGGCTGGTGGGGCGCGCCCGAGGTCATGCAGATGGCCCGGCCCTCGGCCAAGATCACCGCGAGCTGCCCCGGCTCCGACGCCGCGGGTGAGACCGCCGCCGCCATGGCCGCCGCGTCGATCGCGTTCCGGCCCACGAACGCGGCGTACGCCGAGACCCTCCTCACGCACGCGAAGCAGCTCTACACCTTCGCCGACACCTACCGGGGCAAGTACAGCGACTGCTACCCCGCCGTGTCCAACTTCTACAACTCGTGGAGCGGCTACTGGGACGAGCTCGTCTGGGGCGCCATCTGGCTGTACCGCGCGACGAACGACGCCACGTACCTCGCCAAGGCGGAGAGCTACTACGCGAACCTGAGCAACCAGAGCCAGACGACGATCAAGTCCTACAAGTGGACGATCGCCTGGGACGACAAGTCCTACGGCGCCTACGTCCTCCTCGCCAAGCTCACCGGCAAGCAGAACTACCACGAGGACGCGCAGCGCTGGCTCAACTGGTGGACGGTCGGCGGCACGGCGCTCGGGGCGGACGGCACCCGCGTCACCTACAGCCCGGGCGGCCAGGCCGTGCTCGATCAGTGGGGCTCGCTCCGCTACGCGGCCAACACCTCGTTCGCGGCCCTCGTCTACGCCGACTCGATCACCGACGCGACCCTCAAGTCGCGGTACCAGACCTTCGCGAAGAACCAGATCGACTACGCCCTCGGCAAGAACCCGCTCAACCGGAGCTTCGTCGTCGGTTTCGGCGTGAACCCGCCGACGAAGCCGCACCACCGCGGCTCGCACGGCACCTGGCTCGACAGCCTCACGAACCCCGTCGAGAGCCGCCACGTCCTCTACGGCGCGCTCGTCGGCGGCCCGTCCAGCGCGAACGACGCGTACACCGACGACCGGACGAACTACACGAACAACGAGGTCGCGACGGACTACAACGCGGGCTTCACCGCCGCGCTCGTGCGCATCTTCGATCTCTACTCCTCCGGCACGCCCGCCGTCTGGACGCCGGCGAGGGAGCCGAGGGACGACGACGAGATCTTCCCGATGGCCTCCGTCAACGCCGCCGGCTCGGACTTCATCGAGCTCAAGGTCTACGTGGCGAACAAGTCGGCGTGGCCGGCCCGCATGGGCGACAAGCTGAGCTTCCGCTACTACTTCACGCTCGACAACGGCGCGCCCCCCTCGTCGATCGTCCTCGAGAAGCGGCAGGACTGCACGCTCGGCGCTCCGACGCAGGCCTCCGGGAACCTGTACTACGTCCCCGTGGACTGCACCGGCGTGAAGATCTACCCCGGCGGCCAGCAGCACTGGAAGAAGGAGATCCAGTTCCGGATCCGGACCCCCGGCTACGCGTGGGACAACAGCAACGACCCGTCGTACAAGGGCGTCTCGCTCGTGCAGGGCTCGGAGCCGGTCAAGGTCCGCGACATCCCGGTCTATGACAACGGCCAGCTGGTCTTCGGCAACGTGCCCGACGGCACGCAGGACCCGACCTACGCCCTCACGGTCACCCGGTCCGGCACGGGCGGCGGCACCGTCACCTCCACGCCCACCGGCATCAACTGCGGCACGGCGTGCTCCGCGACGTACACGGCCGGCACGACGGTCACGCTGAGCGCCACCGCGGCGTCGGGCTCCACGTTCGCCGGCTGGACGGGCTGCACCGGCACGGGCGCGACCTGCACCGTCGCGATGAGCGCGGCGCGCGCGGTCACGGCCACGTTCAACACGTCCTCCGTGACGAGGTACGCGCTCACGGTGACCAAGTCGGGCACGGGCGCCGGCACGGTCAGCGGCGGCGGGCTCGACTGCGGCGCGACCTGCACCGCGACGTACGACTCCGGCACGTCCGTCACGCTGACGGCGACGCCGGCCTCGGGCTCCACCTTCGCGGGCTGGAGCGGGGCGTGCACCGGCACCGCGAGCTGCGTGGTCTCCATGACCGCGGCCCGCACCGTCAACGCGGCGTTCGACATCTCCTCCGTGACGACGTACGCGCTCTCCGTGACGAAGTCGGGCACGGGCGCCGGCACCGTCACCTCGAGCGTGGGCGGCATCAGCTGCGGCACCGCCTGCACCGCCAACATCGCCTCCGGCACGTCCGTCACCCTGACGGCGACCCCGGCGTCGGGCTCCACGTTCGCCGGCTGGGGCGGCGCGTGCACCGGCTCGGGCAGCTGCATCGTGTCGATGACCGCGGCGCGCACGGTCAACGCGGCCTTCACCGCCGTGGTGGCCGACCCGGTGCTCACGGTCACCAAGGCCGGCGCCGGCAGCGGGACGGTCACGTCCACGCCTTCGGGCATCAGCTGCGGCGCGACCTGCGCGGCGCCGTTCGCGAGCGGCACCACGGTCACCCTGACCGCGACCGCCGCGACGGGCTCCACGTTCGCCGGCTGGACGGGCTGCACCGGCACGGGCGCGACCTGCACGGTCTCCGTGACCGCGGCCCAGGCCGTCACGGCCACGTTCAACCTGACGAGCACCGGCGCGCCGTGCGAGAACCCGGTGACCTTCACCGGCAACACCAACAACTTCAACACGACGGGCGCCGTCTGCTACCGGACGAACGCCACGATCAACGGCTGGGGTTGCTACAACATGGAGGGCCGCACGATCCGCCTCAACACCGACACCGCGACGACGGCGTGCGGCGCCGGCGCGCGCCCGCTCCCGAAGCACACGGACGGCTACACGTACTTCTCGGTCACCGCGGGCGGCGTCCCGTGGGCCGGCATCTACACGTGGTAGCCGTCCGGCAGGTCCCGTGACCTGCGGCTGGCCCCTCCGTGCCGGCTGCAGGGAGTAGAGAGCGCGGCCCGCGATGCCCGAGTGGCGTCGCGGGCCGCGTGGTCTTCGGAGACCCCTCTCCGGGCCCGCGGCAGGGCCGTCCCCGTCCGCCCCGGGAGGTTGCGTCCTCGCGGGTACCGTGGTGCAATCGCGCCCCATGCAGGAAGGCGCGGCGTCCGGCCCGAGGCCGGTCGAGGTCACGCGGGCCGGGAGCGGGCTCTCCCGTATCGCCCGGACCGATCGCGCCGGCGTCGAGGCGGCGACCGAGGCGAAGCGCGCCCTCGACGGCCTCCCCCCGAGCTACGGGTTCGTGTTCGCCTCGCCGAAGCACGACCTCGCCGCGTCGCTGGCGCAGGTGGCGGAGGTCTCGGGGTGCACGGATCTGATCGGCGCGACCAGCGCCGGCGAGCTGAGCGAGAAGGGGTTCGCCCGGGGCGCCGTGGCCGTGCTCCTCGTGCACGCCCCGCGATCCGTGCACCAGCTCGCGTTCGGGCCCCGCCTCCGCGGCGGCCACGCCGAGACCGCCCGGGAGCTCTGCCGCGACTTCGAGCAGCTGGCGGCGACGGCCCGCAGCCGCGGGTGGCCGCACTCCACGAGCGTGATCCTCCTCGACGGCCTCGCGGACACCTGCGAGCGCGCCCTCAAGCAGGTGATGCTCGAGACGCGCCCGTTCCAGCAGGTGGTCGGCGGGGCCGCCGGCGTGGACCTCGGCCTGAACACGGCGCGGGTCGGGATGCGGCTGCAGGCGAGCCCCGACGCCGGGGTCGCGCTCCACGTGTTCGGGCCGACGCGGTGGGGCGTCGGGATCGATCACGGCCTGACGCCCCCGAGCCCGCGCATGTCGGTCGCGCTCAAGATGACGGTCACGAAGATGACCGGGAACGTCATCGAGGAGCTCGACGGCCGGCCGGCGTTCGAGGCGTACCAGCGCCACGCGAAGGACCACGACGTCCAGCTCGGGCCGGAGAACGTCGTGCAGTACCTCATCACCAACCCCCTCGGCGTCTACTTCCTCGACGAGATCCGGTCGGTGCGCGTCGCGGGCTCCGTCACCGGGACCGGCGGCCTCGTCTGCACCGCCGAGCTCGCCGAGGGATCGCTGGTGACGATCCTCCACGCCGACCCCAGGAACCTCATCGAGGCGGCCGGGAGGGCCGCCCAGGCCGCGCGCAAGAACCTCGACGGCGCCGCGCCGGCGGCGGTGCTGCTGTTCGACTGCGGGAGCCGCGGCATGGCCCTCGGGCAGAGCTTCGACCGCGAGGTCGCCGCGGTCCGCGACGTGTTCCCCGACGTGCCGATGGCCGGGTTCCTCACCTACGGCGAGATCGCCCGGTTCCGCGGGCGGCTCGACCCGTGGCACAACTCCACCGCGGTCGTGGTCGCGATCCCGGAGTAGGCTCCCGCGAACGAGCCCGAGCCCGGGGCGGGCCGCGGGGTCACCCGGCCGGTGCCTGCTCCACCGCCCCTGCCTCCCGCCACGCCGCCTGGATCGCCCGGTAGTCCACGAGGACGATCCCCTCGGCGCGGAGGAGCCGCGCCGTCTCCGGCTCGGCGAGGAACTCGGCGTCGGACCGGCGGATGCGCCAGCCGTCCGGATCGAGCTCCTCCGACGGCCCGTCGCCGCTGCCGGGGTGCATCGCCCACTGGCTGAGGCCCTCGGGGAGCTCGCGCAGGAGGTGGTGGTACACGCCGGGCTTCTCGTCGGGCGGAACCTCGTAGCTGTCGAGGAGCGGGTGATCGCAGGTCGGGAGGCCGAGCGCCTGGAGGCGGTCGATCCAGGGCTGCTCGGCGACGCGGACCGCGAGGCCGTGCTCCCGGGCGAGGCGGTACGTCAGCTCGAACACGTCGGGGCGGCCGCCGCTGATGGTGCAGTGCCAGTCGAGGTGTGTCGGCCGGAGCCCGGCGTCGAGCACCGCCTGGAGCTGGGCGCGGAACTCGCGCTCGATCTCCTCCGGCCGCGCGGCGGCGAGCGTCTCCTCCATCCGCGGGAGCGGCCGGAACCGGCCGTCGGCGTCCACGAGCGAGGGCACCTCGGCGGGCGCGCAGAGGGGCCCCCACGGCACGCGCTCGACGTCGCGCACGAGGGTCAGGTGCACGGCGAGCGAGACGTCCCTCCGCCCGGAGAGCCACCGGATCGCGTCCGGCGCGAAGGGGCTCGTCGCGATCAGGCTCACCGACCGGACCAGGCCGGTCTCGACCGCGCGCGCGATGCCCCGGTTCACCCCGGGATACATCCCGAGGTCGTCGGCGTTGAGGAGCAGGAGGCGGGCGTCCCGCGGGTGTCCCAGCAGCTCGTTCGCTCGACCGGCCATCGCGGCCCCCTGGCGCCCGGGTGGTGGACGGCGGCGCCCTCCAGCTCGTAGCGCGCGGCCCGCGCGGACGCAGCATGGCGGCGCGCCGCCACCCGATCCGGTACCGTGGCCGCCCTACCCCAGCCGCGTCCGGAACCGCGCCACCGCGAGCGCGAACACCGCCCCGCCGATGAGCGCGAGCGCCGCGAGCGGCACCGCGAGGTCGGCGAACCCGGCCCCGCGGAGGAGGCAGCTCCGCATCACCTCGGCGTAGTGGCGCACGGGGTTGACCCAGGTGATCGCCTGGAGCCAGGCCGGCATGGCGCGGACCGGGCTCATGACGCCGGAGAGGAGCACCGCCGGCAGGACGAAGAGGATCCCGGCGAGGAAGGACTGCTGCTGCGTCCGCGAGATCGTCGAGATGAGGAGGCCCACGCCCAGCGTCGTCAGGAGGTAGAGGAGCGTGCCCACGAACAGGACGGAGAGCGGGCCGCGGACCGGGACGCCGAAGATCCAGATCCCGGCGGCGACGAGGAGCAGCACGTCGACGAAGCCGATGACGACGTACGGCGCGATCTTCCCGAACAGCAGGACGGTCGGGCGGATGGGGGTCACGAGCACCTGCTCCAGCGTCCCCATCTCCCGCTCGCGCGCGAGCCCCATGGCGGTGACGATGGTGGTGACCACGAGCAGGAGCAGCGCCGCGATGCCGGGGATCATGTACGGCGGCGACGCGAGCGGCGGGTTGTAGAGGATGCGCGGCGCGAGGGCGAGCTGGGCGGGCGGGGCCCGCCCCGCCGCCGCGAGCCGCGCCCGCGCGAGGTCCTCCGCGACCTCGCCGAAGTAGCGGGAGGCGGCGGCGCCCGCGACCGTGGAGCGGTTCGGGTCGGTGCCGTCGATGATCACCTGCACCTCCGGCGCGCGCCCCGCGACGAGGTCCGCGCCGAACCGCGGCGGTACGATCACGACCGCCGCCGCGCCCCCTCCATCGAGAGCGGCCTCCGCCTCGGCGGGGCCGCGGAAGGTATCGGGAGCGGCCTCCGCCTCGGCGGAGTCGGGCCCGGCCGGCACGCGGCGGAGCGTCCCGTCGGCGAGGAGGCGGCGCACGTGGAGGCGCGAGAGATCGGTCCGGTCGCGGTCCACCACCGCCGCGGGCACGCGGTCGACGGTGAAGTCCGCCGCGAAGCCGAACACGAGGGTCTGCAGGAGCGGCGCGGCGACGAGCAGGAACATCATCCGGCGATCGCGCACGGTCTGGCGGATCTCCTTGCGGAAGACGGCCGCGAGCTGGACGCGGGCCGAGGGGCGACGGACGTCCTTCACGCGAGCCTCCGCTGGAACCGCGCCGTCGCCAGCGCGAGGACCGCGACGGCGAACACGACCAGCGCCAGGAGGTCGGGCCAGAGCGCGGCGAGCCCGTTCCCCTTGAGCAGGATCCCGCGCAGCGCGTGGACGAGGTAGCGCGCGGGGACGGCGCGCGAGAGGAGCTGCAGCGCGGCGGGCATGTTCTCGATCGGGAACACCATCCCGGAGAGGAGGAGCGACGGCAGGAGCGAGGACATCGTGCCGGCCTGCGTCGCGACGAGCTGGTTCTTCGTGACGACCGAGATGAGGAGCCCCTGGCCGAGCATGCCGACGAGGAAGAAGAACCCGACCACGAGGAAGAGGGCGAGGCTGCCGCGCACGGGGACGCCGAACACCGCGGCCCCGAACGCGACGACGAGGAGCAGCTCCAGCATGCCGAGCACGAGGTACGGGGCGAGCTTCCCGAGCACGAGCTCGAGGCGGCCCACCGGCGAGGCGAAGAGCTGCTCCATCGAGCCGCGCTCCCACTCGCCGGCCACCGTGAGCGCGGTGAGGAGCACCGCGCTGATCGCCAGGATGTACGCGGCGAGGCCGGGCACCATGAAGAGCGCGGAGCGGCCCGCGGGGTTGTAGCGCGTCCAGAGCTTCACCTGGAGCGGAGGCTCGGCGCGCGCGAGCTCCACGCCGGCGAGCCGCCGCGTCTCGGCGCGCACGAGGGCGTCCGCCTTGGAGAGGACCTGGTTCGCCACGGTCACGTCGGAGCCGTCCGTGAGGAGCTGGAGCGCGATCCGCTCGCGGCGCGCCACCTTCGCGCCGTAGCCGGCGGGGACGACGAGCACCGCGACCGCGTCGCCGCGGCGGAACAGCCGGTCGGCCTCGGCGGGGTCGGCCTCGCCCGCGACCACGAGCTCGCGCGCGCCGGTGAGCCGCCGGACGAGCGCGCGGGACGCCTCGCTCCGGTCGGCGTCGGCGACGGCCACGGGGACGCGATCGAGGTCGAAGGAGACGCCGAACCCGAACAGGAACAGCAACAGCACGGGCATGACGAGCGCGAGGACGAGCGTCCGCGGATCGCGCAGGACGTGGAGGGTCTCCTTCGAGGCCATCGCCCCGATCCGGACCAGCGAGCGGCGCAGGCGGTCGTTCACGCTCCCCCCTCGGCGCGGCGTGCGCCGCCGACCACGGCGAGGAACACGTCCTCGAGGCTCGGCTCCGCCGGCTCCACGCTCACCTCCGCGGCGCCGGCCGCGGACAGGAGCCGCGCCGCCTCCTCCGGGCGCAGGCTGCCCCGCGCGACGCGGAGGTGGAGCCCCGCGCCGAACGGCACCACGTCCTTCACCTCCGGCCGGCCGGAGATCGCCGCCGCGGCCTCGCGCAGCCTCCGGCCGCGGACCACGAGCACGTCCTCGGGCACCCAGGCGCGCTTCAGCCCCGCGGGCGTGTCGAGGGCGACGAGCTTGCCGTCCACCATGAGCCCGATGCGGGCGCAGTACTCGGCCTCGTCGAGGTAGTGCGTCGTGACGAAGACCGTGGTGCCGTCGCGGGCGAGGTCGCGGATGATCCGCCAGAACCCGCGGCGCGCGAGCGGATCCACGCCCGCGGTCGGCTCGTCGAGGAAGAGGATCTCCGGCCGGTGGAGGATGGCGCACGCGAGCGCGAGCCGCTGGCGGAGGCCTCCGGGGAGCTCGCCCGTCGTCACGTCGCCCACGTCGCCCAGCGCGGCGCGCGCGAGCACCTCGTCCGCGCGCCGCGCCAGGGCCGCGCCGGCGAGGCCGTACGCGCCGCCGAAGAAGGCCAGGTTCTCGCGGACCGGGAGGTCGAGGTAGAGCGAGAACTTCTGGGACATGTAGCCGATCGAGGCCTTCACCGCCTCGGCGTCACGGGCCACGTCGTGCCCCGCGACCCGCGCCGCGCCGCTCGTCGGCGCGAGCAGCCCGTTGAGCATCCGGATGGTCGTGGACTTCCCGGCGCCGTTCGCGCCGAGGTAGCCGAAGATCTCGCCGGGCGCGACCTCGAAGGTGACGCCGTCCACGGCGGTGAAGGCGCCGAACCGGCGGGTGAGGCCGCGGGCCTCGATCGCGGGGACGCCGTTCATCCCCGGCCCCCCAGCAGCACCCCCAGGAAGAGATCCTCGAAGTCCGGTCGCGCAGGCACGAGCGCGGCGCCGAGCGGGGCGACGGCCCGCGCGAGCTCCGCCCCGGCGCCGCGCGCCAGCACCACCCGCAGCCGCGCGCCCGCGGGCGAGGCCGCCCGCACCGCCGGGTGGGCCGCGAGGAGCGCGTCGATCCGGTCCCGGTCGCCGCCCTGGACCTCGTGCACCTCGTCCTCGAACCGCGCGAGGAGCGCGCCGGGCGCGCCGTCGAGCAGCACCTTGCCCCGGTGCACGAGCGCGACCCGGCTGCAGCGCTCCGCCTCGTCCATGTATGGCGTCGAGACGAGCACGGTCATGCCGCCGCCCACGAACTCGTGGAGGAGCTCCCACAGCTCCCGCCGCGAGACCGGATCGACCCCGTTCGTCGGCTCGTCGAGGAGCAGCACCTCGGGCTCGTGCAGGAGCGCGCAGGCGAGCGCGAGCTTCTTGTACATGCCGCCGGAGAGCGCGTCGGCGCGGCGATCGACGAACCGCGCGAGCCGCGTGATCGCGAGGAGCCGCTCCGCCCGCCGCCGGAAGACGGCCCGCGGCAGCACGTACAGCCTGGCGAAGAAGCGGAGGTTCTCGCCCACCGAGAGATCGCGGTACAGGCTGTACTGCTGGGGCATGAGCCCGATCCGCTCGCGCACCGTCCCGCCGAGCGGATCGGCGCCCAGGACGCGCGCCTCGCCCTCGTCCGGCGCGAGCAGGCCCGCGAGCGCGCGGATCGCGGTGGTCTTGCCCGCGCCGTCGGGGCCGACGAGGCCGAGCAGCTCGCCGCGCCGGGCCTCGAAGCCGAGGCCGTCGAGCGCCCGGACCGCGCCGAAGCGCCGGACGAGCCCGCGGGCGGAGACGGTGACCGCCTCCTCGGAGTCCACCGCCGTCACCGCCGCTCCGTCCCCGGCAGCGTGACCTGCACCGGCATGCCCGCGCGCAGCTTGCCGTCGCGGTTCTCGACGACGACCTCGACCGGGTAGACGAGGCGGTCGCGGTCGGTGCGCGTCTGGATGTTCCTGGGCGTGAACTCGGCCTCGAGCGAGACGGTGCGCACCGTCCCCCGGAAGCGTTCGCCGGGGTAGGCGTCCGCCACCACCTCGGCCGGCGCGCCCGGCCGCACGGCCGCGAGCTCCGCGTTCGGCAGGTAGAAGGTCGCGCGCACCTCCGAGAGATCGACGAGGCGCACGAGGATCGCGCCGGGCGCGGTGAGCTCGCCCGGCTCGTGCGGCAGCAGCTGGACCACCGCGGCGCGCGGCGCGCGGAGCACGCACTCGGCGACCAGGAGCCTCGCGCGGGCGCGCTGCGCCTCGGCGGCGCGGACCTGCGCGACCGCGGCCTGGGCCTGGGCGGTGGTGGCG